>NZ_CP065425.1:3072916-3380208 GCF_016772275.1 Heyndrickxia vini | reverse complement strand
TTTCTTCGTAACTGGTCATTATTTAACATCGAAACCCGAGCTTGTTCAACGAATGGTTAATGAAGGTCATCTCATTGGGAATCACTCCTGGAGCCATCCGGATTTAACGCAAGTATCGGATGAAAAATTAAAAGAAGAATTAAAAAAAGTGAAGGATCAGACAGCTAGAATAACAAAGCAAAAAGAAATGCATTATTTACGGCCACCGAGAGGAATCTTAAGTGAGAGAACAATGCAGCTTGCCAATGAAGAAGGATATACCCATGTCCTTTGGTCACTCGCCTTTAAAGATTGGTTGGTGGATCAACAAAAAGGCTGGAAATATTCTTATGATAATATCATGGCCCAAGTTCACCCAGGTGCCGTACTTTTACTCCATACTGTTTCCAAAGATAATGCGGATGCACTCGAAAAAGTAATCCAAGACTTGAAAGCACGTGGATATAAATTTAAACGTATAGACAAGTTTAAATGATTCTCCCTTAGCTGTAATAAATGATACTACTTGGAGGAATTTGTAATGAGTGACCGATGCCCATTATTAACATCAGCCGAAATCGCCTGCATTTGGACTGCATATATGCAAGACAGTATGTCCAAATGCATTTTAGGATATTTTTTAAAGCATTTGGAAGATGAAGAAATTCGTTCGGTTGTTAAATATTCCTATGATTTAGCAGCCTCCCATATTGAAAAACTAACGGCACTATTTAAAGAGGAAAAGCTTCCGATTCCTACGGGATTTTCCTTCGAAAACGATGTAAATTTGAATGCACCACGTCTTTATACAGATATGTTCATCCTTACTTATATAGAAAACATGGCGAAGTTTGGATTAATCGGGTATGGAGGATTTATTGCGATGAGTGCTCGTAAAGACATCCGTACTTATTTCAGGGAAGGACTCCAAGAAGTATCTGATTTATATGAAAAAGGTATGGACGTTTCCCTTTCAAAAGGATTATTTGTACGAGCACCATATATTTCTTATCCAACATCAAGTGATTTTGTTGATACACATAAATATTTAAGTGGTTTTTCTCTTTTTAGCTCACAACGACCACTTAATGTCATTGAAATCTCCCATCTATACACGAACATCCAAACAAATCTTATGGGAGCAAAATTGGCGATTAGTTTCGCTCAAATATCTCCGAGAAAAGAGATACAGCAATGGATGTTAAGAGGGAAAGATATTTCAGAAAAGCATATTCAAGTATTTACGAAGGCGCTTCTTAATAATGATATTCAGCCACCTGTTTCATCTGATATTAGTATTACCGATTCTACCACTCCACCATTTTCGGATAAATTAACACTTTTTCATATGGGATTACTAAGTGCCGCCGGAACGGGGAACTATGCGACTGCAGCAGCGGCAAGTCAAAGAAGTGATCTTATTCTCAATTATGAGAGATTATCATTTGAAATTGCCCAATATGCTAAAGACGGGGCTGATCTTATGATTAAGCATGCATGGCTTGAGCAGCCACCTGGAACGAAAGATAAAACCCAGTTGGCAAAGAAAAAAGATACGAAATAAGGATTTAATGCATAAGACTAAATAAAAAGCCAGTCGGTTATGACTGGCTAATATGTTGTGATCGGGTCTTCTTTTCCCATCGGCATATTTTCAACTAAATCCTCATTAGTTGCTTGACGGAAAACCATGCTAAGTGTAATCTTGTTCTCGTCTACTCCGAACTCGTGGCATATGCTTTCTTTAAATCCTTTATTAAATTTAATCATCATTTGCAAATCACTTTCACATGCCACACCAAATATTTCTTTAATAATGCCTTCATATTTCAATTGCGTTTCTGAAGCCAACATAATGATGTGTCGCTCAGGATTATTCAAATAATACATCGTTTCTTTTACTTTTGCCAAAAAAAGCACCTCTTTCATAAAAGTTAGCAGCTCGTTTGTGCGTTCATATATGGACTGGAGTAATGAATGGTCATATGATATTCACAAATATCCTCATGTGAATTTTGATATGTTTGTTGCACATCGGTTGAAAAAGAGATTGCATCCCCTTTTCGCAACGTATGTTTTTCTTCGCCTATTTCAATAGAAAGAACGCCGGAATAAACTGTGATCATTTTTGTAACTCCGATACCAGTAGCTTCCGATTGACGAAGACAACCCGGATGCATGCGAATGCGATAGTTTTCTAAAGGAATACCTGGCAAAGCAAAATTGGTAAATGCCTCAAATAAATGATGATCTTCTTTAAAAAAGGGCTGTTCAGCCTCTCGAATCAACTTAATAGAAGGATTTTTCATGAGAAAAGAAGCAAGCGGAACTTGTAACCCTGATGCAATTTTCCATAGGACAGCTACCGTTGGATTCGATGCTCCTCGTTCAATTTGTCCTAGCATTGGTTTACTTACTCCGGTAATTTCTGAAAGCTCATCTAATGACAATTGCCGCTGTTGGCGATAAAAGCGCAATTGTTGTCCAATTTGACTTGATAAGAAGTTTTTATCCATAACGCTCCTTGAATGTATGCTATATTATTTATCTATATATATTATAACATATTTATCGAGGATGTAGAGAAAATGTCGAAATTTGTAAACAGGTATTTTATGGTGTTTTCCACTATATTGATCTAAACCGCATTGACGATTGCTTTGTGATATAATACAGAAAAGCTTTTCAGAAAGAGCATTAAACACGGAACGGGTGGGGAATATGTGGGAAGAAACGGTGAAAATAGAAGGGCCATATAATTTCGATTTAGCACTACAAAGACAATCTATCGACCCATTAAATGATGTACATAGTGAATTAAGATTGATCAATATCCCTATATATGAGCCTGAAGCTGAAGTAGTCAGCGTTCAAGCAATAGGAACAACAGATGATCCTTGTTTTATAATAAAAGGAAAAAACAATCAAACGAAGGTACAAGTGATTGAGCGAGTATATGTCATTTTTCAATGGAATGTAACCCTACATCAAATCAATGATCATTTCAGGCAGACTTCTTTAAAAGATATCTTTACACTTAATCGCGGAACACCGATTATATTAGATTTCTCACCATATAATTGTTTAGTTAAATGCATTATTCACCAGCAATTAAATATGAAATTTGCGATGGCATTGACGGAAGACTTCGTTCATACATATGGATTCGAGCAGGATGGTGTGTGGTTTTATCCGTCACCCGAAAGAGTGGCTAAAATTGAAATCGAAGAATTACGTTCGATGAAATTCAGTCAACGAAAAGCGGAGTACTTGATTGGCTTATCCAAATTGATTGCAAGCGGCGAACTTAATTTACAAGAGCTTGCCAGTAAATCCGACGAGGAAGTCACGAAAACATTAGTGAAAATACGCGGAATCGGCCCATGGACTGCACAAAACTTTCTAATGTTTGGTTTAGGAAGACCGAACCTATTCCCGCTAGCAGATATTGGTATTCAAAATGCGATAAAAAAATTATTTAACCTGGAAAAAAAGCCAACCTATGAAGAAATGGAAAATTTTAGTCAGGAATGGCATCCATATTTAAGCTATGCCTCCCTTTACTTATGGAGAAGCATCGAGACAGCGGAGTGATCAATATTGAAAAACGAAAAAACCCTTTTAATAAAAGAAAAACAACAATTCCCATTAACAATTAAGCGTTTAGGAATAAACGGAGAAGGTGTCGGCTATTTTAAAAAACAAGTCGTTTTCGTACCTGGTGCACTACCTGGTGAAGAGGTTGTTGTTGAGGTAACAAAAGCCCACCCAAAATATGCAGAAGCCATTGTCAAAAAGGTACGCAAACGCTCTGAACATCGCGTGAAAGCACCGTGCATTGTCTATGAACAATGCGGTGGATGCCAGCTCCAGCATTTAGAATACAGTCAACAATTGAAAGAAAAGCGCGACATACTTATCCAAGCAATCGAACGACACACACTCTTTGCGATTGAAGAGTTGGATATACGCCCAACAATCGGAATGGACAACCCATGGCATTACCGTAACAAAAGCCAATTCCAAGTTGGCTTCGATCACGGAAAAGTCATGGCAGGAATGTATAGCATCGATTCCCATCGTCTAATTAACATTCCGGAATGTATCGTCCAACAGCCAGTAACGAATAAAGTAACAAATGTCGTCAAACAAATTCTCGCTGACTTCAAAATCCCTATATATAATGAAAAAACAAGAAAAGGCATCGTGCGTACGATTGTTACTAGAGTCGGGATTCAAACGGGACAAGTCCAAGTCATGCTTGTTACAGCAAAAAAAGAACTGCCACGAAAAGAAGCAATAATTTCAGAAATCAAAAATCGCCTTCCTGAAGTCGTTTCAGTCATGCAAAACATCAATCCAAAACGGACATCCATCGTTTTAGGGGATGAAACGATTCATCTATCAGGAAAAGAAATCGTCGAGGAACGACTAGAAGAATTCACCTATGAACTATCTGCTCGTGCATTCTTCCAGCTCAATCCCGAACAGACAGTCAAATTATATAACGAAGTAAAAAAAGCAGCCGAGTTAACGGGAAAAGAAAAAATTGTTGACGCCTATTGCGGAGTTGGAACAATCGGTCTATGGCTTGCTGACGGAGCTGAGGAAATCCGCGGCATGGACATCATCCCTGAAGGAATCGAAGACGCAAAGAAAAACGCCAAAAAGCACGGCTTAGAAAATGCAACCTATTTCACCGGCAAAGCCGAAGAACTTATGCCAAAATGGGTGAAAGAAGGCTGGCGTCCTGATGTCGTTGTTGTTGATCCTCCAAGAACAGGCTGCGATCCGAAATTTCTTGAAACCATTTTGAAGGTAAAGCCGAAGAAGTTTATTTACGTATCCTGTAATCCGTCTACTTTGGCAAAGGATTTACAGATATTAAGTAAGAAATATCAGGTAGAGTATTTGCAGCCGGTGGATATGTTTCCGCAGACTGCGCATGTGGAGTGTGTATCGCAACTCATTTTAAAGAAAGGCAACTAACCCTTTGGGCGTTGCCTTCTTAAGTTTCTAGCAGCGGATCAACAAAGCTGTGAACAAGAAAATTCGGGTTGCGGCAGGCACGAATATAAAAAAATGAATAGGACTTGTTATATAGCTGTATGTTAACTTTATTTAGGGGGTGATAAAATGAGAGATATTTCGATATTAATTGCCGATGACGAGGAGGAAATTGCTGATCTGATTACCATTCATTTAGAAAAAGAAGGGTACAAGTGTTTTAAAGTCTCGGATGGACAAGAGGCTGTTCGTGTTGTCGAGACTCAGGTATTTGATTTGCTGATTTTGGATATTATGATGCCGAAATTGGATGGATATGAGGTGACCCGCTGCATTCGTGAACAGCATAATATGCCTATCATATTTTTGAGTGCTAAAACATCTGATTTCGATAAAGTACAGGGACTGGTAATTGGAGCAGACGATTATATGACTAAACCATTCACCCCGATAGAATTGGTTGCTCGTGTAAATGCTCAGCTTAGACGTTATATAAAGCTAAATCAACCTAAAATAGATACAAAAAATAACGTATGCGTGGAATATGGTGGATTAGTTATTTCTCCTTCTCAACGAACAGTTACTCTATATGGGGAAAGTATCGAGCTAACACGAAAAGAGTTTGATATTTTGTATTTACTAGCCAGTCATCCAAAGAAAGTTTATAGTGCGGAAAATATCTTTCAGCAGGTGTGGGGCGATGCCTATTTTGAAGGTGGGAATACAGTTATGGTTCATATTCGTACATTACGAAAAAAACTTAAAGAAGATAACCGGAAAAACAATTTCATTAAAACTGTGTGGGGAATCGGGTATACATTTAATGGGTAAAATCGTACAAAGTTTTCGCTCAAAAATGATTGTGTTATTTGGATTAAGTATGTTTCTGTCTGGTTCTATAACTTATATAATCTTTAAAGTACTTCAATATTATTATCATACCCGGGTTGATTACGGTGATCCATTGGCCCATTTTCGTTCATTTATGTACAAAATTGGAGACATTAATTTCTTTTTACTTATATTTATTCCACTTTCAATATTGTTTTTCTTTACCCTTTCGAAGCGCTATTCCACTTATTTCAATGAGATTTCAACAGGAATTCACTACCTTGCTCGTGGCGACTTTCAACATCATGTTGAAATCAAATCAAACGATGAGTTTAACGATATTGCGAAAGACATTAATCTCGCAAGTAAAAAGTTAAAAGAAGCCATGGAAAGAGGTGATTTCTCGGAGAGCAGTAAGAATCAATTGGTCGTAAATTTAGCCCATGATTTGAGGACACCACTTACCTCCGTTTTAGGATATTTGGATTTGCTTATTAAGGAAGAGAACTTGACTAAAGAACAGGTCAGACATTATTTATCGATTGCCTTTACAAAATCTCAACGTTTAGAAAGACTAATTGATGAATTATTCGAGATAACTAAAATGAACTATGGAATGCTGCGAGTTGAAAAAAAGAGTATAAATTTAACTGACCTACTCAATCAATTAAAGGAAGAATTGTATCCTGTATTCGAAAAGAACCATTTGATTGCCCGGATGAATAGTACACCCCACTTACCCATTTGTGGTGATGGAGATTTGTTAGCACGAGTGTTTGAAAATCTTATAAGTAATGCCATTCGTTACGGTTATGACGGTCAGTATATCGATATTAACGGTTTTCTTGATGTAGATGAAGCAGTAGTTCAAGTTGTGAATTATGGAGATAGCATTCCACCGGAAGAACTCCCGCATCTCTTTGATATGTTCTATACTGGTGACAAAGCACGAACCCATCAAGAGGGTAGCACTGGTCTCGGCTTGTTCATTGCAAAGAATATTGTGGAGCAGCATAATGGATCGATTACTGTCCAAAGCAGCATATTACAGACAATTTTTGAAGTCCGATTACCAAAGGAAAGTGAACAAAATAGTTAGGATAGACTCACTTTAAGTACATGATTTAAGAAAGATTTAAGATTTACCCTACCTTTTTTTTAAATAGTTTTACCTATTCTTTTAAGCAAAGAAGAATAAGGAGGAGACTAAAAATTGAAGAAGTGGGGATTTTTATTAATTTTTTTAATACTCTTAGGTGTGACAGCATTTAAGATAGTACCGTTCTTTCAAGATGAAGAGGATATTCTAATAACTGATTATGAGAATGATAAAGTAAAGTATAACAAGGCTTCTGAAAATATCCAAACAGTAGAAATTTCAGCAGAACAAATCTATCAAGGAAATTTACTATTAGTCAACAGTAAGTACCCGGTTCATCCGAAAAGTATTAAATCAGATGTCGTTAATCTATCTACTCACAATAAATTGGTAAAAGGATACAGCTTATTTGACAACAAAACATATTTATCTGAAGATTTAGCACGTAAATTTTCGGATATGGTCCTTGATGCGGAAGAAAATAAAGAGTTTAATTTTTTCATTACAAGCGGTTTTCGTAACTTTGATGAGCAAAATAAACTTTATCAAGAAATGGGTTCCAACCGTGCCTTGCCCGCCGGCTATAGCGAACACAATTTGGGCTTATCGCTAGATGTTGGAACTACCCATATGAAGATGGAGAAAGCGCCTGAGGGAAAGTGGATTGAAAATAACGCTTGGAAATACGGGTTTATTTTACGATACCCAGGGGATAAAACGGACATAACGGGAATTCAAAATGAACCGTGGCATATCCGCTATGTTGGTTTACCGCATAGCGCGATTATGAAAGAGAAGAATTTTGTTTTAGAAGAGTATTTGGATTACCTCAAGGAGGAGAAGAAGGTTTCTGTTAAAGTTGATGGTAAAAAATATAATGTTTCGTATTACCCTTATTCCGAAAACATGACCATTAATATACCGGAAAATCACAAGTACGAGATTTCAGGTAACAATATTGATGGAGTAATTGTGACCTTTTACGAATCATAAGTGGAATAAGAAAATTCACTCTATATCCCAACGAATGAAAGTAAGGATAAGGTTAAAATAAAAAGCTTATTTTGCAATCGTACGCTTCCTTAATAAAGAAAGACAACAACCGAAGACAAGAAGGGCAAATTATTAAGCCCGCAAACTTCAACGGCATTCCATGAGTTGCCACATACACTCCGTCCATGTGGAGTGTGTATCGCAACTCATTTTAAATGTATCAAATTAAGTAATTGAAGTATTTCTGTACTTTGATGCCTGCCCCCCGGTATGTTAATGCATTAATGCACTGGGGTTTAGGCACATTTTTTTCAATAAAAGCTAATGGAAAAGTAACATATAAGATTGTGTAAATTTAATAAATAGAATTACCTTAAACTTGACAATCAAAACAACTAAAACAATAATAGATATTAAAGACTCTTAAAGTCCTTTATTGTTAGGAGAGGATGAAAAACATTGAAGTATTCAAAAGCCACTAATTATGCTCTTCATACTATGGCATACTTAGCATTTTCAAATTCCAGCAAACCCGTTGGTGTGCAGATGCTAGCAGAACAGCAAAAAGTATCACCTACTTATTTATCAAAGATTCTAACAAAGCTTGTTAAAGAAGGCATGGTTACTTCCGCTTCAGGAGCTAATGGTGGATACTCGTTAGCCCAAGGGTGGGAAACTATTTCTTTTCTCGATATTATCTATGCAATAGAAGGAAAGTCTTCATTATTTGAATGTGATTTTGATCATGGAACTGAATGTGCAATTCAAAAAGTCATATTAAGATCAGAAGAAAAAATGGAGGAAGAACTAAGAAAGCAAACAATTGCAGATTTGATTGTTAAAAAGACAACAACATGATTAAATGGTGTTGTCTATACCATAATTAAGGATATAAAATGTCTGTTATGTCGATCGATAAAATACAAATACATTTATGTTTTTCTAAAGTTAGTCTTTAGAAACAATAATTAAAAGGGGAATAGGAAGATATGAGACAAAATAATAGTGAAAAATTAACAAGAAAGATCAATATGCTAGAAAATGCTGATAGAAAAAATAATTTTCCAGCAGAAGACTTGTTAAATTTGCTCCCGATAAAGAGATCTGACAATATCTTGGACTTAGGTGCAGGAACAGGTTATTTGGCACTTCCTGCAGCTAAACAAATTGACGGTATTGTTTATGCATTAGATTTAGATGTAGATATACTTACCTATTTGGAATCGAAAGCCAAAAAAGAAAAACTAGATAATATTAAAACTATAGAGGGCAGTTTTGAGAATATTCCACTGGAAAACAACACAATTGATATTGCCTTAGCGTCCATAGCATTACATGAGGTTAATCCTTTATCCAATACTTTGAAACAAATAAACAGAGTACTAATAGAGAAAGGATACTTTTTATGTGTAGAATTTGAACCAAAAGAGACATCTGTTAGTCCAAGAGTCCATTCATCTGTAATGGAACAAGAATTACTAAATTCGGGATTCGATATCAAGGAAAAAATACTTCCTTCTAACAAAGTTGCAAATGAAGCAATATACATTATTATTGCTCAAAAACAAGGATAAAAAAGAAGGGTGGACTAAATTTTTACTGAACAGAAAAAATACTAGCAGAATTTACACAAAGAGTTAGCTGGGACCGCGGCTTCATACTTCTCGAGCAATCCCAAATATTGTGGACAGATCTTTTGACTGTAAAGCAAAAGGTACAACTAGAAAATCTCACTAGCTGTACCTTTTTGCACGCAACTTCCGATTGTCCTCTACTAAGAACCATTCCAGTGCTCACACTTTATTAATGAATCTCTTGAATGACTTTTTCCAGAAATTCACCCATTCGCTTTACAGCCGGCTCTGAAAAATCAAAACTTACCCCAGTTTCTTTATAAATAGCTGCGATGGATTGATTGTAGTCCGCACTTGCGCCTTTTTTAAAGGATTCGATAGCTTGCTCTGGGTTATTTCGATAATTCTCAAGTAATTGTAGAGCACCAAGCATCGAAATGGAGTATTCAATATTATAGAAAGGAACTTCGAAATAATGAAGGGTGCCTACCCAACTCATCCCAATTCCCTCCTCAAGCCCAGAAGTATCGATAGGGTTTAATCCGTAACGTTTTGAGATTTCAAAGAATTTTTCATCACGCTCTTTGGCAGTGTGTGTAGGATTCGTATACATCCAATGCTGGAAAAGGTCCCCTGACAATGGACCGAATAACATGGTAAACGCCCGTCTCAGCTCTTCACGCTGTGCGCTCTTAAAATCTTCTTCTTCAGGATAAAATTGATCCAGCTTATCTAATAAAAGCAATTCCATCCCATGAGAATACAGTTCAGCAATTTCCATTCTGTGCTTATAGTCCTCAATAGGACCGTGTTCTGCATACTCGAGGTATCCATTTACCGCATGGCCCATTTCATGAATTAATGCGATTAAAGAGAAAAAGGAGGGACTAAAATTCGCAAAAACAAAGGTATCCCCCGAGACAGGTAATGGGGTACAAAAACCACCGGGGCTTTTTCCTTTCCGATCCCCAAGATCTAGTAACCCATGTTCTCTCATGTAGTCGAAACGTTCTGCAAAATATGGGTCAGTATTCCCTAACATCTCAGAAACACCATCCATAAGAGTAGACACCTCTGCGTATGGTGGGTTTTTCATCAATTTAGCGGTGTTATCCCAAGGGCGATAAGTATCGACACCAAGCTTGGATTTAAAAACTTCCGCGAGTCGATTCCAAGCAGGAATAATATGTTTCTCTACATTTTCATGAAAGTCATAGCAATCTTGAACACTATACTCACGATTTTTGACCACAAACATATAATCGCGATAATTTTCAAAGCCTGCATTTACAGCGATTTGATGGCGCAGTTGAATGAGTTCGTCCATGATGGCGTCCATATCGGGTTTAATTTTAAGAAAGGCAGAACCCATCTTGTTATAAGCTTTTTCTCTAACTGCTCTGTCTAAATGATCAAGTTGGGATTGGATAAACGGAAAAGGCTTTTCCTCCCCGTCCCATTCAACTGTTAACCCACCCATAATTTCACTATATTTCGTACAGAGCTCTTGCTCTTTTACCATTAATGGAATGTTTTCTTCTCTGAATAGTTTAACTTTGGATTCGCGAACACGTCGCATTAGGCCGTACCGTTTTTCATCTAATTGTTGTAGATAAGGAGACCCACAAAATTTCTCATTCAGTTTTGCTTCATATTTCATTAAAAGTGGTTGAATGACTTGTTGATCGTGAAGATAAGTCGACTTGATTTCTGCATCCTCTGTATTCCGGTAGAAGTCGACTTGGTGACCTGTCATCGCCTCCGTGATTTTATTCATTAAATCCTTTTCACTTTTTAACCACTTTTCCAGGTCAGAAATGGATTCAATCGGAATCTCAAGTAAATTTCGAATTTGAGCTTCCACCCCTTCTACATCTTGTAAATCAATTAATTCTTTATAATAATTATGACCTATCACTTGTGTCATAGATAACTCATCCTCCCCTTTGAATTGTTTTAATTATCTTAATAATTATAATATAGTTTACTAATTATCACACCTAGCTTTTTCAAAAGGGTCAATAATTAATTCTTTAATGGGAAATTATGATTCTGTATTCATTATCATTTATACTTATATAATGAGTTTTTTTACGGATATAAATTAGCTAGAAAAAAGGTGAAAAAATGGATAAGGATTTTTTAATAGCGAGAGAATTTTTAACATTGCTCGATACTGAGCAAAGATGGTTTACTTTAGCCGAAATCGAGAAAAAATTAGGTGTTTCTGATAAAACAATAAGCAAGATATCTGAAGGGATAAGCAAGCAACTACCATCTGGTATAAAAATTGAAGTTTCCAGGGGAAAGGGGGTCTTTCTCCAACGTGATAGAAGAAACAAAACTGTTAGTGAAGTGATTTCTACTATGTTTAAACAAACCACTTTTTTTCGATTAATGGATTTGTTATTTACTGATGGTGGTCGATTCACACTTGAGGAACTAGCTGAAGAAATGTTCATGAGTTCCTCCTCTTTAAAAAAGCTTATTGTGCAATTAAATAATCATGTACTTAAACCTTATAATCTGCGCATCACTTATTCTTCACCTTCAATGAAAGGAAATGAAATTAATATCCGATATTTTTATTGGAAATTGTATGGTGATGCCTATGAGTTTGCAGGATGGCCTTTTACTAAAGTTAATTTTGACGTTATAAATCAATTAATATCAAATATTGAGGAAGAAAAAAATATTGTTTATTTTATCAACTCCAAGAGAAGATTGTCTTTTTTAGTTGCTATTGTTTTAGAAAGAGTAAATAAAGGTGAATCTGTAACAATTTCTGAAAGAAATTATCCTTGGAAGCAAGGAATGTTTTATTTTCCGATGACAAATTTAGCAAAAATGCTTCAGCAAATGTTTGCAATTGAATTGTCGCAAAGTGAAATATTCTTTATGCAATCACTATTTAGTACTAGCCAATATAATTATTACGATCATTCGATAATGGTGAAAGTGAAGGAAGCTGAGCGAAGCAAAAATAAACTGGAACATCAAATGGTTGATCGGTTTTTATCGTTATTGTTAAAGGTGTATCCCAATCTTAATATGAATGAACGTTTTCTTTGGGAAATAGATGAGTTTTTTGACAAGCTTTTAATTGATAATGCAATTCCTGAATTGATGTTGAATTCAAATAATAATTTAAATACGTATGTTCAAAAAGAATGTCAGCAAAATTATCAAGAAGTGCAAATTTGCTTGCAAGAGTGGAATACTGCATACCCTGTTGTAACGTATAATGACTTTCATTTAACAAAATTAACGCTGCTAGTTAGTTCAAGCTTACATTATAAAAGTAAAAAAGCTTTTCTTGTTATCGGGGAGGAATTTTCAATTCAACATTACGTAGCGAAACTGATAAAAAAAGAAATTGGGGATGAATTGACCATTAATACTTCAATAATGAAAGGGCTCACTGATGAAATTGTACAGCAACATAATATTGATTTCGTTATAAGTAATATCCCCGTAACGTTAAAAACAGTACCCGTTGTGATTATTTCTACAATACCAACTAAAAGAGATTTTGATAATATTCGTAAAGAATTGCTTTTATAGTTTGGTCAATTATTTTCTGTTCCTTCCGTAAGTTTTTGGTCTAGTTTGTTATTGTAAAAAAACTTATGCTTTTAGTAGATTTTAAATGTAGTTTAACTCATCAATTTTCTTATAGGAAAATTAGTCGGAAATGTAAGCGATTTCCCTATGAGTATCACTTTTAAAATAAAGCTAAAAGGAGGAAAAAACATGAGTGTACATTTGGAAGCAAAAGAAGGAGAGATAGCTGAACGCGTTTTACTCCCTGGAGATCCAATGCGCGCAAAATTTGTAGCAGAAAAGTTTTTAGATAAAGCCTATTGTTATAACGAAGTAAGAGGGATGTATGGTTACACCGGATTATACAGAGGTGTTCCGATTTCGGTTCAAGGGACAGGGATGGGAAATCCTTCGATGAGTATATATGCAACAGAATTGATAAACGATTATGGTGTTAAAAAGTTGATTCGAATTGGTACATGTGGTGCTATGCAAAAGGAACTTAATATTCGTGATATTGTATTAGCCCAAGCAGTTTCTTCAGATAGCAATATGACGGAGAAAATTTTCCACGGGTGTAATTATGCACCGACTTCGGATTATTCATTGTTAATGAAAGCATATCAGCAAGCACAAAATAAAAACGTGAACGTCTTTGTTGGGAACATTTATAATTCTGATGAATTCTACCGTGAAACATTAGATCGACTCCACAAATTTATGGATTTCGGTGTATTAGCGGTCGAAATGGAAAGCACAGCACTTTATACTTTAGCTGCTAAATATGGTGTGAAAGCACTATCTATTTTGACAGTGGGCAGTCAATTATTAACAAATGAACGCTCATCTCATAAGGATAGTGAACAATCTTTTAACGAAATGGTAGAAATAGCTCTTAATACAATCATTGATAACTAATTTATGATTTTAATAGAAAGATATCGAAAAATGGAACAAGCTTTTTAACCGATATTTGGAGGAATAAAAAAATGCATTATTTAATTTCTGTTATTGGTCTAATTATTGTTCTCTTACTGGCGTGGCTAGCAAGTAATAATAAGAATAAGGTTAAATATCGTCCAATCATAGTAATGATTGTTATTCAAATTGTTTTAGGGTTAATTCTATTAAAAACGGGTGTAGGTGAATTTTTAGTTAAAGGCTTTGCCGATAGTTTTGCAAAATTACTTGGCTATGCCAATGAGGGTACCGATTTTGTTTTTGGTGGAATGGCAAATAAAGGTGCTCATACATTTTTCCTTTATGTATTGATGCCAATTGTATTTATGTCTGCAATTATAGGGATTTTACAACATTTCAAAATATTGCCGTTTATAATTAAGTATATTGGTTTAGTGCTAAGTAAAGTAAATGGTATGGGTAAATTAGAATCTTATAACGCGGTTGCAGCAGCAATTGTCGGACAAAATGAAGTATTTATTTCTGTTAAAAACCAACTTGGATTATTATCTAAAAATCGCTTATACACATTATGTGCGTCTGCGATGTCGACCGTATCAATGTCAATTGTTGGCTCCTATATGACCATGTTGGAACCTAGGTATGTAGTAGCTGCGCTAGTATTAAACTTATTTGGCGGTTTTATCATTGCATCTATCATTAATCCATATGAAGTGAAACCGGAAGAAGATATAGTTGAAGTGAAGGAACAAGAAAAACAAACATTTTTTGAAATGCTTGGCGAATATATTATGGACGGCTTTAAAGTAGCCATAGTAGTTGGAGTAATGTTAGTTGGTTTTGTTGGGTTAATTGCTTTAATTAACGGAATTTTCAATGGAATATTCGGCATCTCGTTCCAAGGAGTTTTAGGCTATGTGTTTGCGCCAATTGCTTTTCTAATGGGTGTTCCATGGCATGAAGCTGTTAAAGCAGGTGGCATCATGGCAACCAAACTTGTTTCGAATGAATTTGTTGCAATGCTTGATTTTGTTAAAATACAAAACAGTATGAGTGAGCGTACAACCGCCATTGTTTCAGTATTTCTAATCTCATTTGCAAACTTTGGATCGATCGGTACAATCGTTGGAGCGGTGAAAGGCTTGAATGAAAAACAAGGGAATGTCGTTGCCCGTTTCGGGTTAAAATTGTTATATGGCGCTACTCTTGTAAGCGTTCTCTCCTCAATAATTGTCAGTCTCATATTTTAATTATATAAGGAAATTAAGAATTGAAGATAGCGCAGGGACGGTTCTGTTGTTAGAACCTCTCCGGCGAATATAGCGGGTTCACTTTTGATGAAAAAACAAGTTTAATAACATACGAAAAAGCATGGTAATTCATTGCAAAAGAATTAGCCGTGCTTTTTGTATTTCTTAAAACCAATGCAAAACCCTAAAGTCAAACACTAAAATGCTGATATTATGCGTTTAATTTTTAAAAGGAAATAAGATATAAACGTAATTTGAATATACTTACGATATTTGAAGGAAAGCTGAAGTAGGTATGAGAAATCATAAGCGGATAATTTCCGGCTAATGTATGTACGGTAGGCTAAAAAAGCGGAAATAAGCGGAGGTATTTCGATTAACCTCGCTAAATAAGACAGAATCCAAGGATTCGAATCATATAATCTGAAAAACTTCCTTTATTTTTAGGGAAATATAGATATTTCCCGAGTTAAACGGAATTCATCCGTTTATTTCTCAAACACAGGGAAATCAACATTCATTATAACAACCAAAATCAAATAACTTTGTCTGGTAATCCGATTCATTAGGAGGTAATAATCATTTAATCAAAAACCCTCAAACTGTAAAGGTGAGGAAATGATTTTATAAATTGATAATGGTAAAATTACTCTTGTACTTACTTCCCTTGCAGGAAACTTCAGGTTTTAAAACAATAATAAAGGTTAATTTCACTACTATTAAGGGAGGGAAGAAAAGATGAAAAAGATAGTTGCAGTCTTAGTTATATTTTCCGTAGTATTTGCTGGATTTCATATGACTAAACCGGCTCATGCGGCAACTAGCAAAACAAAATATGTTACAGCTAGTGCATTAAATGTCCGAACTGGTGCAGGTACGAAGTACAAAGTGGTGACAACGATTAAGAAGAATCAATCGGTGAAAGTAACCCAAACCAAAGGTTCTTGGGACAAGGTAACCATTGGGAGTAAAATCGGTTGGGCATCAAATAAATACCTAACCACGAAGAAACCAGCAACTCCTAAGAATTTGGCGGCAGGGTTAAAAACAGTGGGAAGTAATAAGCAATTAATTCTTGTCACTTCTAACGGTTACAATACTTCCACCGCGGTAATAAGGACATTTGAGAAAAATTCTAAAGGACAATGGATTCCTGTTTTAACAACTAAAGGTCATATTGGTAAATATGGATTCACTCCTGCCTCAAAGATGAGTGAAGGCGGTAAAAAGTCTCCAACTGGAAAGTATACAATCGGGACAGCTTTTGGACGATACGGTAATCCAGGCACTAAATTACCTTACCGAAAAATTACATCCGATGATGTTTGGGTGGATGATTCAAAATCTAAACTTTACAACACTTGGCAATCTCGCAAGAAAACCAAAAGCCAGTGGAAAAGTGCTGAGAATATGAATATTTCAGCATATAACTACGGTTTTGTAATTAATTACAATACAAAACGGACTCCATATAAAGGAAGTGCAATCTTCTTCCATGTAGGAAGTGGTTACACTCTTGGTTGTACTGATACATCGCAAACCAATGTTGTGAGGATCTTAAAATGGTTGGATCCTAAAAAGAAACCAGTTATCATTCAAACACCTATTAAGGAACTAAACAAATATTAATCAAGTAAAACCTACATAATATCTCGTTTGTAGGTTTTTTGTTTATAATCATTTTTTGGATAAATACATAAATTCTTGGAGATTTATGGTACAATTCGGAAAATGGATAAAGGGAATTAAATTTGTTTTCGTTTAGGTTTTAAACAAGGGGGAATGATGTATGTTCGATTTCACTTCACTTAATGTTGGTAGCCTCGTGCTTGGACTAATTGCTTGGATACTTCCTATTGTCAATCTCCTACGAGAAAAAAAGCAGGAGTACAAAAAATGGGTTGTTCTTTCCATTATAAGTATCAGTGCTTGTGCTATCTCGATATGTTTTCAGGTTTTCTACAGTTATCATTTAGTAAAAATTGAGGATATATCTGCTCTTATGGACACAATAGGTGCTGTGGCATTTGCTTCGGCAGTTCTTGTAACCGTTACGATCCTATTAAATGCAATTACTCTATTTGTATACCGTGACAAAACACAGAGGTAGGACAATGAAAATCATGCATACAATGATACGCAATCGAAAAAAAACGAAGTTATCTCCTAAGGTAAAATGGCGACTAACTGATGAAAAAGATAAACTTATCATTGGATCTGTGTTTATGCGGGGGATAGTTTCTTTATGTATATGGTAACGATGAAATATATAAGATTAATTTGTGAGGAGAAGGAATCATGACCAGTAATGTAAGTCCAAGAAGAATCATTTTAGATTTAGCAGTTACTTTAGATGGATTTATTGAAGGGAAAAATGGGGAAGTTGATTGGTGCATCATGGACTCCGAAATGGGATTTATTAATTTCTTAAATCAAATTGATACAATTTTATATGGAAGAAAAAGCTACGATTTATGGGGGCAATTTACTCCTGAAAATGAAGAAACTGATACTGAAAAGGAAATTTGGGAATTAGTTCACAGTAAAGAAAAGTATGTGTTTTCTAGAATGCAAAAAGGGACTAATAATAAAGCAATATTCATAAATGATAATATTCTAGAAGAAGTAAATAAATTGAAGAACAAGTCTGGTAAGGATATCTGGCTATATGGCGGATCAAGTCTTATTACAACTTTTATCAATTTGGGGGTTGTTGATGAATTGAGATTATCTGTTCACCCTGTTATTTTGGGAGAAGGAAAACCGTTGTTTAGTGATATAAAACAAAGGTTGAATTTAAAAACGGTTAATACAAAAACGTTTTCCTCTGGTGTTGTGCAACTAATCTATCATTTGGATGGGAATTAATAATTTGAAGTATACCAAAAGTTAAATATTACCAATAACCTTTACGGTGGTTCTTTCCTATTTATAAAGGAAAAAAATTCAGGAACCTATTGTTTAATTGAATCGTATTTAAGACTAATTATCGAAAGGGGATGATAGAATATGAGAAAAGAAAAGTTTATTACAGAACAGCACAAAAAAACACGTTTATTCTTTCGTATCCTAGGACCGGCACTTTTAGTTATAGGAGCTATATGTTTAATTGTTGCACTTATAGACATCTTCACTCTTCAAGGATTTGAAGAACCAAAATTCTTTTGGTTATTTTTTGTAGTGATGCCTTTTCTTTTTATTGGATTCTTACTAACTGGTGTGGGGTATGGTGGAGCTATTGCAAGGTTTGAAAGTAGGGAATATGCTCCAGTAGTAAAGGATACCTTCAATTATTTGGCAACTGAAACTACTTCTGGAATAAAGGAAATCTCAAAAGCGATTCAAGATGGAGCAAACTTAACCTATTCAATGAGATGTCACAAATGTAACGAAGAAAATCCAATTCATGCAAAGTTTTGTAGTCATTGTGGAGGGAAGTTAATGCAGATTTGCCCTCATTGCGAAGAAGAAAATACGGCTGGTGCTTTATATTGTAATTCCTGTGGTAAATCGCTAGGATAATTTACATGTGAATGGGCTGTTATCAATTTTCAATGCAAATATAATATGATGTGAAGATGCTTAGATGCCCAAGCAATTTTTGTGTCGGGATAGAATTACAACTTCAAATGTGTAGCTGTTAATTTAGCATGATTCCTGTGCTATAGCTGGTTTTAAAAAAAGTTAAAAATCCAGTTGACTGCTATACTACTGTGTGTTACGATATACCTGTAATAAGTAATACGTAATAGCTGAAGTTCCAAAAAGCTATTACGTAAAAATTTATTTCAGTACTAAGTAATACTGATTATAAGTCAGACAAAATAGAGGTGGCTATAAATATGGAAAATTTAACTGAAATGCTGAAGGGTTCGCTGGAAGGCTGCGTTTTGGAAATTATCAGCCGGCATGAAACCTATGGCTACGAAATTACCCGCCGCCTGAATGAGCTTGGGTTTACCGAGGTAGTGGAAGGGACGGTCTACACGATCCTCGTGCGTTTAGAAAAGAAAAAACTTGTAAGCATAGAGAAGAAACCGTCGGATATGGGACCGCCACGAAAGTTTTACACGCTTAACGAGGCAGGCCGTGAGGAACTTGAATTGTTTTGGGAAAAATGGGACTTTGTATCGTCAAAAATTAATATCCTAAAAGGGGGAGAAAAAATATGAAGAAATTTATAGAGATAATCATTGGCGATTTAGAAAGTAAGAAGGAATACAAAGCATTTATGAAAAAAGTAAATTCTCTACCGAAAGATTACGCCTTTGTGTTCAAAAAGATTCAAAAGTACATGTGGAATTTCGGATATGGGTTTGGAGAAGAAATTTTCAATTTGTATGAATTGTTTGAAGCTAGTGCAGCAGAAGGCAAGCATGTACTAGATGTTACTGGTGAAGATGTGGCGGCATTTGCCGACGAATTGATGGCTCTCTCAAAACTCGATGGAGAATCGGAGAGCATATTAGGAAGGAACGTAGATTTAAAAAAAGAAATTGAGAGTAGGGTTGAACAGCAAGTGAAAAGATGGACGAATAAAAAATAATGCAGGAGGTTAAATAACATGGTAAATTTCATCAAAAAGATACTTGAAGACAAAAAAGAATACAAAGAAATGATGGCGCGTGTGGAATCTTTGCCAGGCGACTACCCAGAAACCTATAAAAAGATCTGCAACTATATGTGGAATTTCGCATCTGGTAACGGAATGGATATGTTGAGAATTCAGTATGATCTCATTGATTTGTTTGAAACTGGTGCGGCAAATGGCAAAGAAGTTTTGGAAGTGACAGGTGAAGACGTGACAGCATTCGCCACTGGACTTATCGATCAAGCGAAAAGTTGGGATGATAAGTTACGCAATAATTTGAACAAAAGCATTCTGAATCGTGTGGGTAAGAAAAAATAAGCTTTGAACAACCCAACTGAACAGATTTTTTGAAAACAAACTGTTCAGTTATATTTTTAACTTAGTACTAAGTTGTACTGATTACTATTCGGAATAAATAGGAGAATATAGGCAATCTAGCTCCGTAATACATTTTATAGGGAGGAAAAAAGCATGAACAATGCAGCGATTTCGGTAAATGGGTTAAAGAAATCTTTTAAAGACAAGGAAGTCCTAAAGGGGGTGGATTTTGATGTTCGGCGTGGCGAAATTTTCGCCCTGCTAGGCTCAAATGGTGCCGGTAAGACGACGGCAGTCAACATCCTTTCAACGCTGATGAAGCCCGATGGCGGTGAAGTAAGTATTTGCGGTTTTGACGTCCAACGTCAACCAGATCAAGTTCGCCAGAGCATCAGCCTGACAGGGCAGTTTGCATCATTAGACGGCATGCACACTGGTCGGGAAAACTTGATAATGATCGGTAAGTTGCGGGGAGTTTCCAATCCCGCCGAGGTCGCCGACAATCTGCTTGCAAGGTTTAGTCTGAGTGAAGCGGCCAACCGCCGGTCAGACCAATATTCCGGCGGGATGAAGCGCCGGCTTGACATCGCCATGAGCCTGATCGGGATGCCAGCAGTCATTTTTCTCGATGAACCGACGACAGGGCTTGATCCTGAAGCGCGGATTGAAGTCTGGAATACAGTCAAGGAGCTTGCCGATGGCGGCACGACAATTATGTTGACGACTCAGTACCTGGAAGAAGCCGAACAACTTGCGGACCGTATTGCCATCCTGCATGGCGGGAAAATCATCACGACTGGTACTCTTACCGAACTTAAAGAGATGTTCCCGCCAACGAAAGTCGAGTACATTGAGAAGCAGCCGACATTGGAGGAAATTTTCCTCGCAATTATTGGCCAAAAGGAGGAGAAGTAAATGAAAAACAGAACAGGAGTATTACTAGGTCGTTTAATGCGTAACATCATGCGCAGCCCGGATACAATTATCACGGTGGCGATTACTCCGATTATGATGATGCTGCTATTTGTCTACGTATTTGGCGGCGCGATAAAGACGGGCACGGAAAACTATGTTAATTATTTATTGCCGGGAATCTTGCTGATTACTATCGCTTCCGGTGTCGCATACACTTCTTTGCGGTTGTTTACAGATGTAAAGAGCGGGTTAATGGCCCGTTTCATTACGATGCCTATTAAGCGTTCGTCAATATTGTGGGCTCACGTGCTGACTTCGATTGTTTCCAATGGGCTTACTCTCGTGGTCGTTTTCCTTGTCGCACTCTTAATGGGGTTCCGATCTAGCGCGGATATCCTAGATTGGCTTATTGTTGCCGGAATACTCGGGCTGTTTACTCTGGCGTTAACATGGTTGGCGGTTATTCCCGGCTTGACAGCGAAGTCTATGGAAGGAGCGACAGCCTATTCATACCCACTGATTTTCTTGCCTTTTATCAGTTCGGCCTTTGTTCCCACAGAAACCATGCCTAAAATTGTTCGTGTATTCGCTGAGAATCAGCCCGTGACTTCCATTGTGAATACGATTCGTGCCCTTTTATATAAAGGGTCAGTAGGGAACGATATTTGGATTGCACTTATCTGGTGTGTCGGCGTTATGGTCATCGCTTACTTCTTTGCTAGTAAACAATTTAAACGCCAGTTAGGGTAGGAAACACAAATCTTTAAATATAATACACAAAAACAATTGCCTTTCCTGGTTTGTAGGTCATGTAATTGTCCGTGGCTCTTTAATAATTAAATTAGCACACAAAGCTTGGGATTTTTCCCAAGCTTTGTGTGCTATAAGAGGAGTTGTACAAGTTCATTAGGCGCTAATTCGAGTTTGATAAGCGGAGAAATTTCCCTTAATTATGAAATAGCACTGAAAATACCTAATATAGCCGTAAGTTTTCCGACCATTCACTTAAAAAACGTGAAAATAAATAATTTTGCTTTGCGTAATCGGAAAACATCCGCTTATTTCCCACAAAACAAGCTCTATTCTGCTGTATAACCGGAAAATATCCACTTATTTTGATGATCTTTTTTTTTGCTCAAAAAGACATCAACATACACGCAATTTCTGAGAAAAAAATGCGTTTTTCTAAAATTTCATTAAGCAGAAAAGTCTTCAGTTTTCAGTAGTGAAAGGCAATACTAAAGAATTAAAATAAGATTTAATTGAACTTTGCAAAATTTAGAAAGGAGAAATGTGGTAAAATAATTATTGACGACAACTAAGAAGACCCAATCAGGAGTCAATATAAAAAAATATTTGGAGGGGAATCTTTTGAAAAAGAGGATTATAAGCTTATTAGTAGTATTTGCGCTTTGCTCTACACTTTTTTTCAAAGTGAACGTCAATGCTGAATCGACCAATCAAACGATAAAAAGCGACACAGGTAAAGAAGCACTTAATTACAATGTAATAAATGGATCAAAAGGGGATTTATTGAAAAAATTAGCTGGAAATACTGTTTCAAATGATGGAGAACACAAACTTTTAGGAGATTATCTCTTTGAAAAAGAACCTAATAATACGTTTGAAACCGCAAATGATCTACCCCTAAAAACATATGTAGTAGGAACATATGACAGCAGTTATACTGATGTTGATGTTTATAAAGTTGTGATCAAATCTGATGGTCTTCTTAAAGTTAAGACAACGGCTGGTAAGAGCAATTACACTCTCGCTTCAGCCATTTTACACGATGAGAATGGAAATCTTCAAGAGAAGGCCGCAATGCAGTATGAAGATAGTGGAACAATATCCGAGTACAATGTTACTAGTGGAATTTACTATATTACTGCATTTAATTCGGAAAACTCAATAAATGTACCTTATATATTAAGTACTTCTTTTCGTCCAGAGGTTTATGCACCGAAAGTAAAATCTATAAGTGACCGAGATACTAAAATAACCGGAAGTGCCGTTACAAATTCAAAGGTATACCTATTTGCAAATAAGAAACCATTAAATAACGGTACACTTGTTTGTGATAGTAAATTTTCCGTCAAGATAAAACCTTTAAAGGCGGGAACGAAAGTAACTGCATATCAAGTATATTCTGGTTATAAAAGTGAAGTGGTTACACTTACAGTAAGTGATAAAACCCCTCCGAAAACATTAAAGGTGAATAAGATAACATCAAAAACGAAAACAATTACCGGAAAAACGGAGGCCTCAGCTTCAGTTGAAGTGAAAAAGGGAAAAAAATTATTGGGCAAGGCAAAAGCAAATAAAAAAGGTGTATATAAAATAAAAATTAAACAACAGAAAAAAGGAACAACATTAACGATAATTGCAAAAGATAAAGCAAAAAATGCAAAAACAATCAAAGTGAAAGTAAAGTAAGATTATGATCTTACTATCCACAAATTGTAAAAACCGGTTTCTACTTATGAGAAGAAGGCAACTAACCTAAACGGTTGTTGCCTATTCTAGTTCTTCCCTTTTGGATGGGATGACTCCTCACTTTCGTAGAAAAACTAAAAATGAATAGTTGTTTTCAATGTGACAAAGCGGAAGTAGTAAAAAAGGATGATCGAGATGAATATTTTTAAATGGCTGCAAAATAAAGAAAAAAAAGGAAACTGTAAACACTCCTCATTAAAAATGGAAGCTGATTTTAGTGCTGACCCATTATAGTGTAGTGAATGTGGTTATAACCTAGACATTGATGATTTTTCAATATCAGACGAATTAAAAAAGGAATTAATTAATTGGGTTCTCGCCTATAAACAAGTATCAATGGAGGAGCATAATAAAATAGGCGGTTTATTAGCAGAAAGAGTAAAAGAAGAATTAGGAAAAGACTTTCATGTCACCTTTATTGAACAGTGAATTTGAAAATAAAATTTATATAAATGGGTGTGGGCTGAAGAGTAAATGTATCTTCGGCTTTTTCATTGGCAAAGGATAAAATTTATCATGTGAAACTCATTTTGAAAGTTACATTTATCAATATTAAGCGGAAACAATCAATAAGAACACAGTGAACTTATTATCAATCGGAGTTAAGGAATTACAACCATTTACTTTAATACCGAAAATGGAGAAAAATTAAACCTAGCAGTTGGAGTCATTATTAATGAACTCTTACTGTTTTTTTTCTTTTGGAAACGTTGTTGTTGTAGCATGGCGCCTTACATTTCACTGGAATGTAAAGGTGAGACAGCTGTCTAGTTTTCGAAGGAATAGAAATAATGAAGTCAGTTCAAAATAACAATAAATTATAATTTTTATAAGAATATAGGTGAAGCAATTGAGCAAAATTCCGGGGGTTAAAAAAAATCCTAAAAGAAGACTAAAAAAGGATGATATTACGGTTGTTGATACAAAAGCGGCAAAAAAAGCGGTGGTGGCTACTGCCCTTGGAAATGCGATGGAGTGGTTTGATTTTGGAATTTACTCTTATTTAGCTGTAACGATAGGAAAGGTGTTTTTTTCGGGCACAGCTGGTTCGTTACAATTAGTATTTTCATTTGCTACTTTTGCTGTAGCATTTCTCGTTCGTCCTATTGGCGGAATGTTTTTTGGTATGTTGGGTGATAAGTTAGGAAGAAAAAAGATATTAACGATCACTTTAGTGTTAATGTCTTTTTCTACTCTATGTATGGGTTTGATTCCGAGCTATGCAAAGATTGGAAATTTGGCTCCAATTCTTTTGCTTTTAGCCAGACTGGTTCAGGGATTTTCCGCGGGCGGTGAATATTCGGGTGCCATGACTTTTATCGCTGAATCCTCTCCCGATAAAAAAAGAGGCTTCTTTTCAAGCGGTTTAGAAGTGGGAACATTAGTTGGATACATCGGTGGATCCGCTATTGTGACGATTCTGAGTTATATACTTGGACCAGATAAGATGCTTGATTGGGGATGGCGTATCCCGTTTTTTATTGCTGCTCCGATGGGACTGATAGGTCTTTATTTGAGAAATAATTTAGAGGAATCCCCTGTCTTTGAAGCAATGAATGAAGGGAAAGACAAAGAAAAAGAAAAAGGCTTAATAAAAAAAGTTTTTGTATATCATTGGCCGCAACTGCTTAAAGGTGTAGTTTTAGTTTTATTTTTTAATGTTGTCGACTACATGTTGCTATCATATATGCCGTCTTATTTAAATGTTGTGTTAGGTTATGGAGAAACAGTTGGTCTTTTGTTCATTTTGATTATTATGTTTATCATGATTCCGATCGTTTTATTTATGGGCTATATCAGTGACCGAGTGGGGAATAAACGCATTATTTTAAGTGGATTAATAGGTATAGTTATTCTGTCCATCCCAGCATTCAAGATGATCGGAAGTGGAAGTTATACGACCGTGTTTTTTGGACTAATGATATTAGCTATTCTTTTAGCTACATTCGAAGCAACCATGCCGTCTATGCTGCCTTCCTTATTTTTTACAGAAGTAAGATATGTCGCCCTTGCCATTACTTTTAATATTTCGGTTTCCTTATTTGGTGGAACAACGCCATTGGTTATGGCGTGGCTTATAAAAGTGACAAATAACCCAATGGTTCCAGCTTATTATATTATGGCTGCTTGTTTAATTGGTATTTTGACAATGATTTTTGTGAAAGAAACGACGGGGAAAGCGCTAAGAGGTTCTGCTCCGGCAGTAGAAGAGAAACATGAAATTGCAGATATTTTAGAGAATCCACAAGAGGCAATTTGGTGGAAAGAAGAAAAAGTAACTATTGATGAAAAAATCGCTGATTCAGATAATGAAAAATAACAAGTAGTTCTGTTCAGGCTGCCAACTTCCGGCAGCCTTTTAGATCTTTATTCTTCTTTATAAAATCGTTCCCCAGTTTCTGGATTAAAATAAACGACTAATCTTTTCTTTGTGGTTGGGTCGATTGAAACCTCATTTGTTCGGACGAATCCTTTAGGTACTTGTTGACCGTGCTTTGTTTTGAAGCGACGATCCCAAATGAACCAAGAGCCGAAAATTAAAATAAGGAGAACAATGAATTGAATACCGTAAAAGCCGAAAACCCATTCCATCGACTTATTCTTCTTCTACAATAACGGCTGTTCCATACGCAACGATTTCACTCATATTTTGGCCGATTTCACCAGAGTCAAAGCGCATCATAATGATCGCGTTCGCGCCCATTGCTCTGGCGTTTTCCACCATGCGATCGATCGCTTGCTTTCTGGCATCCTCCAACATTTCCGTATACTGATTAATTTCTCCGCCTACAAGACCTTTCAACGAAGCAACGATATCTTTCCCGATACCCCTTGCTCGAACAGTTAACCCAAATACTGGACCCTTCACTTCGGTAACTTTATGATTAGCAATTTTCTCTGTTGTTACGATAATCATTTGGAACGCCCCTTTTCAAAATTGATTCCCTACATGTTCATTTTACGTTATAAAGGGTTAAAAATCCCATTATTTTTTCAGAATGAAATAGAAGGAGATCACTAAAAATAAAAACTCATTTCCACATTGACAAAAGTACCATGTATCCATAATAATTAATCGTATCCGATGTATCGCATACGATGTTTTTTGAAGGGAGGATAAATAAAATGGATAAAGCAGATTTTATTCGTGAATCAATTGATTTTTTACATCGCTATCTGATGAAAAGTCTTCAGAAAACGGCGGAGGAGCATGGCGTGACCATTCCTCAAGTAAGAGTTATTGGCGATGTGTTTGCCCATAATACTGTAAGCATTAAACAACTCTCTCAAAATCTTAAAATGACACAAAGTACGGTTTCAGATATTGTTGAAAGACTTACTTCAAAAGGGTTTCTCGTGAAAACACCTAATGCAAAGGATAAACGTTTAGTGGATATTTCCTTGTCACCTGAACTTGCGGAAGGCATTAACGGAAGCATCTCTGAAATTGCAAATATGTCATTAATCGGTGCACTAAGTCTTTTGAGCCCGGATGAACAGGAGATTGTGGAAAAGGGAATGGGATTGTTAGTTTCAGCTGTTAAGGAAAAAATGAAGGCAGATGGAATGGATAACTATGATTTCTTTGATGTGTTGTTCTTGGAAAAGCCAAACATGGGAGATACTATATAAAATGAAATCGGAGGATACAAAGTGAGCAAAATTATTAAGGGCCGTTGGGCCATAATTGCAATATGGCTGATTGCAACTATATTGCTAACAATCATTCAGCCAGATATCAATGCAATATTGCGGCAAAAAGGGCAGGAAGGAACAAGTGCTAATAGTCCTTCAGTGATAGCAGATAATATCCTGAAAAAAATGGATACTACGAAGGGGACCAATAACCTTATCGTTTTTTACGATAAAAATAAAATTTCAAATGATGAAATGAAAAAAATTGGTGATGCAGTAAAGTCACTTAATGATAGTCGTCAAGAGCTTGGGATTACCGACATGATTGATCCTTTCAGTATGCCTGATGCAAAAAGCACTTTAGTTTCTAAAGATGGTACGACCTTAATGGTAAGCTACAAACTTGATAAAAAAGATAGAGAAATAGACGATATACAAAAACAGTTTAATAGCAAACTTAAGGATGTACCTGTTGAATATTATCTTAGCGGTGAAGATTTTATTAATAATGATTATCTAAAAGCATCTCAAGCAGGTGTGGAGAAGAGTGCTGCATTAACAGTCATCTTTATTCTAGTAGTGCTGATCATTGCCTTTAGGTCAGTTGTTACTCCTTTAATATCCTTAGTAGCTGTTGCCTTTTCCTATCTTGTTTCCATGGGAATCGCGGCCCAATTAATTGATAAGGCAAATTTCCCGATAACAAGCCTTACCCAAATGCTTTTAGTCCTTATTCTCTTTGGTGTAGGTACGGATTACAATATCCTGCTTTTTAATCGATTTAAGGAAGAATTATCACATGGACATTCGGTAGATGACTCGATTATTAATACGTATAAAACGGCAGGAAAAACAATTGCATATAGTATACTCACTGTATTTATTGCTTTCCTTGCGCTTGTTTTTTCCGAATCGCCAATTTATAAATCCGGTGTTGTTGTAGTTATTGGTGTAACCATCCTATTACTTGAAATTTTGACATTAACCCCTTTCATTATGAAAGTGTTAGGCAATAAGCTTTTCTGGCCTTCCAAAAATGTTGGTGGTCACAAAGAAAACAAATTCTGGGGAAAAACATCCTCGTTAGCTACTAAGCATCCGATAATAATCACAATTATTATCTTACTAATCATAGGGCCAATGGTATATTTTCATCAAGAAAAGCTAAACTTTGATACCGTTGGGGAACTTGGAAATAAATATCCTTCTTCCAAAGCAATTAATTTGATTTCCGATCATTTTGGAAAAGGACAGTCCATGCCTGCAACAGTCGTTATTGAAAATGACAAAGCGCTTGATAATAATGAGTCGCTTGCAGTTATAGATAATGTAACAGAAAGACTCAAAGGTCTTAAAGGAGTGAAACAGGTTTCTTCGGTCACACAGCCTCAAGGGGAGATAATTGACGATTTTTACGTTGATAGACAAATGGAGTCTGTTACAGACGGCGTATCACAAACTCAAGACGGTGTGGATCAAATACATGATGGATTGAAGGAAGCGCAAGAAAAGCTCGGATCAGCAGACTTTTCTAAAGTAAACCAAATGGTTGATGGGACGGCTAAGCTCCAGGATGGAGTGAGTGCTCTAACCAAAGGACTGAAACAAATCCAAGCTGGTATTGATGATGGATCAAGTAATCCGCAAACGATAGCAGGCGGTTTAGCTACGATAGAATCGAATCTTTCAAAAATGAGCAGTGGAGTAGATGTGTTAGCTGAAAATTATAGAAAGATGCAAGCCGGTTATAAGGAGATGGGTACCCACTATCAAGAAGCAGCACAGGCACTTCTTGGTGTGAAAGGTGCACTTTCGCAAATGCAATCAATGGTGACTGCATTAGGAAAAAGTTATCCGAATGTGCAGAGTGATGCTAATTACCAAGGATTAAAGCAAACAATCGACCAGTTATCCTCGTCTTTAAGTCCAATTACACCTAAAAGCATAAAAGCATTAAACGATAATTACAATACAGTAACTGCCGGTTTTGCTACAGCAAATAAAAATCTTGCTAGTATGAGCAGTGGCTTATCTCAAATGTCAGATGGGTTGAAAAAACTGAAAGATGGACTTGGAAAGGCATCATCAGGAATCGGTACAATCGCAACAAATATGAATACGGTAAATGATGGGCTTGGGCAGATGAAAACGGGTCAACAGCAGCTTGTAGATGGACTCAATGGGTTCAACGTCTTTGGGGAAAATTTAACAGATGTAAATGATGGGTTAAAAGAAATCTCTAACGGTCTTGGACAAACGAATGGTTATTTAACTCAACTTAATTCGAATAAAACATTCTTTATTCCAAAGGAAGCTTTGACGAATAAGGATTTCAAAAAATCATTAGATGCTTTCATGACGAAAGATCGAAAAATCACGAAAATGATCGTGATACTTAACGATGATCCATATTCTACTGAAGCTTTAAATACGATTGAGAAAATTAATACGACGGTTTCCGATGGACTAAAAGGCACACTGCTTTCTGGTGCCAAAAGTGGCACATCTGGATCAAGTGCCACAACTAAAGATATGAATGATGTATTGTCAAGAGATTTAAATAAGACAACAATCATCGTCATAATAGGCGTATTAATTGTATTGTTCGTTGTTATACGATCTTTCTGGACACCGGTTTTCATTACAGCATCACTTGTTGGAGCATACTATGCGGCTATGTTCATTACAAACTATATTTTCATAGATTTGCAGGGGTATGAAGGTCTTTCTTCCTTTGTCCCATTCTTCTCCTTTATTATCATTGTAGCTTTAGGAGTAGACTATAGCATATTCTTAATGATGCGCTTTAAGGAATACCCTCATATGACGACTAAAGAGGCAATTGTGTTAGCGTCTAAGCAGATTGGCGGAGTAATTATATCAGCAGTTATCATACTTGGTGGAACCTTTGCTACACTTATGCCTTCGGGAATGGTACTCTTATCTGAATTAGCCATAGCAGTTATTACAGGCTTAATTGTACTTTGCTTTATATTACTTCCTATTTTTGTACCGGCATTGATGGTCCTTCCGGATGCCCTTGCACATTCAGTGTCCCGGAAAAAGGGTGAAAATTTACGCTTAGAAAAAAACAATGTACGTTCGAATATCAACTAAAGCTTCTGATTAAAGCACGAGTATTTGAGGCGGAAGGTAATCTTGAAATGATGCGTTTTTATTAGTGTGAGATTAAAATTCTATGATTTAAAGCGCAAGTGGGAGCTCTTCCTCTTTAACGAAGGAAGAGAACGACCTTGCGCTTTCTCAATTTCTTTTTAATAAAAATGGTGCTGTACAAACGACACCTACTAAGTATAGAAATACTGCAAAATAGGCAGGTAATAAGTGAACAAAATCAGTATATGCGATAATAAAATGAGTGACAATTCCCGCTGAAAAAGCTGGAATGGCACCAATTGTGAAACTCCACCAAACCCATCTTTCTCCCTCGCGAATTCCCCATAAGGCAAGCATCATTACGAGTAAACCTACACTTAGTAGGGCACTTCCAAATCCGGCCCGGTCATGCGCAATAACAGGGATTAAGCGGTCATTAAATTCATTCAGCGCTTCTGGAGATAGACATAAGTAGGTAAGATCCGTTGGTACAAAGACACTTGATGCACCAATGAAAGAAATGACAACACCTCCAAGAGCTAATGAAGCGCCTAATAGGACAAAAGATAGTTGCCCGATTAAACTCAACTTCCAGTATTGATGATTGAAAAGGTTAGTACTAGATGATGCTTCTGTTGCATTTCTAGATTTTACATATCCAATAATAAATAAAGGTAATAATATAAGCCAAAACAATCCATGAAGCCAATCGAAATAACCGTAACCGATAAATAAGAAGATACCAAGAAAACCAACCAGCCCTGCTATATTTACCGCTTTTCTTGCCCAATGAACGCCATATCTGATTCCATGCCTTGCAAGCTGCATGTAAATAAATCCACCTGAAATCATCGTTCCTGAAAGTGTCATCCGGTCATGTGCCATAAAGTATAAAATGGCGGGATTGAAACGTAAAATATCATTTCTAAAGATGTCTAAAAAAGATTCATCATATGGAAGAATAATCCTCGTCATACTAAAAAACAGAGCGATAAAACCGGCTACTGTAATCGCCAAACCAAACAACCAATACCAAATCCATCCTTCAACCTTCACAGGTTCCTTCGGAAATCTATTGTCGCAAGCTTCATTAATTCTCTTAGGGAGACCGGGTCCGGTAAACACGTATTCAAATCCCAGCAAAATAAGGGAAGCTCCACTATCTAGTAATCTGATAGCATCTGCTGGTTCTCTTACTCCACCCGAAGTGATAATTGGTATGTCCTTATGTACTTTCTTTATAGCAATAAGTGCATGCTGTAGCCTATCAAGTGAATGGCTTTCTTCAAGTAATATTCCATCTGGATGGTAGTTTTCTAGGTTATTACTGTCAGTAAAACTTTCGGCTGAATAAGCTAATAAAATAGGTTTATTTATTTGCTCACGTAAAAAAATGTATTCATTAACCGAATGAAAAGTATGACTGTTTATAATGAATCCATCACTAAAAGGATCGAGCTCTTCACAAATCTGCTTTGATTCTTGGAGCGTTCCCTCTACCCTTATAAAAAATGGTACTTTCTTTTTTTTCAAAGAGGCGAGTTTCTCTTTGACTTTTGATAGCGGTATCCTTTCGCTATATCCCGAAATTTGTTCCTTTTTTTGATCAATCTGTAGTGCTTCTTTCTCTGATGAACCCAGAATTGAAACTGGGCCAATTTCCATAAAACCAAAACCGAGATTTTGAAAAGCTTTTAGTCCGGATAATTTCGGATCAATTTTGCCACTTAATCCAACTGAAGATGGAAACTGTACCCCAAATACATGCTTCTCTAGTTTTTTAGAAGGTGCCATGTGGCCAAGAAATTCTATAAATGCTTCCCCAATTAATGTGGATGATACTATGCTCATTCCACGGTGAATACACTCTCGACTAAAGGAAGGTGGAAGCTTTTGTAGAAGAGGCTTGAATATCGTTTGATATGACCAATCCGGCAAGGTGAACTCCCTCTTTCGTCTTTTAAGATAATAGTGGTAAAAAAAGTTAGTACTACCTGTTATTTTACTATAACTCCATGCAAATTGTGATGAAGGATTTGCATTAAAGCACTTTTACCAGGCGAGTGGGTTCTACCTATTTGAAGCCATAAGAGAAATCTCCTCGTGTTTTCCTCTATTGCTGCCTCCACAACATTTTGTTAACCTCTTCAATATAGTGTTTAGCCTCATTAGATAGTTTATTATCGTGTTTTTTTAGCCAGCCGAATCGAAACGATGTGTCACTTAAATCTGCAATTTCTATTGCCTTTACTGTATCAGAAGGAAAGCTGTGGTTGAAAACTGCGGAAATATCATGGCCAATCGTCACTGCTCCAAGTTCCATTACTGCTTTAGTAATCACATCTAAGTTAGTAGTTTTAAAGAAAACATCAATTGGGCCGTATAATCTTTGGAAATTATTAATGAAGTTTTGTACATATTCATCTTTATATAAAACAAATTTTTGTGTCTTTAATAGATCAACTGTCATCCTTTCCATGGTATTTGCTAAAGGTGAATCTATTGATGTATATACCGAAATTTTCCCATTCATTACAGGTATAAAATGAAGATCAGAAACGAGATCGATACTTGCTTTATTAATTGCTATAAAACCAATATCAGTTTTATCATCCTTAATATCTTCAATAATTTCCATACTTGCTTTTTCGTTGACTTCAATTTTTAAGGTAGATTCCTTTTGTTTCAATAAAATATAAGTGTCGATAATGGGACCTGCTAAACCGGGGATCGCAGATATTCTAAGCAAGTCGTTTATGTTGTTTAATTGGTGTTTAGCTTCAGCCTTAATCTGATATAAGGCATAAAGTGCATCTTGCGCTTTTTCTATTATTGCATCTCCTTCCTTAGTAGTGACAGCTCCCGTTCTGCTCCGAATAAATAATTTTATATTAAGCTCAGACTCTAAGCGTGAGATTGCTTGGCTTAATCCTGATTGACTAATATTTAAAATTTCCGCTGCTTTTGCTAACGATTTTGTTTTTGCAACTTCAACAATATAAGTGAGTTGTTCAATGTTCATGAAATCATATCCTTAAGTAATAGTTAATTAAAGTTAAATTATATTAACTATAACTTAACTAGTCAAACTGTTATAATAATTCTATAGAAAGTTAATGGAGATGATAAAAATGAAAGCAGCAGTTTGGCATAATATTAATGATGTACGTGTAGAACAAGTACAAGAGCCAAAAGTTACATCAGGTCAAATAAAAGTGAAAGTTGAATGGGCTGGTATTTGCGGAAGTGATCTTCATGCTTATTCGCATGGTTTATCTTCAGAACCGCATCCAATTAGCGGACAAAAACCACCACTTACACTTGGACATGAATTTTCAGGAACCATCGTTGAGGTAGCTGATGATGTGACAAGCCATCATGCAGGTGAAAGAGTTGCTATCGAACCATTAATATATTGCGGCGAATGTTATGCTTGTAAAAGAGGATATTATAACCAATGCAACAAAGTGGGGTTTGTCGGATTGAATCGTGATGGTGGTTTTGCAGAATATGTAATTGTTGATGAGAATATGGTTCATGTTCTTCCAGATCATGTTTCTTTCGAAGAAGGAGCGTTAGTTGAGCCGACAGCTGTTTCTTTTTATGCTGTTAGAGAAAGTAAGCTCAAACCTGGGGATTCAGTAGCTATTTTTGGAGCGGGACCAATCGGATTATTAACGTTATTATCAGCTAAAGCAGCAGGAGCAACAAAAATCATTGTCGTTGACTTATCAGAGGAACGACTTGAAAAAGCGAAAGAATTAGGTGCAACTACGATTATTAATGGAATGCGTAGTGATATTGTTGAAACGATTCATCAATTAACAAATGGTGGTGTCAGCGTTGCGTATGAATGTGCGGGAGTGCAGCCAACGATGACAAATGCGGTTGCTTCGGTTAAACAAGGTGGACAAGTTATGGCGATTGCTGTATTTGCAAAACCAGTTGCAATAAATATGGGACAATTAATGTTTAAAGCGGCAGATATCACTTCAACACTTGCCTATCGACATGTATTCCCGGAAGTGATTGATATGATTGCGACAGGAAGATTAGATGTAAAATCAGTAATTACTAAAAAAATTGACCTTAAAGACATTGTCGAGGAAGGATTTAATCAATTAATCAACGATAAAAAACAAGCGAAAATATTAGTTAAAACTTCAAGTAATTAAAACCATTCGACAATTAAGGGGGATTAAAAAATGGGGAATTTATCAGGTAAAATAGCAATCGTGACAGGCGGTGCGTCAGGGATCGGATATGCCATTGTTCAACGCTTACTAAACGCTAATGTGAAAGTGGCTGTTGCAGATTTGAATCGTGAAAAATTAAAAGAAATGGAAGCGGCTCATAAAGGGAAAGTAATTGGTTGTGTAACCAATGTAACAAAGGAAGAGGATATTGAAACTCTTGTGCAGAAAACAGTTGATGCGTTTGGAGGACTTGATTATGCATTTAATGTTGCGGGAGCATCAAAAGCTGGTGCAATAGTCGATCAAAGTGAAGAAGACTGGGATTTTACAGTAGACTTATGCTTAAAAGGTGTATTTTTATCTTTAAAACACGAAGCTAAGTATATGAAAGAACATGGGGGAGGAGCTATTGTAAATGTAGCTTCGCTAAATGCTCATGTACCAATGTTCTACGGAGCGGCATACTCATCTGCAAAAGCTGGTGTTGAAATGTTAACGAAAAATGCTGCTTTAGAACTTGCACAGCACAATATTCGTGTAAATACTATACTACCTGGATTGGTCGCTACTCCATTAACAAGTGGGTTAACAAATGTTGAAGCAATAAATGATGCATACATGGAACGTATACCGATGCGACGTGCAGGTAATCCAGATGAAATGGCAGGTCCTGCATTATTTCTTGTTAGCGAAGATGCTTCATATGTAAATGGTGCTAGTCTAATAGTTGATGGCGCATGGGCTGTTAGTGGTTATCCGGATTTAAGTAAATTTATGTAGTAAACATAGTAATCTATTGATTGGTTGGATTTTTTTAAAAATTTCTTTTGGATTAAATGATCAAAAAAAGAATCCACTTCCCTGTTTTAGTCCAAGGTACAATCCGAATTTCATTTTTCAACATATCCTAATGGGAAAGAATATTTAAGGATGTGGAGAATATGAATCATTCACAGGTAAGTCAACCGGGAATTAAATTAAGAACACAGTTTACGTTCATGGTCGATGATGTAACCCTCAGCTGTATTTTGAGCGGGATAGCTGAGAATTCGGTTAACATTGCTGCCTTTTTTACTACTAAAGATGCTAGAAATGCTAATTTTGTTAGACTCGTAGTAGGCTCATCTGAATCGGAAAGTGCAGAAGATCTTTCCGTAGTGGTAAAAACCCTTAAATCTTTACAAGTTCGATTTAAAGAGGAAAAAGTGATTGCACTTTCTACCATACCTGCGGGAATTCCTGGGGGATACAATCGAGTAATTGGCAGTCTTTGGTGCAAGACAAAGCTTAAATCCTTTTATGTGGGGGAAAACAATATCATTTATATAAACGTATCTAATATAAGAAAGGCAATCGAAATTTTGTCTAACGAAAATCTTGAGCAATGTCCGAAGGAATGTTAAAAAATTTAGTGGACAGTGATTCCGTTATTCACGAAAAATAAGGAAATCACTGCTTTTTTTTGGGACAACGAATCTAAACGTTGTCCGCTTTTTTAATTAAATGCTCGAATCCTCTTATGAAAAAGAACCAATACGGCAATCAACACAATGATTGAACTAAAAGTGAGGAGTGTCGTAATTTCGCCAATTCCTTCTGCTGCCCAGCCAGTTAAAAGATAACCAACCGGCAATAAAGCAAAGGAACCTAGCATATCTAAACTTGCAACTCTGCCGAATTTTTCTTCAGGCACAAGTTCTTGGAGACTTGTTTCCCAAATAAGGCCGAAAAACATATTGCAGGCACCGTTCAAAAACATCAAAAACATGATGAAAGGAATACTCGCTACGGCTGGTAATAACAAAAGTGATAAACCGCTTAATGCCACACTTATATAGGTTAAAATCCCTCGTTTATTCCATTGTTTTCGCAAACCGAATATAATTCCACAAACAATTCCTCCAGCACCGGAAGCGGAAATAACGAGTCCGAACACGGTAGGATCGAACTGATAATGGACATTGATTAACCAGGGGAGCAAAACCTTCATAATTCCACCCCAAAAAATATTTATCACCGAAAAGGCAAGAATGGTTATCCACAGCCATGACTGTTGCCTGATCACTTCGATTCCCTCAAGTAAATCTTGTTTTATTGAACGTTTAGGGGAGGTATTGATAGTGTTACTTTGAAAACTTAACCTTCTTAGTGATAACAAAAAAAGAAATGAAATGATGTAAGTAGCAGCATCTATTCCGAATCCCCATGCTGCTGAAAATGATGAAACAATAACACCACCGATGATCGGTCCAAATAATTTCAATCCTTGCATCATTACTTGTGTGAGAGAATTTGCTGCATTGCGAATCTCTTTTGTGAAAATTTTTGCCCTTACGCCTGAGTGTGCTGGCTGGAAAAGGCTTTCCATGATGCCCATTAAAAACATGATAATAAATAATATCGTCATACTTAACTGATTCAAAAACGAAATAGTGGCTAAAGTAAGTATCAAAGCGAAGCGCACCAAATCAACAAATAGCATTATTTTTACTTTATTCATTTTATCAACGAGAACGCCTGAAAATGGCAGGAGCAAAATAAACGGAACCATATAAACCGCCATGACTGTCCCCATCATTGCTGCCGATTTTGTTTCCTGCAAAACCACAATAGGCATGATTACATTTGTAATCGAGCTTCCTAAATATGAAAAAATCTGTCCAAATAACAAGGCTGCAAAATGAGGTGACTTTTTAAAAAGTTGCAAGAATGTTAAAGTGTCTTCCCTTTGTTTTACATTAACAGAACTCACCATATCCTCTCCCTTAATTACTAAATAAGAACATTCTGCTTCTATATTCCATTACTCATATAATGGGTATCCTCCTTACTTAAAATAGAGGCACCTAAATGATTAACACGATTTCCCAGCTGGTTATTAAAATATAAAATAACATTTTAAATAAATATAGACTTATATATTTATTTAATTTATAATAATAGTATGAAAATTAAGGGAACTTACTTTTATATTTAAAGAACTTACAAAAAGAACATATGTTCGGTTTGAAAAGACGCTCTCAAAAGAGCGTCTTTTCTATATATTATTGGAGGGATATGAAGTATCGATTTGTGAAAATACATGGTGGTGCATAAGGGGCTGGTGAATAACTTATTGTGAGTTGGAAGCGGGACGGTAGCAAAACCCCCTACGCGTCTATGGTATCGGAATAACCGAAAGCGGGACGATAGAGTGAGAAAAGGAAAAGCCATCGTACCTAGAGGGGAAAAAGCGAACCGATAGTGAAGCCCCCTCAGCATCTATGGTATCGGAATAGCCGAAAGAGGAACGATAGAGTGAGAAAAGGAAAAGCTATCGTACCTACAGGAGAAAAAGCGAACCGAAAGTGAAGCTTCCATAGCATCTATGGTATCGGAATAGCCGAAAGAGGAACGATTTAGTGAGAAAAGGAAAAGCCATCGTACCTAGAGGAGAAAAAGCGAACCGAAAGCGAAGCCCCCTCAGCATCTATGGTATCGGAATAGCCGAAAGCGGAACGATAGAGTGAGAAAAGGAAAAGCCATCGTACCTAGAGGGGAAAAAGCGAACCGATAGAAACTGCGGTACACCTGCAGACCAAGCGTGTTTATGAAAATGAGAAACGAGTGGGAGGAAAATATGGAAATTAGAGCTTATCGTTTTGAAGATGAAATTGGATGGACCCGTTGTAGGGTATTATCGTTTTTGGATAGTGCTTATTATGACAATGTTTTAAGAGAAAAAGAACAATATGAAAATCCGGCTATTGAACTAGTAGCTGTAGAAGATCATCAGGTTATCGGTTTAATAGATATTGAATATGAAGTAGAAGAGAGAACTGTCTGCTCAAGGGGAAATGGATTGGGCGGAATGATTTGGCATATAGCGGTTCATCCTGATTATCGGAGAAGAGGAATTGGAAGTCAACTGTTATCTAAAGCGGAAAAAATAGCGAAAGAAAAGGGGTTAAATCGTCTTGAGGCATGGACGAGGGATGACGAATGGGTAAATAATTGGTATAAAAACAACCAATTTTCAAAAGTAGATTCGTATTTACACGTGTTTATTAATGGTGAAACGGAGTTGAATGGGGTAATAAAATCAGAGCAATCGGATTTATATCCTGTTCAAACCTTCGCTCATTATGTAGGTAAAGAAAAGGAAAAGATAAAGGAACAATTTAAGAGGGTTCATGAATGTAATTGTTTTGAGAAGAAGTTGGAGTAAGAAACAACTATTGCGGGAATGATTGTCTAGAATAATGACAATGATAGTTTTGGTGCCAAGTCAAAGTTCAACTAATCCCTTCGTATCATTTCTGTTAGGATATAATTATGCTATTATTTTCCTATATAGGTAATACAAGGAGGGAGTCTGGTGCGATAAACTAAGAGAAAACTAGTTTGCTATCTACTTAAAATTGTATAATAAATTACTTTTTGGAGATGATGATTATGAAAAGTATCCGTAAGTTTTCTATTTTACTAGTAGCGCTTTTTTGTATATTTTTTTCTTTCAACAATAGTTACGCTTCAATGCACAAAGTGAATTCGACTACCAGTGGCGCGTTTACTTCGAAAACAATTTCTAAAGGAACTAGTTATGAATTTTTTAATAAAAGTAAGAAAACAGGTTCTATAAAAATAGTAGGAAATCTTAAAGCTGACTATGATTATGTTGTATACGATAAGAAAAAAGCAGTAGTAACAAGCCAGATTGTGCAATGGGTGGATCGAACAATAACAGTACCAGCAGGTGGAAAGGCAGTCATTACCGTACAAAGCAAGACGTCAATAAAAGCAGGCGGTCCAAAGAACGTGTTCCAAGGAAAAGCAAGTAAAACACCAGCGTTTGTCAGAAGCACAATTACTAAAGGAAAAAGCTATGAGCTGGTAAACACGAGTAAGCAAACCGGCGCTGTAAAAATAGTAGGAAATCTTAAAGCTGACTATGATTATGTCGTATACGACAAGAAAAAAGCAGTAGTAACAAGTCAGATCGTGCAGTGGGTAGATCGAACAATAACAGTGCCAGCAGGTGGCAAAGTGGTCATTACCGTACAAAGCAAGACGTCAATAAAAGCAGGCGGTCCAAAGAACTTGTTTCAAGGAAAAGCAAGTAAAACACCAGCGTTTGTCAGAAGCACAATTACTAAAGGAAAAAGCTATGAGCTGGTAAACACGAGTAAGCAAACCGGCACTGTAAAAATAGTAGGAGATCTTAAATCCGACTACGATTATGTCGTATACGATAAGAAAAAAGCAGTAGTAACAAGCCAGATCGTGCAGTGGGTAGATCGAACAATAACAGTGCCAGCAGGTGGCAAAGTGGTCATTACCGTACAAAGCAAGACGTCGATAAAAGCAGGCGGTTCAAAGAACTTGTTTCAAGGAAAAGTAAGTAAAACACCAGCGTTTGTCAGAAGCACAATTGCTAAAGGAAAAAGCTATGAGTTTATCAATACGAGTAAGCAAACTGGCGCTGTAAAAATAGTAGGAGATCTTAAAGCCGACTATGATTATGTTGTATACGACAAGAAAAAAGCAGTAGTAACAAGCCAGATCGTCCAGTGGGTAGATCGAACAATAACCGTACCAGCAGGTGGAAAAGTAGTCATTACCGTGCAAAGCAAGGCGTCGATAAAAGCAGGCGGTCCAAAGAACTTGTTTCAAGGAAAAGTAAGTAAAACACCAGCGTTCGTTAGATCCACAATCACTAAAGGGAAAACCTATCAGCTTATCAATACGAGTAAGCAAACAGGTGCTGTAAAAATAGTAGGAGATCTTAAAGCCGACTATAATTATGTCGTATATGATAAGAAAAAAGCAGTAATAACGAGTGGGTTGGCTCAGTGGGTAGATCGAACAATAACAGTGCCAGCGGGTGGAAAAGTAGTCATCACAGTAAAAAGTAAACAGTCAATAATCGCAGGTGGTCCAAAATTGTTGTTTGTAGGTAAATAAATTAAAATAAACTTCTCCCTGAATGTTACAGTTATACAATCAGGGGGAAGTTTAGATAGCTGATTGAAAATTAAATCCCACTAGTTTTACATGAATATCAAATAATATGTGAGCCTGGCAGGACAAAATCCGTCTTTACTACTTTTCTTTTGCAATTTCTTTTCTATTAGGTGCAAGTGGTGGTTGTTCTAACCATTTATTTTGCACCATGATATTAAACCATTTCTTCGTTACCAATAGATTTTTTAAAATGGTACTCTCGTAAGCGGCAACAAGGTCTGTTCGCATAGCTGAAGCAAGACCCGCTCCATGGTAATTTTGTGCAGCTTGGAAAAGGAACCCGATATGATACAACATTAACTTATCGGAGAACGGAGAATCCGTAGAAGTTGTCACTTCTGTTTCCCAAGATTTCGGAACTGGTAGGTTATCCGCTTGCATGATTTTTGCAAATGTTTTTATTTGACCATCAGCGGTTACCTCAGAATCCGTGAGAAACTTTCTTACTTCTTTCGTTTGGGCGACTTGACTGAATGCTATCGAAAGAGTTTTAGCCATAATACTTTTTTTAAGGTTTAAAGAAATACTGATAATCTCTGTAGCAGCTAAACGTCTTCCTTTTCCGAAAAAACCATCCGAAAAATCTTTGCTAGAAACGTACTCAGGATTCTTAGCAGGATAAAATAACGGGTCCCTTTGGAAACTTCCCTTTTCAAGCAATAACTCAATTGTTTGATGATACATTCTTTTTGCTTCGTTTTCACAAGAATCGTAAAAATCTCTTAAGTCTTTTCTAACAGAAACTGCTAATGAAGTGTTGTGGCCTAACAATCCATGCAATGTCATTATATGTAAGTAATTTAGACTAAATATATCTGTGAATAATCTTTCTTTATCATGAAACATGTCGGAGTCAGTAAATCCAATAGGAACTGGAAACCCCTCATCCTTAATGAAAGCTACGATTTGTTCCTTTTGTTTACCGAACGTCTTAATCGCATCGTGAAAAATAGCCTTTATTGACTCATCCTCAATGATTGTAACCATGTATCTATTAACCACATCTGTCATTGTACCATTGATATACTCTCCCCACAGTGTTCCAATTTCGGAAGATGTAAGTTTTAATTTAGTCAAACTATCACCTCATTGTGTTTTCGTAAGCTTATCATTTAAAGTACCCATAATAGAAAATTAAATGTAAAAAACTGGCCCATTTTACGTTATGTCCACCACTTATCGCCGACAGATCTGGGGGGGATTAGAAAAAATGTAATCCATTACACCCTTCTAATATGAACGAATCACCATTAGGAACTGAATGAATTTATTATTAGTGAATAATTCATCTCATTTCATAATATGAATTACTAATGTAATCGATTACAAGTGATTATCAAAAGACGAAAGTGGGAAAGCCTCATGGCAAATATCCAACAAGTAGCGCAAAAAGCAGGTGTTTCCGTTGCAACGGTATCCAGGGTGCTTAATAACAGGGCATCCGTAAGGCCAAAAACGAGGCTTAAGGTTGAAAATGCAATAAAAGAACTTAACTATGAACCGAGCATGTTAGGAAGAAATCTAAGAAACTCCGAAAGTCGTCTTTTACTCGTTTTGATTCCTAGTATTTCAAATCCCTTTTACACAGAAATTATTAAAGGCATTGAAAATATTGCAATCATAAATAATTACAATTTCCTTCTTTGCGAAACGGATTCAAACCCGCAAAGAGAAAATATTTATTTTAACATGGTAAAAAATAAACTTGCCGATGGTCTTATATCAATGGATCCAACTGTTAATATGCAAAAACTAAATGAATTAGCTGAAAGTCATCCAGTTATTCAATGCAGTGAGTACGACGAAGACGGGACAATTCCGTACGTTACGATTGATAACGAATTGGCTGCCTACCACGCAGTGAAACATTTGATTAAATTAGGAAATGAAAACATTGCGCTCATTAATTCTGATGAAAAATACCTTTACACCCGCCAGCGCAGAAAGGGATATGAGCGGGCATTAAACGAGTTTCATCTTCCGTTTCGTAATGAATGGATGTACAACTGTGAACAGCTTGATTTTGAAAATGGTGTCCATGCAATGAGAATGCTTCTGCAATTACGGGAAAAACCATCAGCTGTTTTTGCCGTTTCCGATACATTAGCCATTGGGGCGCTGAAGGAAATAAATGTAAGTGGTTTGAAAGTACCTGGCGATATCGCTGTCGTAGGTTTTGATAAAATCAGCTTCTCCAATATGACAAATCCAACCCTTACGACGATTGCTCAGCCGATGTATAAAATGGGATGTACCGCAGCAAACATGTTAATAAATCGGATTAAAGGAAACAAAGTGGAAAGCATTGTTTTGGATCATGAATTAATCATTCGCGAATCAACAATGGGATAGTAAAAATGTGAATTTTTTCGTAGGAGGGCATCATCCTTGGGAATAAAAGTTGGCATCATAGGATGTGGTTCAATAACAAAATTTCGTCATGCACCTGAGTATAAAGCCAATCCACATGTGGATGAAATTGTTTTCTTTGATCGTAATCCAGATAGGGCAGAGGCGCTTGCAAAGGAATTTACTGGGCGTGCAGTCAAAACGGTAGGGGAACTGTACAAAGATCCAACGATTACAGCGATTAGTGATTGTTCTTCCAACGATGCCCATCATATATATTCCTCTAATGCTTTGTTAAACGGGAAGCATGTTCTTTGTGAAAAGCCACTAGCGATCAATGTCGAATGTGCAGAAATTATTCTGGAAGCCCAGCGGAAATCCGGTAAGAAATTAATGGTTGATCATAATCAACGATTTGCGAAAGCCCATCAAAAAGCGAAGGAAATTATCGAAAAAAAGGAATTAGGTGAGGTACTAACTTTTAAAACGGCATTTGGTCACCAAGGACCAGAAAGCTGGGGAGTGAATAAATCGAATGCCACATGGTTTTTTAAGAAAAACCGCTCCCACTCTGGCGTAGCAGGTGATCTAGGAATTCATAAAATCGATTTAATTCATTACTTATTGGACGATGAAGTGGAAGATGTTCATGCTTTTCTCGGTGCACTGGACAAAGTCGATGAAAACGGACAACCAATTGAAGTTTGCGACAATGTCGTATGTGCATTAAAGACGAAAAAAGGTCGATTAGGAACCGCCTCGTTTTCATGGACCTACTATGGTTCAGAAGATAATTCAACGACCATTTACTGTCAGAAGGGGATTATCAAAATCTATCACCATTCAGTAAATCAGCTAATTATCGAAACGAAGGATGGAGAAGTGATCAAGTATGAGTTAGGGAACATTCAAACAAATGATCATCAAACTAAGAGTGGTGTCATCGATGCCTTCATTGATTCCATTATTCATGATAAAGAACCACCCGTAACAGGCAGCCATGCTCTTGCCACACTGAAAGTAATTGAGAAAATACTAGCATGTAAGGAATAGAGCCTAGTCAAAAAGTAATGAACTTTCAAAGGATTTTTATACTATTTTTGTAACGGATTACATACTATATGTAAACAATGATTATTTCAGTTGTAATAAAGTCATTGATTCACCATGTAATCAATTACACCTGAGGGAGGGGTGTCATGTTACAACCGTTCGAGTGTGTCAAACGTTCTTACTACTATCTTTTAGAAATAATCGATACATGGAGGTAGGGATGAAGAACATCGGCCTTGTTGGTTTAGGTTTTATCGGCAAAACTCATTTGGAAGCGTACGGGAAAATTGATCATTGTCAGGTAACGTCTATATGTACGAGTAATAAAGTAATAGATCGGGAGATCATTTATAACGGTTCTTTTGTTACTGCTTATGAAGAATTATTAAATGATAAAGACATAGACATCATCGATATATGCCTACCAACCTATTTACATGAAGAATATATTTTACGAGCAGCAAATGCCGGAAAAAGTATCATTTGTGAAAAACCATTAACATTATCGATAGAATCAGCCAATCGAATAATTGATGCTGTGAATAAAAATAATGTAAGGCTATTTGTTGGGCATGTCCTACGATTCTGGCCGGAATATAAGGTAATTAAATCGTTTAGCGAAAATGACAGATTAAAAGATATAGAGATTATCCATGCCAAACGATTAGGTCAGGCTCCTAATTGGAGCAGCTGGTTTCAGCACCCTGAAATAAGCGGTGGAGCATTGTATGATCTCCACATACATGATATCGATTTCCTCTATTATCTACTTGGTGAGGTTGATACAGTGTACGCTGTTGGAAATAAAAACAAATATGGTGCGTGGGACCATATCATGACGACCATTTTATTTAAGAATAAAAGTAAAGCATTTGTAGAAGCTTCACAAAGAATGCCAATAGGATATCCATTTACAATGTCATTTAGAGCACAAACGAGTGAAAGCACATTAGAGCTAAATGTAAATGCCGGCGATAATATTGAAAATATTAATGAAAGTAATCATCAGTTTATATATTATTCCAATCAGAAAAAGACGCCAATCAAAATAGAAAAAGGCGATGCATTCCAAAATGAATTATCCTATTTTGTGGACTGTATAGAAAACAACCAAAAGAACCGCATAGTCCCTTTAGAAGACGTTTTATATACCTTAAAACTATTACATGCTATAGAAAAATCATTGATAACAAAACGAGAAGTTCAGTTATAGGTTTCATTAGGTATCATAATAGATTAATACTAAAGGGGGATATCTTCATGAAAAAGGCAGTATCTGTAATGTTGTTGCTCGTTTTAATGATTGTGCCACTACTAAGTGCATGCAATTCTAAAAGCGCAAGTGATGATAAAGATGACAAGGGCACAAAGGATACGAAAAAACACAAGATTGGTATTCTAGCACCGGCTGTTACACATGGCTGGGTTGCTGCGGTTGCCTACAATGCTGAAGCTCGTGCAAAAGAACTCTCCGACAAGATCGAGTACAAAATTCAAACAAGTAATAATGCCGAAGAAATGACTTCCCAATTAGATGATTTAAAAACATGGGGAGCAGAAGCAATAGTCGCTTTCCCACAATGGGAAGGAATGGAAGTACCAATACAACAGGCACTCGATGCAGGAATCAAGATTGTAAATTTTGATATTAAAATCGATGTCGATGGCGTCTATCGGGTTGCCGGCGACAACAAGGATATGGGAATCCAAGGTGCAAAGTATATTGTAGACAAAGTCGGCAAGGAAGGGAATGTAGCTGTTCTTGAGGTACCTTCATCAGGATCTGTTTCCGAACTGAGAAAAGAGGGATTTGTTAAAACGCTTTCTGAAATTGCACCTGATATGAAGATTCTTACGTATGCAACAAAATTTACAAGAGAAGATGGATTAAAGGATTTTGCTGATATTTTAACAAAGAACGCAAAGATAGATGCCGTTTATTCAATGGATGACGAAACGTCCGTCGGCGTCCTGCAAGCCATTAAAGAAGCAGGAAGAAAAGATATTAAGGTTGTTACTGGTGGAGGCGGAATGCAGGAATACTTTAAGATGATGCCGGAAAATAAAAATCTTTGGATCGAATCAGCCCTTTACAGCCCTGCGATGGTAAAAGACGCCGTTGACGTAGCCCTTAAACTTCTAAATGGTGAAGAGGTTTCGAAGGAAACAATTATCCCTACAACGATTGTCGACAAAGACAATTATAAAGACTTTCTTGATGAGAATTCACCATACTAATCTACGAAACATGTTAAAAATGAAGATGCGAGAAGGAAAAGGCAGAAAATCATACCCATACGTGCACGATCCATATGAGGGGTTATGGCATAGCTATAGCCTCTCTTTTAACAAAGATTGAAGGTGATGTTATGAATATTGAGATGAAAAATATTAGAAAGTCTTTTGGGAGCAATAATGTGTTGAAAGATGTGTCTTTCACATTAAAAGGCGGCGAAATTTGCGCTTTATTGGGTGAAAATGGAGCGGGAAAGTCAACATTAATGAACATACTGGGTGGCGTTCATCAAATGGATGCAGGGGCAATCTTCATTGATGAGAAAAAAGTAGAGTTTAACACGCCAGCACATTCTCAAGAGGCTGGTATTGCCTTCATTCATCAGGAACTTAATCTTATCAATGATTTGCCGATATATGAAAACATGTTTCTTGGTAGAGAACTAAAAAGTAAGCGAGGAAGACTTGACCTCGAAAGAATGATTCAAGAAACAGAAGAAGTGTTTAGACAAATGAATGTAAAGCTAAATCCTAAAACGATGGTTCGTGATATAGATGCTTCCTATAAACAAATTGTTGAGATATGCCGGGCAATGATGATGAAAGCATCAATTATCATTATGGATGAGCCTACCACCTCGTTAACGTATCAGGAAATTGAACGAGTTTTTACGATGATGAAAACGTTGAAAGACAATAATGTCGGGATTATTTTTATTTCCCATAAACTTAATGAAATCATGCAAGTTTGCGAAAGGTACATCGTACTCCGGGATGGTCAACTAGTGAATGAAGGAAAGGTTGATGAAGTAACTACTGATGATCTAGCCCGTTTCATGGTGGGGCATGATGTGAGAACGGAACCACTTTTACGAGAGAAAACGCTAGGAAAGGAAGTTTTGCGTGTAGAGGGACTTACATATCGCCATACATTTCGAAATATTAGCTTTTCGATAAAAGCGGGTGAAATTCTTGGAGTTACTGGTCTTCTAGGAGACGGACGAAGCGAACTCTTTCAGTCTATTTTTGGAGCGGAAAAAGTCACTTCCGGTAAAATTTTCTTACATGGAAAAGAAGTGAAGATTACTAATACAACACAGGCAATCAATGAAGGGATTGCTTATCTTCCTGCGAATAGGAAAGAAAATGGAATCATTAAGGATATGAATATCTTTGAAAACGCCTCCATATCCACATGGCCCAAATTTTCAAAAAGAGGGGTTATACAGACTAAAAAACTTGCAGCAAACTTCGAAAAACAACGATCAGCCTTAAGAATTAAGATGGGGAAGATAACAGAGAGCATTACTAGTCTTTCCGGAGGGAATCAGCAAAAGGTTGTTTTAGCCAAATGGCTTTCGGCCGGACCTAAACTGCTTATATTAGACAACCCTACCCAAGGGGTCGACGTAGGGGCGAAGGAAGATATTTATGATATCATTTTGAAACTTGCAGAAGAAAACATTGCCATTGTTGTACTTTCAAGTGAAGGGCAGGAAATTATCCGTATATGTGATCGGGCACTTGTCATGTACCATGGGGTGATTCAAGGTGAGGTTACGGGAAGATCAATGAAAGAACATACGATTATGAATCTTGCGACGGGTGGACATCTATCTTAAGTAAAGAGAGGGGGATGAGAGGATGAATATGGTGGCAGAAAGAAATAAACACTTTTTTGAATGGTTGAAGGATAAATGGACAAATAATCCGCTCTTTAGCACGGCCATAGCGTTCTTAATTATGGTAATCCTGCAAACACTAGTTTTAGGTTTTGATTATGATTCTTTCGGCAGCTGGTTTCATTCGTGGTTAAACAATTGGATTAATATCCTTAGGAACAATGCAGGGATTGGAATCATCGCATTAGGCATGACTTTAGTCATTATGACGGCTGGAATTGATTTATCAGTAGGATCGACTTTGGTAGCTACAGGTGCTTTTTCAATGATCCTTCTAGATACTGGTGCACGTGGTATTTTAGGTAATCTAGGAATCTCGGGAATACCTGCATTTGCAATTACCATTCTCTTAGTATTAGTATTCGGCTATTTATTAGGTATGTTGATAGGTGTGACAATCACCAAAGGAAAGACACCCCCATTTATTACAACATTAGGTGCGATGATGATTTTCCGAAGTGTTACACAGCAATACATGCAAGGGTATAATCCGATTGTACCGAAGGAGTTCCTTCAAATCTCAAACTTCTCAATTGGCAATTATATGATTATGCCAATTATTTATTGGGCAATAATTATCTACATTCTTTACTATGTGTCTAAACGAACTGTTTTTGGAAGACAAATCATTGCTGTAGGATCGAATGAACGATCGGCCATGCTTTCCGGTGTCAATGTAGACAAGGTAAAAGTGCGTGTATATGCGCTAATGGGCGTACTCGTTTCTGTAGCAGCTATCATTCAAGTTACCCGTATTGGATCTATGGATTTTGCAAATGCGGGTCGGGGAATGGAAATGGACGCTATTGCAGCAGCAGTAGTCGGCGGAACGAGTTTGATGGGCGGACGCGGTATCATTATGGGAACTGTTTTTGGAATGTTGATCATTGCTGTTATGAACAATCTATTAAATTTATTTGGTGTACCGCCTTTCTTAAGAGAAGCATTTAAAGGATTAATTGTCATTGGAGCAGTACTTCTGCAAAGAAAGGAAAAAATAGCTTAAGAGGGGCAGTGGACTGTATGGTCCATTGTCTCTTAGTTTGCAGGTTCCTTTCCCCTTCCTTTTGCATCTAGAAAAATTCAGTAATACAACGCCGCCAATAATTAATAGGATTCCAGCCAACTTAAGTGTGCTAAATAGCTCATCCCATATAAATATCCCAATGAGAGCTGTTAGTGCTGTTCCTACTCCGGACCAAATGGCATAAGCTAAACTAAGCGGTATCGTTTTGAGTGCTAGGGATATGAAATAAAAGGAAAGTCCATAACCAATAATCACTGCTAGAGATGGAAGTAAATTTGTAAACCCTTCGGACATCTTGAGCATGGCAGTAGCAAAAACCTCTCCAATAATAGAAATTGCTAAAAAAATATAAGACTTCATATGTATTCTCCTTTCATATATTCAATGAGCTCCTCCGTAATTTAAAAAAATAACCCCACCAATAATTAATGTTAAACCTAATAATTTTTTACCATTAAACTTTTCTTTATATATTAACACTCCTACTAATGCTGTAAGTGCAGTACCTAAACCCGCCCATATGGCATAGGCAATTCCGAGCGAAAGTGTGTTAAGCGCGATTGATAAACTAAAGAACGCCACCCCATATCCGGCAACAACCCCAATAGAAGGAATAATGTTCTTAAATCCATTTGCGGCTTTCAACATAGAACTGCCAAATACTTCACTTACAATGGCTACAATCAAAAGTACATAAGCATTCATCGTGTTTCCTCCCTCGTTATCAAAGTAAATATTTGATTGAACAATTTCCTTGCAATAAGAGGGACAGTGGACTGTTTAGTCCACTATCCCTCTTAAAATTTAATTTGTTTTAATTTTGAGTCTTGGATGTAGAGTAATTCTCCCTTTTTGGCGTCCATCGAATAAAGTTTGAAGCCATCTTTCCAGTAATCGATTTTCATTATTTTTTTTAATAGCTTCCCTTTAAAATCATATAATCCTAACGTATCGTTTGACCCATCCCATGCTGTACCAAGGAAGCGCTTTTTGTTTAAATCAACATCTAATATTGCTGGAACATCTCCACTAAACTTAGGAGCTAGTTTGGTTATTGTGTTTTTTGAGAAATCATAGTAATAATTTACATTGGCTCCCGCATTCCAATCAGTAACGATTATGCCGTTATTAGAAGCGTAATAATTCCCGTCACCACAATACCCGCCAGTAAATAGCTTTACTTTTAGTGGAATTGATTTAACACCTTTTCCATTCAAATCCATGCGATATAATTTATCCTTTTTTACGAAATAAATATATTTACCTTTGAACCAGAAATTATCCGCACCTTTATAGATGGTTGTTTTTTTCTTTGTTTTTAAAGAATATTTTATTACTGCATAATTACCAATGGCTTGATTTTGTACCTTTGCGTAATAGATATATCCTCCATTCACCGCAAATGGATTTTTCGTAAATGAGGACAATTTATCAGTCATGACTTTCGTTACTTTACCCGTTTGGCTCCGTTTATAAAGTTCTAATATATCGGCAGTTCCCCCACCGCAGCCACCACCGGCATAACTTGCTGAGAATAGAAATTTAGTAAAATACAATTCTTTACCCACAGCTTGAACATGTTGAATGGGTAACGTTGTAGCACTCCAAGTATCCCCAAATTTGACCACCAAGCAATGTTTCATTCATTAATAATTTAACATATCTGACAGATGTGTTTGGTGAACGTAGAAGAATGAATTCAATTGAGAGTGGGAATATCTTTTTTAATTTACAAAAAAGTTTAATGGCAAAAGCTTGTTTTTTTGCTTTTAATCAAGTATGTAAAGATAAAGAAATCAACCATTTTATTGATAATTGTATAAATGGAAAAAATAAGCATATTGGGGTTTTCTCGAATTTACTGCTTAAAGAAAATTTGCATTCTCCGCGTTCACTAGAACCCGAGGTGGTAAAATCAAACGTTTCCCCTTTTTCGGATAAATTAATTCTGTTTCATTCTGGATTTTTAATTGCGGCGGCCATTTCGTATTATGGAAGTGCAGTGGTAACAAGTATTAGAGCTGACATCGCGTTTCATTGTGAGAAAGCTATTTTTGATGATCTAATACTTTTTGGGGGATTTGGAAAATTACTCATTAAGAAAAAATGGCTTGAGCAGCCACCGTATGCAGATGACCGAAAAATAGTTTCACAAATAGGGAAAGAAAACCAAGGATCATTTTAAAGTCGATCCTTGGTTTGTTTTGATATAGTATTTATAAATCTAAGTCTTTTGTAATCCGATCAATTATTATTTTTAATCTGTCTGCCGTATCGAAAATTTCAGTGTTTTTATCATTTTGAATCGAGTCTGCGTAGTTTTTTATTGCCTCATGACGTTTAAATAGCAAATCGTAGGTGGAAGATTTTGTGTCGTAATCGATTATTTTATCTTCAAGTAATTGGTTTAATGCTTTATTCATACGATCAAGCTCACGGTTACGGGAGGTAATCTGATTATTATAAAGCTTTCTTAGTTGATTGGACATACCGACTGAATCCCAATTTATGTTATTATGATTGCCTGCAACCCAAAATCTCCATGTCGTTTTTCCCATGCTTTCTTTCCAAGATTTTGTAATTTCATCGTCTAATTGCTGTTTATTTTTTACAGATGTGTACTCGCCACCACCGGCTTTTGCTACTTCTTTTAGTTGGCGATCGGCCTCATTATCAACATCAAATCCGATAATGTTAATTTGTACGTCCATCTTCGCTTTCTTTGCTTCCTTCGCTGCGTTCACGGGATTCCCGCCGCACGTTTCAATTCCATCACTTACAATATAGATAAAGTTTTTCGTGTGTTCATCACTTGCCTGCAGCAATTGTTTTTCCGCTTTTTGAATAGCTGCCGCGAGTGGAGTCCAACCACTTGCGTTAAATTGATTTAATGCTTTAGAAAATGTCTCTTTCGAATAGCTTTTTAAAGGATAAACGGTTTCAACACTACTACATGATAATTTTTTATCTTTGTCGGCACCAGTTCCTTTATGTCCAAATACGGATAATGATACATCGGTGTTTTTCGGAAGGCTTTCCGAAAAGCTTTTCAAGCTTGCTTTGGCTAACTTCATTTTGTTTCCACCCGGAACATTTGCCTTCATACTTCCACTTGCATCAAGAAGAATCGCAATATTTACCTTATCCGGACCTTTATTTAATTCTTCCTCATTTACGTCTTGTAATAAACGACCATCAGGTAATGTCAATTTATCATATTTTACTTCAAAATCTTTCATCGGTTGAATGGTATCGCTATATTGTGTTCGGAAATTTGTGATGAGTGATTGTGCCCATTTTTGTGCGTTCCATTCTTTCGTTTCGACCTTTTTGATGGAACTTATGTATTCATTGATTGCTTGGTCAACCGTAGGAGTGTATTCTTCATTAGGCGCCAACTCTTTTGTCCTATTATATTTTTCAAATAAGTTGCCCGCCGGCTCCTTTTCAATTTCTTCTGCAATCATGCTAAATGGTATTTCCGGTATTTCCCCCTTGTCCTTAGCTTCCTCAACAGTCTTTGTTGGTTCCTTCTTCGTACTTGTTTTCTCGTTCTGTTGGCAACCCGTAACGATGATACCGCAAAGTAGGAAGAAGAAAAATAATGATTTTTTATTCAAATCCCCATCTCCTATCTTGTTTTGGAAATTTTCGCCTTTCTCTAAATTAGTATAGAAAATGTTTTACAGAGTGAAAAGAGGGCTTTGTGCCTAGTGTGCTGAGAGATTAGATAGAAAATCCAATTGTTCTTTCGTTTCGATTCCTTCAGCAGTCACTTGTAATCCAAGCTGGGGGACCAGTGTAATGATAGTTTTGACAATAACTAGGAAGAATGTGATATACTTCACTGATTTAATTTTTTCAATATAGTATTATTGAAATAGCTATTATAATTATTTTTATTATAAAAAGATGAAGTAGGGAGGTAGGAAAGATGTCAGAATCTCGTTTGCAAACGCTGTATGATCAAATTGGTGGAGATATTATAGATGAACTTGTAAATGCTTTTTATCCTAAGGTGTATGATGATCCCGATTTAAGCCCGTTGTTTCAAGGGGATATGGGTGAAATTATGCGGAAACAACGGTTGTTTTTAACACAGTTTCTTGGTGGACCTGCCCTTTATAGCCAGGAATTCGGCCCTCCTGCGATGAGACGTCGTCATCTTCCTTTTGAAATAACACCAAAGCGTGCTGAATGTTGGTTGCGGTGTATGGGGGAAGCGTTTGAAGAGGTAGGATTAGACAAACATCCAGCAGGGGGGGTTTTTTACAGTCGATTGCAGCAAGTCGCCGCAATTATGGTAAATTCAACTGATAGTGAATAAAGGGAGATAGGTATTCTCCTTTTTTTCGCTTGGAAATCGTTCGGGCATCTACATAGAGTTGCTTCTCCTTAATTTCAACCAAATTGTCACCGAGATGGAAGATGGAATCGTATATAATAAATATGAACGTTGAATGATGGAGGATTGATTGTGTTAATTTATAAGATACTTGTTTTTATACATATTTTCTCTGCCATTTTAGGCATGGGACCTGGGTTTATTTTGACTAGGATTGCAAAGCCGGCAGATACTATGACTCAAGTGAGACATTCATTTGTGATTAGAAGAGATTTACATATATTAGTGATGATTGGCGGCACACTTTTACTAATAACCGGATTGTTAATGGGGATGCTTAATCCATATCTATTCCATATGGGATGGTATATAACAAGTTTGCTTCTCTTTCTAATTGGTCTAGCAATGGGGCCATTTGTCTTATCTCCAAGGTCAAAACCGATTAAGGAATTATTAGTTTCGTATGAAGGTGAGGAAATACCGGAGGAGTATAAGCGGTTGTCAAAAGAATTGTTTCGATATGAAAACCTTGAAAATATTATTTTTCTTATCATCATTGCTTTGATGATTTTGAAGCCATTTTAAAATGAAACAGCATGGGGGCTCCCATGCTGTTAATTTATAATATTTGAAGTATGTTTTTTTGGATTGTTCGAATAATGTCTCCGCGGCTGATGACGCCGACAACTTTATGATTTGCATCGGTAACCGGAATTTTTTTGAAATGGTGTTTTGCCAAAAGTTTTAAAGCTGTTTCCATATCATCATTTTCTTTCAAAGTTACAGTTCCGTGCTTCTTAGCTATTTTCTTTAAGGGCTGATCTTTCATAGACGCCAACACTTTTTCGAGGTTTCCTTTTTCAAATGTGTAAGCCATCAAGCTAAAGTAATCATAAACCACTTTGTCTTTTAATTGAATGCTTCTTAATACATCTCCATCACTTATCATTCCGACTAGTTTACCATCAGAGTCCACTATAGGTGCACCGCCAATTTTGTTATCAACTAACGTATTCAGTAAATGTTTTATAGAATCGTTTTCATTAACTGTGATTACATCCCGGATCATGAAGTCTTTTACCTTCATAATAAGTGCCTTCTTTCTTATAAGTGATTTTATTTCACATCTTTATTTTAACATACATTTGCAAAAAAACTAATTGAAATATAGGAATATATGTACGCCTTTCACAATATGATGAACTATTGAGAGTGGAGGGATTAAATTGAATAATAATGTTGATTATTTCATTACTAAAGAGATGATTGTGCAGTATGATGAACTGAATCAAAAGAAAAAAGAGGTTGAAAAGGAATTAGAAAAGTTAAAAAAGGCGTTTAATCAATACTTTGATATTGCTGTTGGGAAAAATGTAAAAGGTGAGCTAAATATCAGCGGGTATAAATTACAGAGACAAATTAGAACATTGGAGAAATTTGAACAGGACGAAACGGTAAAAAGGTTGGAAGAATTAAAATTGACGGATCTAATTCAGAAAAAACCTGACGAAGTGAAGATCAAGTCGGCGTTAAATCTTGGATTACTAAAAGAAACGGACTTAGAAGGATGTGTTAAATTAAATTACTCCCAAGCTATTTACGTGAATCCGATTTCTACAAATTAATATTGGTCTCAACATAGTGCCTAAATAGATAGGCTCTTTTTTTATGTTTGAATCCTTCTTTTAAGGTTAAATAAGAATATGCATGCTGCTTTCCTAAATTCATGGGATTCAGTCTTCTATCCTTAAATTCATTGTTGAATAGGTTTAATTTTGATAAATTAAGAATGTTGGTTTGAAAATTACAGCTGAGAGAAGAAGGTGACGGGTGAATGAAAGTATTTGAAAGTTTAGTAAGCGGTACGAATACGGTTCTTTGGTCTTATATTTTAATTATTATGCTAATTGGATTAGGACTTTATTTTACTTTTCGTACAAAGTTTGTTCAATTTAGAATGATAGGCGAAATGATTCGACTATTAGGCGAAGGTGCGAAAGGAGATAAAAAAGGTGTTTCTTCCTTTCAAGCTTTTTGTATTAGTACGGCTTCAAGGGTAGGAACGGGCAATCTTGCCGGTGTTGCTATAGCAATTACCACGGGGGGTCCTGGTGCAGTGTTTTGGATGTGGTTAATTGCATTAATCGGTTCCGCGTCTGCATTTGTAGAAAGTACGCTAGCGCAAATTTATAAAGTGAAAGATGGAGATACCTTTCGCGGCGGTCCAGCTTACTATATGCATAAAGCATTAAATGCTCGATGGATGGGGATAATATTCGCCGTTTTAATTTCGATTACATTTGGACTTGCTTTTAATTCTGTACAAGCAAATACTATTACGAGTGCCTTTAACCAATCATTTGGGATTAATAAGTCGCTTATTGCTATTGTCTTAACAATTATTACAGCAATTATTATTTTTGGGGGGATTAAGAGAATAGCAAAAGTAGCTGAATTGATGGTTCCATTTATGGCGGGAGCTTACATTCTCATCGCTTTATTTATTATGGTAACGAATATTACCGAGATTCCGCATGTGTTTAAATTAATTTTTGAAAGTGCATTTGGGATCAAAGAAGTGGCAGGTGGTGCTATTGGAGCGGCAATGCTGAATGGAATTAAACGCGGGTTATTTTCAAATGAAGCTGGGATGGGGAGTGCCCCGAATGCCGCTGCTACTGCTGAAGTCAGCCACCCTGTAAAACAAGGATTAATTCAATCGCTTGGCGTATTTGTGGACACACTGCTTATTTGCAGCAGTACTGCATTTATCATTTTATTATCGGGTCAATATACATCAAAAGAACAAGATGGGATTATCTTAACGCAAAATGCGCTGGAAACAAGCCTTGGGTCATGGGCGGGAATATTCGTCGCGATTATTGTCTTGTTATTTGCTTTTAGTTCAATTGTAGGAAATTATTATTATGGTGAATCAAATATAGACTTTATCAAAAATAGCAAAGTTTGGTTAAATATATATCGAATTGCTGTTGTCGGCATGGTTGCATTTGGTTCTCTTGCTTCATTGAAGTTTGTTTGGAGTTTAGCAGACTTATTTATGGCGCTAATGGCTATTATTAACCTCATTGCGATTGCATTATTAGGGAAAATTGCCTTCTCCGCCCTAGCTGATTATCGGCGTCAAAAAGCTGAAGGCAAAGATCCGGTTTTCAAAGCTTCGAATATAAAAGGATTGAAAAATGTCGAAGCTTGGGGTGAAACGAATTCAGGTTTGGAAAAATAATGAAAAAAGGTGTCAGGCACCCGGTGCCTGACACTTTTATTGATTATTTCAATTCTTGTGTAATGTAGTAGGAGCTTATCCAGCCGGTTTTTCCGTTGTCTAATTTTATTTTGTACCAACCTTTTGCTTTGTCCATCGTCGGTTTCCCGTCTTTCGTTAAAATAATTTGGACAAATTCATTTTGTTTTAGTACATGAATAATATTTTTGCTGTTGCTTGTAGAAGTTGTGCTACGTACATTTAAATCAGATGTAGTGACTCTTCCTAAATTTTTCACTGAGATATATTTTTTGTAATTATCAAATTTAATGGAGTTTGTCCAATATGTTGTTTTACCGATTTTTACTTTTACCCAAAAATCATTTGTTTTTTCTAGTAGTGTAAATTCCGTTCCTTTTTTGAATGTTTTCTTTTTGCTTGCCGTGTCTCTTTCGCTATAGAAATCTAATACATTATTAGTAGCAGCTTGGATGTCAGCAGGGAAGATATCACTTCCTTCGGGTTTCGTTGGTTGAGAAAACACTTTTGTATTTACGGATGCTTTTTTATAGTAAGCAGAATCAAAAGGCAAAATATTTTGCATATGTTTAGCAATCGTTTTTCCCCAATATGGATCACTTGCGTACCAGAAGTTCATTCCGCCGCTATTTGCATCAATTCTTTTGTTGTTCATGTCTTTCGTACTGAACCCTAAATATGCACCACTGTATTTCCAGTTATTCGGATTTAAATAAGTTGCCTTCATTTCTTGCGCGATATAGTTAATACATTCATCTACACTATTAAATTTATTGGCAGCAATAAATGGAGTGGCATCATAGGCCCCAAAGCCAAATAAATTATTTTTTCCTAATGAGAGAAGTGATGTACCATATGCGCTTTCATGGATCGCATGGGCAGCGAGATAAAGTGAATTCACTCCATATTTATTCCCAGCATTAATAAAGACTTGACCTTTGCCTGTGAGAATACTTTTCTTTCCAGTTAACTTAACATATTTTTCAATATAGTTATTAATTTGTGCGGCGGTTACGGAAGACTTCGTTCTTAAGTCGATAAATTGATAGCCTGTATGATTGGTTATCGGGTCGCCTGTCCGGACTTGAGTTAAATATTTTCCATTCACATAGCCAATCGTTTTTCCGTATTGGATTTTAAACCACCCATTTGAAACTTTATAGCTTGCAATAACAATTTTTGATTTTGGAATGGTGGTTAGGATCGTTGATGAAGCATCGTATGATTTTCTTATATTTAACGCATCTGTTGTGACATAAGTAGTATCGTCTATTTTTTGTTCCTTAATCTTTGAGTATTTTGAAAAGTCCTTAATGAAAACATAGCCTGTTAATCCTTTATAACTAGTACTATACCAATCTCCCCATCTTTCAGAGGTTGTAATGATGGTTCCTTTTGGAATTTTGACTAATTTATTTTGATTTATACCAAAGGATTGATAAAGATATGTGTCTTTTGTTGCCTTGTAATCTGTTTTATTAATTGAATCTGCTGTAGCTTTCGTGACGTCCTGACTATTGATGTATAGTGTTTCCTCGTTGTACGTGATTTTATACATCGTTTCCCCTAAACTATTCGTTACTTCTTCATTGGAGGAAAATCCGTAATTCGCTGCAACGGTATAGGTTGCCGCTCCGTTCGTATCAGGAGTTGAATAGAGTTTCGTTGGTTGGTTCGTAATATAGTAGTTTATATCTGTTTTAGACGTATTATAGGTGATTTTGGAATACTTAGTGAAATCACTGATAAAGATATATCCGTTTTTTCCTTTATAGGAAATGCTATACCAATCTCCGATTCTTTTTTTTGATTGGACAATGGTTCCTTTAGGTATTGCTATTAACTTTTTTTGTGCATTTCCATAGGATTGATATAAATAAGCATTTTTATTCGCTTTATACTTTGTTTGCGAAAATGATGTAAAGGATTTTTTTGATACATCCTTACTGTTCACATATAGTGTTTTTCCTTTGTATGAAATTCGATACCATGTTTCTCCAAGACTATTTATCGCTTTTTGCGTAGAGGCAAATCCATTTTGTGCCGCAACGGTGTAGGTTGCTTTATTCTTTGTATTAGGTTTCGTATAGAATTTTGTTGCTTTATTAGTAAAATAGTAGGTTTTGCTTATCTTTTGATATTGATCATATTCTTTTAAAAAAGAGGAGCTGACCCATCCTGTTTTCGTGGTGTTTTTGTTTTTGGACTTATATGTATAAGATACTTTATACCAGCTGCCTTTTTTTTCAGTTGCTTGAACGATTTTTCCTTTTGGAATTGTGAGAAGTATTTTGTCCTTCGTGCTAGAGCCACTTCGGAGATTTAAACGATCCTTCGTTTGAAAAGCTGTCTTCTTCATTTTAATGGTGGCGGTGCTCGCTTCTGCTTTAATTGCCGTAAGTGAAGTCATTGGCAGTAATGGTGTAGCCATCAATATACTTGTAGAAAGTACAAGAGCTTTCCCCATTTTCTTCATGTAAACTAGCCCCCTATATCTTTAAATATTCTATTTGTCTAGTAATGTATTAAATTGTCTTTATTAGTCTTATTATCGGTTGAACCATACCGTATTTCAATAGTTTATCTAATATTTCTGAATTGGAATGATGCAAAAAAAATGCCAAGCACCAAAACGGTGCCTGACACTTTGTTCAGTATTTAACAAGATGGTGGCAATTATGAGTTTTTCTTTGTTTGTTTGTTGATGCCTTTTCCGTAATAGACGGCTACTAGTAGGAGTAGCCATAATGGTCCGACGATTAAGGCGATACTTGTATCTTTTGAGAATCCCATTAATATGATGACGACTACTAGAAAGGCTAGTGCAATGTAGTTCCCATATGGCCAGAATGGTGCTTTAAATTTGATTTTCGCACGTTCTTCCGGGGACATGTTTTTTCTAAATTTAAGTTGGGATAGTAAGATCATTGCCCATGTCCATACAGCACCAAATGTAGAGATACTTGTAACCCAAGCAAATACTTTTTCCGGCACTAAATAATTTAGAATAACACCGACTAATAAAGCAGCGGCTGAAAGGATAATCGCCAAGGATGGTACTCCGCCTTTATTTACTTTTTTCAAAGATGCCGGTGCTTGATTTTGTTCAGCTAAGTTAAATAGCATACGGCCTGTACTAAAAATCCCGCTATTACAACTTGAAAGTGCGGCTGTAAGTACAACAAAGTTGATGATTCCTGCTGCTTGACGAATCCCGATCTTTTCAAATGTCATAACAAATGGACTACCTGCCGTACCAATTTCATTCCATGGATAAATTGACATGATGACAAATAATGCACCAACATAGAAAATAAGGATGCGCCAGAATACCGTATTTACTGCCTTTGATATGGTTTTTTCAGGATTCTTCGCTTCACCTGCAGTTACCCCAAGCATTTCAATGCCGAGATATGCAAACATGACCATTTGCATTGATAGCAAAATGCCTTTCATTCCATTTGGAGCAAAACCACCATGTTTCCATAGATTGCTGATACCTGTGGCGATACCACCATTTCCAAAACCGAATATAATAATTAATAGACCAATAATGATCATCGCAATAATTGCAACAATTTTAATTAAAGCAAACCAAAATTCAAATTCTCCATAAGCTTTAACAGTGATTAAGTTAACAAATGTCATTATTACAAGTGCAGCTAATGCCCAAATCCAATTAGGAACATCTGGGAACCATAAATGCATATATACACCTACTGCTGTAATTTCAGCCATACATGTAACAACCCATAAAAACCAATAGTTCCATCCAGTAATGTAACCGGCAAGTGGTCCAAGATAATCTTTTGCATAACGACTAAAAGATCCGGCTACCGGGTTTTGAATGGCCATTTCGCCAAGTGCGCGCATAATAACAAACATAATCGCACCCGCGACAACATAGGCAATCAATATTGCTGGTCCTGCTAGTTCAATTGTTTTGGCGGAGCCGAGAAATAATCCTACCCCGATACAGGCCCCTAATGACATTAATGTAATATGTCTTTCTTCAAGGCCACGCTGAAGTTCTTGGTTGTTCATTTGTTCCACCCCTTAAATTAGAGAAATTGACTAATTCTTTGGATAAAATAAGAGAAATATTTTATTCCTTTGTTTAGTTCTTTAGGCAATCAAAAATATTGTGCAATACTATTTTTAATTAAGCCTTCCCAAAAGATTAATAGTTCTATTTATTCTGAAAAATCATTTTACAAAAGAGAATAGCCAATCTTCACCAATATTACTATGAAATTAGTTTACTACAATAATTTTATTTTGACTACTACCTTGTAAACGTTTTCATTAAAGAATTAGGAAGTTTTTTTAGTATATCATAAAATAAAAGAGGATAAAGTTGTGTGAAAAGCAAAAAAGTAATATTTCAATTTGTGTAATTCCACAAAAGGGGAACTGAATATGGTAAAATTAATTATATTTATATTGTGAAAGGGAAGTTTGAAGTGAGCCATTCTCAAAATTTTAAAGATAACTTTGATTCTCTCGAAGGGTTGGCGGATCGTATTGGAGAGATTTTGCAATGTCCTATTACAATAGAAGATTCAAATCATCGAATCATCGCGTATAGTACGCATGAAGAAAATGTTGATCCCGCAAGAATCGCTACTATTATAAGAAGAAAAGTCCCTGATAATGTGATTCATACGCTTTGGAAAAACGGTGTAATGCCTAAACTATTCGAAAGTGACGAGCCAATTATCATACCCGCAATTGAGAAAGTCGGACTCGGAAACCGTATCGCTGTTTCGGTAAGAAAAAATAAGGAAGTTCTTGGCTTTATATGGGCTCAAACTGATCATGAGAATTTCGGTGAGGAGAAGATACAACTCCTTAAGGAAGCGGCAAAATTAGTGAAAAATCAACTTCTCCAACATCAAATAAAGAAAAGGAAAGTGGAAGAGGATTATAATGAATTCTTTTGGAAACTTCTAACAGGACACTTCCAAAAGCTAAATGAAATCAAACGACAGGCCGAAAAATTTAGGATGAATTTGGATGGCGCGTTAGTGATTGCTATTATCGATTTTGATCAGGAAGTCAATCAGCAAATAGAGAAGCATTCCTACTATTTAATAGAAACATTACAACATGCAAAAGTGATATGTCGAGTGTTTGATCAAAATCAGCTCATTCTTCTGCTTCGTTACGAAAACGAAAATACTTCTATTAAAAATACAAAACAATTTATCCAGCAGTTTATTGATAAAATAAAAGAACGATTACAAATCGAACAAGTAAAAGGTTCGTCAGGATTATTTTATAATTCTCCATTACAAATTAATAAAAGCTATACGGAAGCCTTAAAAGTTTTGGAATTGAAAACACATTTCTCAACTGAATTAGCAAAAACCATTTGTTATCAAGAATTAGGGATCTATCAATTTATCGAGGAGCTCTCTCACATTAGAGCTCGGGAACAATATAAAAATTATACAATTGAACAATTAAGAGCATATGATCGAAAACATCAATCGAATCTTTTACTAACGCTAAAGACGTATTTGGAATGTGATAATAATGTTCACGATGCTGCAAAGGTGCTGCATGTTCATACAAACACATTAAATTACCGACTAAAACGAATTGTTGAAATTGCAGAAATAGATTTAAAAGATCCGAATCAAAAGCTAACGTTATTTCTGGATTTAAAAATGGAGGACATGAAGAGTAAGGATTTGTGATTTTTCACAAATCCCCACTCTTATTTTTTATATTATTCATAAAGCAATATGTTAGAAAGAGGAATATAATAGCATTGTAAGCGCATTACTGACTTATCTTTAAGGAGATGTTTATAGATGATTATCGGTGTTCCTAAGGAAATTAAAAATAATGAAAATCGTGTGGCAATGACTCCTGCTGGTGTCGTTCACTTATTAAATGCTGGACATAAAGTAATTATTGAAACAAATGCTGGATTAGGCAGTGGTTTTACGAACGAAGAATATAAACAAGCTGGTGCGGAAATCATTGAAAGCGCTTCAGATGTATGGGCAAAAGCAGATATGATCATGAAAGTTAAAGAACCACTTGCATCTGAGTATGGTTATTTCCGTAAAGGGTTACTATTATTTACTTACCTTCACTTAGCTGCAGAACCTGAATTAACAAAAGCATTAGTAGATAGTGAAGTGATTGCTATTGCTTATGAAACAGTTACAGTAAATCGTACATTGCCACTTCTTTCACCAATGAGTGAAGTTGCAGGTAGAATGGCATCCCAAATCGGTGCGCAATTCCTTGAAAAAACACAAGGCGGAAAAGGAATTCTACTAAGTGGAGTGCCTGGAGTGAAACGCGGAAAAGTAACGATTATTGGCGGTGGAATGGTTGGAACAAACGCTGCGAAAATCGCTGTTGGTCTTGGTGCAGATGTAACAATCATCGATTTAAATCCAGATCGTTTACGCCAATTAGAAGACATTTTTGGTACAAGTGTTCAAACTTTAATGTCAAATCCATATAATATTGCTGAAGCTGTTAAAGAATCTGATTTGGTTATTGGCTCAGTACTAATTCCTGGTGCAAAAGCTCCTAAATTAGTGACAGAAGAAATGGTTAAATCTATGCAACCTGGCTCCGTTATCGTAGACGTTGCAATCGACCAAGGTGGAAACTTCGAAACAGTTGATCATATTACAACTCATGATGACCCTACTTATGTTAAGCATGGTGTTGTTCATTATGCAGTAGCTAATATGCCTGGAGCGGTTCCACGTACATCTACTATTGCTTTAACAAATGTAACCATTCCTTACGCAGTTCAAATTGCATCAAAAGGTGTAGTTAAAGCAGTGAATGACAACCCAGCCATTAAAGCGGGTGTCAACGTAGCGAACGGACATGTAACATTTGAAGCGGTAGCAAATGATCTTGGTTACAAATATGTAACAGTAGAAGAAGCGATTTCTAAAGAAGCAATAAATGCATAATTAAGTGATACGAACAAGGGTGTCAGGCACCGCTTGTGGACATTTGTCCATAGCGAGTGTCTGACACCTTTTTTAATAAGATGAGAAAGCATAAATTTTATAGGATTCATGTTCCGCTTTGTCTTGCAGCTCTTGAGGACAAATATTCTTCGGCATAAAAGTCAATGAGCGGCCTTTTTTGCCAGAAAACATTTGCTAGTCAGGGCTAAGCAAGGCTTTTACTCTTTTCTAAATTAGTTTATTTTTTTCTATTTATATTGAAACTTTTTTCCTGTTTATTAAGTCTTATTAATGTTATATAATGAATTGGTTCTACAAAATTTTTACAAAAATGTTTAAGAAGTGTGATAAATTTAATTATTATCACAAAGAAGAAGATAAATGGGAAGGGTTGCTTTTTTTGGAAAAAATAAAAAAGTTTTTTGATCGATTTATTGTCAATCAAAGTGTACGTACTCTTTACTATTTGCTCATTTTAATATTGCTCGTTTTAATATATGGTTTTCATGATATGAGTGCCGGACCATTTATATATGCCGAGTTTTAGTATTAATGAATGGATGGGGGATATATGGAATTACTAAAATCAATACAACAGGTTTCAATTGAATACCCAGAGCGCACTGCTTTTATCAATCGTGAAGTGTCAATTACTTATCGCGATTTATGGGAGCAATCTAGCAATTTGGCAAGGTATATAGAGGAGTATTCGAATCAAAGTAAATCGCCGATTATTGTGTTTGGACATATGGCACCTGAAATGATTGTTTCTTTCTTAGGAAGTGTAAAGGCAGGCCATCCGTATATTCCTGTTGATCAATCGATACCTACTGAAAGAATAAAAAAAATAATTGAAAGCTCAAAAGCTGAATTTTTTATCGCAACTGAAGATTTTGCGGAAGAAACTCTTTTAGAGTATCCGATAAAATATATAAAAAACACGCAGTTGGATGAGATTTTGATGCAACAAATGATGCCCTCTATAGAAGGTAAGTGGGTGAAGGAAGAAGACAGCTTTTATATTATTTATACATCCGGCAGCACGGGAAATCCAAAGGGTGTTCAAATAACTGCGAATAATTTACAAAGCTATGTCGACTGGATGGTTTCAGACTTTTCAATCGAAAATAGTGGAGTTTTTATGAATCAAGCACCATTTTCGTTTGATTTGTCAGTTATGGATCTTTATCCCGCTCTTAGTACTGGTGGGACCTTGTTTGCAGTAACGAAAGAAATGATTGCAAATCCGAAAGTTCTATTTGATGAATTGAAGTATTCTAATATTGAGGTTTGGACATCTACACCATCATTTGCACAAATGTGTTTAATGGAATCAACTTTCAATCAAGAAATGCTTCCGAAATTGAAAGTGTTCCTATTTTGTGGGGAAGTATTAACAACAGAAACTGCACGTCAGTTAAAAATACGTTTTCCACAGGCAAAAGTCTTTAATCTTTACGGGCCTACGGAAGCGACGGTGGCGATTTCGATGGTGGAAGTCACAAATGAAATCGTGGATTCACATTCTGTTTTGCCGATTGGTAAGTGTAAAAGTGATTCACAAATCCTTATAGTCGATGAGGAAGGCAATCAACTTCCTGAAGGTGAAAAAGGAGAAATGATCATTGTCGGTCCATCTGTAAGTAAAGGTTATCTTGGTGAAAAAGAAATTACGGATCGAGTATTTTTTATAAAAAATGGCATGAGAGCTTATCGTACGGGTGATGTAGGACTTATAAAAAATGGCATGCTATATTACCAGGGACGTTTAGATTTTCAGGTGAAAGTACATGGATATCGAATGGAATTAGAGGAAATAGAATGTAATCTTGTAAAATCGCAATATATTAAAAGTTGTGTAGTGAGTCCGATTTATCGAGAGGATAAAATTGATTACTTGTCAGCTTATGTCGTGCCAAGCGAGCATTCATTTGTAAAAGAGTATCAATTAACGAGCGCGATTAAAAAGGAACTTGCTCAATTATTGCCAACTTATATGATTCCGAGGAAATTCATTTATTGCGATCAGTTACCGATGACGGCTAATGGCAAAATTGACCGTAAGAAATTGTCTTCTGAGGTAATGACATGATTCCTTATGAATCTTTCCTCTTTTTCTTTATTGTAGCCATTCTATTACTACCAACAATTATATTGGGATTAAATGGGAAAGTATCAAAAGCTTATAATTTGGTAATAACGATCATATTGTTAGCTGTCATTTTTTCAAATAGTACATTGGGTGCAGTCTCACTTGTACTGTTTACAATTTGGCAAGTGATCCTTGTTAAGGGATATGCGATTTACCGCAAACAAAAAAATAATACTTTCATTTTTTGTCTTGCCTTTTTCGCTTCTATTTTGCCATTAGTACTAGTAAAGGTTTTCCCGCTTTTGGGGTTATCTCACATATTTGGCTTTCTAGGTATCTCTTATTTAACCTTTAAAGCTGTTCAAATGATTATTGAAATAAGAGACGGACTAATTAAAAGTGATCTGCCAATACTTGACTTTTTATACTTTTTACTATTCTTTCCAACAATATCATCCGGTCCAATTGACCGCTATCGACGTTTTGAAAAGGATCGAAAAAATGTTCCTTCGAAAGAACAGTATCGTGAACTACTTTATTTAGGTATTAATAAAATCTTCAGAGGCTTTTTATATAAATTTATTATTGCTTACTTAATTCATCATAATGTAATCGTTTATTTAACTGCAGGACCATTTGTTGAAACGCACCCATTTTTAGGAAACCTTTTGTACATGTATTCGTATAGTATGTATCTGTTCTTTGACTTTGCAGGGTACAGTGCGTTTGCAATAGGTGTAAGTTATTTGATGGGAATTAAGACACCTGAAAACTTTAATCTCCCTTTCATCAGTCGAAACATAAAAGATTTTTGGAATCGTTGGCACATAACGTTATCATTTTGGTTTAGAGATTATGTGTACATGCGCTTTGTTTTATGGATGACCAAGAAGAAGTGGATTAAAAACCGTTATACTGTTTCTAATTTAGGGTATCTATTATTATTCCTCATCATGGGGCTATGGCATGGGATTGCACCTCAATATATTATATACGGATTGTATCACGCGTTTTTAATGGTCAGTTTTGACTTTTTTGATCGTTGGAATCGGAAAACAAAATTTTGGCCAAAAAATAACGTTACACATGTTGTATCAGTAATTATTACATTCCATTTTATATGTTTCGGGTTTTATATTTTTTCAGGACAGTTATTTCGCTAAAGGAGAATGAACAATGGATAAACAAGAATTATTTAATATTTTAGTAGAGGTTTGCCAAGAGGATATTGTTAAGGAAAATCCAGATATTGATCTTTTTGAAGAGGGACTATTGGATTCTTTTGGAACGATTAATTTACTAGTTGAAATCGAAAGTCGACTTGGAATTACTGTTCCAATTACAGAATTTACACGTGAGGAGTGGAATACTCCGAATAATATTGCTGAGAAATTGGCTGAAATGGAATGAAAAAATATGCATTTGTTCCGATCATTATTGCAGTAGTACTATTTTTAGTTTTTGTCTTTTTTCCAAATAATTGGCTTAAATCATTTATTTCGGATAAAAAAGTACAGAGTGCTGCAACGGAACTAAATCCTTTAATGTTTCAAGGGGATTACGTGCAAAAGAAAATCCTCGAAGAAAAGAATTCTTTCCCTATTTACGGTTCGTCGGAATTGGCTCGATTTGATCCATTTCATCCATCAAATTATTTTGCAGCTAATCAAAAAGGATTTACCCCATTTTTATACGGGAGGGGCGGAATGCAATCGCTGATTCATTTCATGAATTTTGCCTCCCAGGCGGATCAATTAAAAGGGAAAAAGCTGGTATTTATCATTTCACCGCAATGGTTTCACGAAGAAGGAATAGATGATGCTCATTTTTCTCCTAATTACTCGAGACTACAAGCTTATGATTTAGTTTTCAATCATAGTATTGATTCAAAACTGAAAAGAATGGCGATGGCTCGATTGTTGAAATTTAATACGGTGAATCGGGATCAAATCTTATCGACATTATATAAAGCGGAGATAAGTAATAGTAAATCATTACGATTCAAAGCTGACTGTGCTAAGCCAATTGCCTATTTGAATTGGCGGCTATTACAGAAAAAGGATTTGTATTATTCGTTGTATGGAGGTCATCAAAGGAAAAGACATCAAAACCCTCAACTTGTTAAAAATAAGTCATGGGATAAATTGATGCGCTCAGCTGAAAAATATGGCCGCAAACAATCAAAGAATAATCCATTTCATATATCGGATAAATATTATAAAAAGAAGATTGCACCAAAAATAAATGAGCTTAAAAATTATAAAAAAGATACATCATTTGCTGAATCCGTAGAATATAAAGATTTTCAAATGGTATTGGATCTTTTAAAAGAAAAAGGTGCAAAGCCGCTTTTTGTGACACTTCCTGTTAATGGTAAATGGTACGACTACACTGGTTTCCCTAAGGAAGGAAGAACTTCTTTTTACAAAAAGATTAAAAAGCAAGTAGAAGCCGCAGGATTTCCAATTGCTGACTACTCAGTACATGAATATGATCCATATTTCCTCAAAGACACCATCCACATCGCGTGGAAAGGCTGGGTATATATGGACCGAGCAATGGAAAACCACTGGAAACAATAACCAATAAGGTGTCAGGCACCTCTTGTGGACAAATGTCCACAGACGGTGCCTGACACCTTATTTTGATTTAAAGATATTTATTTATTTCGTCCACTAGTACTTGGAGAGCATTTCCTTGTTCTGATGAGGACATGGCGGTTTGGTAATTTTCCTTTTTGCTCATGACAAAATCCAAGCCGCTTATTAATGAATCGTTCGTTAAATTTTCTTCCTCTATTGTCAATGAATATCCTTTATCTTCGAATGCTTTAGCATTCAAAATTTGATCGCCTCGGCTTTGCTGTTTCGTTAATGGGATGATAACCATCGGGATTTTTAAAGCTAAAAATTCAAAAATCGCATTCGATCCGCCTCTTGTGATAACAATATCGGTCGCTGCTAAGATGTCTGGTAATTCCTCATTGATATATTCAAATTGTTTATACCCGGGAATATTCAAAAGCTTATCATCGATATTCCCCTTTCCGCATAGATGTACGATTTGATACTTTCCAGTGAGCTGTTTTAACGACGACCTGACAGCTTCATTCACTTTTTTCGAACCTAAGCTGCCGCCCATAATCGTTAAAATTGGTTGATACGTATTGAAATTGAGAAAGGATCTTCCTTTTTCCCAGGAGCCATTTAAAATTTCCTTTCGAATCGGAGAACCAATAACCATTGTTTTTTGTTCAGGAAAGTATTTTTTCGTTTCCGCAAACGAGGTGAAGATCTTCGTCGCAAAACGTTGCGAAATTTTATTAGCCAAACCGGGCGTCATATCACTTTCATGAATAAAGATCGGGATCTTTAATGACTTTGCCGCCATTATGACGGGCACAGATACGAAGCCGCCTTTTGAAAAAATAATCGTAGGTTTCAGTTTCTTTAAAATTCTTCTTGCTTGCATGCAACCTTTAAGTACTCTAAAAATATCTTTTACATTCTCGAAATCAATATATCTTCTTAGCTTTCCGCTAGAAATTCCGTAATAAGGTATGTTTATTTGAGTGATTAACTCTTTTTCAATTCCCTTTTTTGATCCTATATAATGAATATCCCATTTAGAACGGTCCATTTCCTTAATGATGGCAATGTTAGGTGTCACGTGACCTGCTGTTCCCCCACCTGTAAAAACAATTTTCTTTTTAGACATAATTCCTCCTACATAAGTTAAAGATAATGACTTTATAAATTATATCTTATTTATCCAGTTTCATGATACTAATCCTTCTTTTTTTCTGAAGGGAATATAAATTTATCTCTTTTATCTAGAAATACTCTCAGTATTATCTCCTATAAATTGGTTAAAATATCGTTACTGCTCACCAAAAGGAGATAAAAATGCAAACATCGCGAAGAAAACACGATAAAAGAAAGAAGAAAAGATTAATAAATTTTTCTGTTTCCTTTATGGTTTTTCTAATGATTGGATTACTATGTCATACAAATAGCCTAATGGATAGTGGGATTCATCATTCTAACGGGAAGGTGCTTTCTACACCTGCTACCTTTTATCCCATTGATCTTTATTTAAAAAGCTCTCATTTTAGTGGAACAGCTTTGATTGTGAAAGATGGTAAAATGGTGTTACACAAAAGTTACGGTTTAAGTCATCGTGCCAAAAAAATTATTAATGAACCAAATACACAGTATTATATTGCTTCACTGACAAAAGCGTTTGTTTCCACGGCAATTATGCAGTTAGAAGAACAGGGAAAACTAACTAGGGAGGATCGTTTAGCAAAATACTTCCCTAAATTCCCGCATGCGACTGAAATAAAAATTAAGCATTTGCTTTCGCAAACATCTGGAATTTCTCGCCGGAATGAAAAAGGGGGGAAACTTACGAAGCATGAATTAATGAAAGATATTTCCCGCCATGCCTTAACTATTCATTCAAAACCTGGTGAAACATGGGAATATACGGATTCGAACTATTCACTTCTTGGGCTCATTATTGAAAAGGCATCTGGAATGTCACTTCATGAGTACATCACGAAGTTCATTTTTAAACCTTTAGGGATGGAACAATCCGGATTTGGGGATGCTGCCAAAAAAGACTCGTCCCTTTCCATCGGTTATCAGAAGAGATTTAATTTCATCTATTCCCCAACTAGATTAGATTTTTCTCAACTATTTGGCAGTGGCGATAGCTATTCCACTGCGTACGATCTATATAAATTTGATCATGCGTTAATAACTGGAAAGCTCATTGACCGAAGCAGCGTAAGAAAACTATTTACACCTACGAAAAATAGGTATGGATATGGTTGGTATATTCATCAAAAAAACTATTCCATACATGGACATATCCCTGGATGGTCGGGAATTAATAGCATTTCAAAAGACGGAAAGGATTTTATCGTCCTTCTATCAAATTTACAAAGTTTATCAGAATTAAAGAATATATATGCGGAAATAGAAAAGGGTGTAAGTGCCCTTTAAGACACTTACACCTCTTCTTCTGATTTTGATGAAAGAACTTCTTTTTTCAAAAACCAGCATAAGACAAATGCGATGTTAGCAATTATGAATGAATACATATAAATATGTTGGAATGATTCAACAAAAAGTGTTTTTATTTTTGTGTAGAGTTCAGGAGAGAGCCCTTTCGGAATACCACCCGCAACCAATCCACTCATATTTTCAGCCATGCTTTTAGGCAGTTTTGATCCTAACTCGCCTACTTTTGATGTAAGGGTTGACGATAGCATTGTCCCAAATATACTTACTCCGATTGTTGCACCGATTGATTGAAATAATGGTACAGTCGCCAAAGCAATCCCTTTATGCTCTTTTTCAACGGATTCTTGAACGATTAAATTATCTCCGCCAAACATGACCCCTAAGCCAAGCCCTGTAATGACAAAGAAAATAATAATTTGGATAATCGTCGTGTGAATCGACATATGTGAAAATAAATAGAACCCAATAATCGGCATAATAAAGGCAATTCCGAATAATTCACGATAACGAACCTTTGTAATTAAAAATCCTGAAATCATCGCTGAGATAATTGCTCCTACCATCATCGGCAGGGTTAAATATCCAGCTTCCGTCGGTGAGAGTCCTAACACATTTTGTGCGAAATATGGGAAGGAAGAGAAAGATCCCATAAGCCCAATTCCTACTGCAAATACAATCACTGATAACACTAAAATATTTCGATTTTTAAATAAGTGAAGCGGCACAATTGGTTCCTTCACCTTTGTTTCCACCCAAATAAAAATACCAAGCAGCAATACACCTAGGCAAAGCAAACCAATTATGAATGGTGAGCCCCATGTATATCCTTCATTTTCAATTAGTACAGGAGTGATCAATAACGAAATAATTGCAGATACTAACAAGATTGCACCTGCCCAATCAATAATTACTTTTTTCTTTTCGTTTCCTTCCTTTAATCCACTTGCTAAAAGAACCGCTGCAAGTACTCCGACTGGAATATTCACAAAGAAAATCCAATGCCAGCTTACTTGATCGACGAAAAATCCACCCATTAACGGACCTAATAACATTGGAATGAACATAATTGGTCCCATAAACCCTTGAACCTTCGCCCGTTGTTCAACTGGAAAAAGATCACTTGAGATGGTCATCGCAAGTGGCATCAATCCACCAGCCCCTAATCCTTGAATGCCACGTCCAATCAATAACATGGTCATCGATTGGGATAGTCCGCAAACAATCGATCCTCCGATAAAAAAAGCCATCGAAGCTAAATAAATCTTTTTTCGTCCGACTAAATCCGCCAGCTTTCCTAAAATCGGCATAAATGCTGATAATGCCAGCATATAAACCCCGGCAACCCATCCATACATAGATAATCCGCCAAGATCACGAATAATCGTAGGCATCGCCGTATTCACTACGGTTTCATCTAATTCCGAAAAAATTAACCCGATAATTAACCCAACCATAACGAGAATTCTATTGCTTTTATTTGTTACAAGTTGGTTTTCATTTTTTAAAATGTTTTCCATCATATCTTTCCTTTCCTTGTTGAGTATTTGCAGTATATAAAATCTTTATGAACTGAATATGAACTTTTTAATTGTTGGAGCGATTATTACATCAATGACGTTGACCGTTCCTTTCCGCTCCAGGCACTTGCTTTCCGCGGGGAGGAAGTCGAGCCTCCTCAGCGCTCCGCGCTTGCGGGGTCTCGACCTTTCCTCTATATCCCGCAGGAGTCAAGCTCCTTCCGCTCCAATCCACTCTGCGTTTTCATATTTGTTAGATGCAACAATCTATTGAATTTTTTTTGCAATTTTTTCGACTTACAATTCCGTTATGAAGGGCTGATTGGAGCGGAAATCACTTTCATACTGACTAATAGCAACAAAGTTTGCAAAAAGAGCTTTACAAAAACAAGATAATAGAAAATAAATGTGAAAAGTTGTACTATTTAGAGAAGAAAAGGGGTATCGTATGAATAAAAATAGAATTCTTGTCATTAGTGACATCCATGGTTGTTTTCATGAGTTTAAGGAATTATTATCACTAGCAAAATACGATTCTAGTGTAGATCAATTGATACTTTTAGGCGATTACATGGATAGAGGAAAAAACAGCAAAGAAGTCATTTATTTCGTGAAAGAATTAGTAGAGAAGCATGGGGCCGTAGCAATAAAAGGTAATCATGATCAAATGTTTTGTAATTGGTTAGCAGATCCGATTGGTGAAAAGGAAAGATATTTTCGAAATGGAGCATTAGAAACCATACAATCCTTCTTGGATGAGAGCTGTAATCATCCTGCAGAAGAGGACTCAACATATCAAGAATGGGCGCAAAAAATCGAAGAAACACATAAAGAAATTGTTTCGTTCATCGAAAACCTCCCATATTTTTATGAAACAAATGAGTTCATTTTTGTTCATGCAGGAATCAATCCGGAACATGATGATTGGAAAAAAACGAGTAATCACGAATTGATATGGATACGGGATCCGTTTCTTCAAGTAAATCATTCCTTTTCCCGGACGATTATTCATGGTCATACACCAGCAATTTACTTGCATGAAAAGGCTGATGTATATTATGGTAATAAAAAAATAGGTATTGATGGTGCCTGTGTATATGGACATCAATTAAATTGTTTAGAAATAAAAGACGGCATGTTTAAGGAATATTTTGTTAAGGCAAACGTAGCATCGTGCTAGAAAGAATAAAAAAGGCTGTTTACAAAACTAGGTAAACAGCCTTTTTACTACCTATTGATTTACACTCCAATCAACATAGAACCCAAGAAGATCAAATTAAAGGAGATAAAAAATGATTCGATTTGAACACGTATCAAAGGAGTACCCTGATGGAACAAAAGCTGTCGACAATTTGCATTTCTCGATCAATAAGGGGGAGTTTTTTGTCCTAATCGGTCCAAGTGGCTGTGGAAAAACGACGACATTGAAAATGATTAATCGTTTAATTGAGTTGTCACAAGGAAACATTTATATCCAAGATAAAAATGTAGGTGACTATGACATCCATTCCCTCCGATGGAATATTGGTTATGTTCTCCAACAAATTGCCCTCTTTCCACATATGACGATTGCAGAAAATATTGCAACGGTTCCAGAGCTAAAGAAATGGAAAAAATCCGATATTAACAAACGGATTAATGAGTTATTAACGATGGTCGGCTTAGAGCCAGAGAAATTCCGAGAACGTAAACCGGATGAACTTTCAGGTGGGCAACAGCAACGGGTCGGTGTCATTCGGGCGCTGGCAGCCGATCCGGATATTATTTTAATGGACGAACCCTTCAGTGCATTAGACCCGTTAAGTCGGCAACAACTACAAGATGATTTATTATCGATGAAAAAACAAATACATAAAACAATCATTTTCGTTACACATGACATCCATGAAGCATTTAAACTGGGGGATAGAATATGCATCATGAAGGAAGGTCAGGTTGTTCAAATTGATACACCTGAACAAATTATCAATCATCCAGCAAATGAATTTGTGCGACGTTTTTTAAAAACACAAAATGATAAACGTGAATGGGAAGAGGAGCTCGTTGAGAGTTTGCTTCAGTGGATTATCCCCAATCCAACTCCGTCTTATTCGTTGAAAACTATTTCGACAGGGGAAAAACTTTCTGCTCTACTATCCATCTTAGCCAGTGATGGTGAAATCGCTGTTGAACACGATAACAAAATAATCGGCACTGTAACTAGCCATACTGTTATCCAATATTTAGCCAGCCAAGAAGAAGGGAGGGCATAACGAATGGATCGGTTAATCCAAGTATTTGAACAGCGAAAAGGACAACTATTCCAAGCCTTTTTAGAACATCTGCAAATTTCGTTTATTGCACTCCTAATTGCGATATTGATTGGAATACCCGTAGGCATCTACATTACAAAGCACAGAAAAATTGCGGAAGCGGTCATGGGCATTGCGGCCATCTTTCAAACCATCCCTTCCTTGGCATTATTGGGATTATTAATTCCGTTAGTTGGCATCGGGACAGTACCAGCGATTATTGCCCTTGTTGTATATGCGTTATTACCGATATTACGAAATACGTATACAGGCATTAAGGAAGTGGATGCCTCATTAATTGAGGCGGCACATGCAATGGGAATGAATAATCGAAAACGATTAGTTAAGGTGGAGCTGCCACTAGCTTTTCCTGTTATAATGGCAGGAATTCGAACAGCAACGGTTCTAATCGTCGGAACGGCTACCCTTGCAGCATTGATTGGCGCGGGCGGATTAGGAGATATTATCCTTCTTGGTATCGATCGCAATGATCATTATCTCATTATTTTAGGTGCCGTTCCCGCTGCGTTATTAGCGATTATTTTTGATGTCGTCCTACGTATGATTGAACGCTATCCTTTCAAGCGAACGATGCAAATTGGCGGCATTGCTATTGTAGCTGTACTGCTTATCATCGTTATCCCGCAAATAGGCGGAAATAAAGGGGAAAAGCTTGTTATTGCCGGAAAACTTGCCGCGGAACCCGAGATATTAATTAATATGTATAAATTATTGATTGAAGAAGACACAGATTTAACGGTGGAATTAAAACCCGGTTTAGGGAAAACATCAATGGTTTTTAATGCATTAAAATCAGGTGATATCGATATTTATCCCGAATTTACGGGAACAGCCATTTCTACTTTTTTAAAAGAAGAGGCTGTAAGTACGGATGCAGCTGATGTGTATGAGCAAGCTGAAAATGGAATGCTTGCGAAATATAAGATGATCATGTTAAAGCCAATGAAGTATGGTAATACATATGCACTTGCAGTTCCAACTGATTATGCAAAAAACAATAACTTACAAACGATCTCAGACTTAACAAAGGTACAAAATCGTGTAAAAGTTGGCTTCACCTTAGAATTCTCTGATCGGGAAGATGGCTACAAAGGAATCATCAAGAAGTATGGAATTGAATTCCCACATATGCAAACGATGGAGCCTAAATTGCGCTATAATGCGCTGAAACAAGGGGATATTCAATTATTAGATGCTTATTCGACAGACAGCGAATTAAAGCAATATAATATGAAAATTTTACAGGACGATAAACATCTTTTTCCACCCTATCAAGGAGCTCCATTATTAAGAAAGGAAACATTAAAAAAATATCCGGAGTTGAGAGAAATATTAAATAAGCTAGCAGGGAAGATCACCGAGGATGAGATGCAGGAAATGAATTATTTAGTAAATGTCGATGGACAATCAGCTGAACAGGTTGCGAAGCAATATTTGCAAAAGCATGGGATTCTGAATAAATAAAGAAAAAGATGGCGAAACGTTTCGTCATCTTTTTTCTTTATAAATATAATCAGTAGTTCTCCGTTTTGTTTTTCGACGGAAGAACTCGATTTTCTACTTTTTCATACATGCGAAGCAATTGCTTAATGAAAGCTAGTTTTGGAACAATCCAATAAACGATAAGTGCCGAAATAATACCCAAAAGTGCTCCAGTAGCAACGTCAACTGGATAGTGAACTCCGACCATCACACGCGAAATGGCGACAAGAATGGCAAGAACAATCCATAGCCACCATTCCTTTTTCCGAACAAGAAAAAAGGAGAAACAAATGGAAAAGAAGATAATTGAGTGATCACTCGGGAATGAATTATCAATGGCATGTTCGACTAATTTATTCACATGTGGTAATTCAGCAAAAGGTTGATGGTGGGAGTACAGTTTACCGGCTATTTTGCCAAGAACCTCTGCAATTGCAGTAGCAACCACTGCTTGAATCACCATCATTCGATTCTTTGGTCTTCTAGTAAACCAATGAACGAGAAGTGCTAAAATTAAAAAATACAGCATGTATTCAGCCACAAAAACCGCAACCGGTTGGGTGGCAGGTATTTCTTTTCCCACATTATTTATTGATCGAAAAACATCAATGTTAATTTCCGAAAAAGACATAAGTTTATTCTCCTATCATTAAACTATTAATTTCTCTATTCACATAAAACATATAATCGTTTCCATTTTATCTTACTTTCCGCTTCCAATCTACAAGAATTTAATGGTCATTTGATGAAGAATATGAAAAATAGAGCATCATCTAATGAAGGTAATGCCCTAAAGATAAACTAATTGTTATTTGTGTCTGAGCATTTGAGCCGCTCGTTGTGTAACATTTACTGAAAGGATAAACAGCACCATTGCTATGACAGGATGTGCAGCAGCTGAATATTTGATTGGTACGATTGTATTACTGTGTGCGGTGAAATACATAAGAAAAATTAAAACGAATAGTCCGGCACTTTGCCAACGCATTCCGACAGGCAATTTCCCTACAAAACTAGTAATCAGCATTAATAGCGGAAGCCATTCAAAGAAATGGATAAAGTTTGTATGGTTTGCCCAATTCGATGGATTGATAAAAATAGCTAGACCCGCAAAAAATACTTGGGTGAGCAAACACATAATAAATAGTATTGAGAGTATGAGGAAAATCATTCTTCCAATTTGATTTGTATTTGTTGGTGTATCTTTCGTCATTCCAATCCCCCTTTCATTATCGTACTTAATTTTATAGAAATATAGTCGTTTTTTAACGGACTAGAGTCTTAGTTTTACGTAAGATTATAGTCGTAAATTTTAAGCGAAATTTAAGCGAAATCCCGCATAATCAACTTGTCCAATAAAAACAATAGTTCATTTTGGAGAGGAGATTTGGGATGAAAAAGGTGAGAAGACTTCATTTTTGGGTAGGAATTATTGTGTCAATCTTTCTATTAATAGAATCAGTTACTGGAATTTATTTGTATTTCCAAGAGCAAGGTAGAGGAGAGCGGCAATTTCCACCACAACAAGGGATGATGAATGAGCAACAAGAATCAACCACAGAAGGAAATACTGCTGCACAAAATGGATCGACCACAGTTCCTAATAAACCATTTAGGCAAGGAAATGGTGAATTTGGAGAGAATCGAAGCATAAATTCATTAAGTATGAATATTCGAAGCCTGCACAATGGAATAGTTGGTCTCATTGCAGCAATAGGTATGCTTATTTTGTCTATTACAGGTATCGTTTTGGCAATCATCATTGCAAGAGCGAATAAAAAAAGAAAACAGAAGACTGTGCCTTCGGTTGAACGATAAATTAAAAAGGAAAAACCAATCTAGTAGGTTTTTCCTTTTTGTATTTTAAGCGTTTCTCGTTTGGAAAATTGAATCTCGAAGCGGCTGCCTTCACCTAAATTACTTTCGACTTTTATTTTGCCCGCATGCTTATCAACGATCCATTTGGCAATGGAAAGCCCTAAACCTAAACTAGTTGATTTGGAACGCGCTTTATCAACTTGGTAGAAACGGTCAAAAACCTTCGACACATCTTCTTCCTTCATACCGATTCCATTATCCTCCACAACAATTCCAATCATGTTCTTTGTTTCATAAGAGGATAATTTAATAACCCCGTTTTCATTTGTATATTTCATCGCATTATCTAATAAAATGACGATTAGCTGATGGATGCGATCCTTATCACCGAAAAAAGAAATTGGTGGGGAGGAGTCGAGGGTAAGTTGTTTTCCTTGAAATAAAGCTACTTCGGAATAATGCTCGACGATGTCATGTAAAAGTTCATCTAAAAAGAATTCCTTTTTCTCCATTTCGATTTCATTGGAATCCGAACGGGCAAGTGTCAATAAATTTGCTACGAGTTTCGTTAAGCGACGGCATTCTTTTAAAACAATCGAAATATCCGCTGCTTTTTCTTCAATCTTCGCATCTGGTTCTCGTAATAAAATCTCACTTTTGGCTTGAATGACTGCAAGTGGTGTTCGCAGTTCATGGGATGCATCCGAAACAAATTGCTGTTGCTTATTCCAAGCGTTTTTTATTGGAAGCAACGCCCTTTCAGCAAGATAAAAGCCAGCAATAATAGCTAATAAGCTCCCAATAAGACAGCCAACAATCATGATCGTTAATAATCGTTCCATGACATGATGCTCAATTTCTGTACTTCGAATAAATTCAAGGAACACTTGCTGATCTTTTAACTGAACCTTTACAGAAATGGCGCGGTAATAGGATCCTTTTACTTCAAGATCTTCTAATTTATTTGCTTGCTTTTGTATAAATGTTGCCTTGTGTTCCTCAATAAATTCTGGATTTAATAGATCATTACCGTTGATTAAATTTTGCTGTTTGTCCCAAATAAGAAGTGTAACGGATTGCGGTCCACCCATACCTAATCGGGGACCGGTAACACGTGGTAATTTCCCTTTTTCCAAATCATTCATTGCATTTTGTAATGAATGATCGACATCTTTATAAATATAAGAGCTAACAAAGTTATAAATAATGAAGCCTAATCCGGTAATTAAAATAATAAAAACGATTGAGTTTACGATTGTTAATTGAATACGAGTTTTTCTGAACATAGGTTACTCCATTGGATTTTTTAATATATACCCGATGCCACGAACATTTTGAATATCTTTATGGTACCCGAAACTTTCAAGCTTTTTCCGTAAATGATGTATATATACTTCCACAATAGCGACCGTTGTATCGGAATCAAATCCCCAAATTCGGTCGTAAATTTGCTCCTTCGTTACAATTTTTCCGCTATTTTGGATAAGATACTCAAGTAATTCATATTGTGTAATTGTCAATTTCACGGGGTGTTCATCGATTTTTATTTCTTGTTCCTTGCCAAAAAGCTCGATTCCTCGATAGCGGATTGTATGATCAATTGTTAAATTTCCGCTTCGTCTAAGTAATGCACGAATCCGGGCAATAAGTTCGGGTGCTTGAAATGGCTTGACTAAATAATCATCGCCGCCCATTTCTAACCCTGTTACTCGATCTTCTAATGCATCTTTTGCCGTGACAAAAAGGATCGGCGTCATGATTCGTTCATTACGAAGTCGCTTTAATAGTTCAAATCCATCTATTTCTGGAAGCATCACATCAAGCAAAATGACATCATAGATATTTTGCATTGCTAAAAACAAACCTTCTTCACCATCTGTAGCCGTTTCTATTTCAAAATCATTTTGTAATATTTGTTTCATTGAGTCGAGTAAATCGACATTGTCTTCAACAATTAATAGTCTCACACGTATCTCTCCTTCGCTTCTATCATATCAAGGGAATGTCCATTTTGAAAATAGAGGAAGGGTCTACCCTTAATCGTGTAAGTAGCAGACCCTTTATTGCTTTATTCATATCGTAGCGCATGAATCGGATGTAGCTTCGACGCTTTGTTAGCCGGGAATACTCCGAAAACGATGCCTACAACAAGTGAAAATAGAAATGGAATCGCTGCAATGGATAATGAGTAACTTGGTGTAGAGCTAGTAATCATTGAATATATTTTTACAGTGGAGAACCCTAAACCTACTCCGATTAATCCACCTAAACCGCTTAGCACAATAGATTCGATGAGAAACTGAGTTAAAATGTCCTTTCGTTTCGCTCCAATCGCTTTGCGAATACCGATTTCCTTTGTTCGTTCGGAGACCGATACGAACATAATATTCATGATCCCAATTCCACCAACTAATAATGAGATACTGGCAATACCAGCAAGCAGCATCGTCATCGTTTTTGAAACGGAGCTCATTGTTTCCATTAAATCTTGTTGATTTGTGACGCTAAAGCTATCAGTATTATTATGGAAAATTGAATTAAGTGATCGTTCTAATGCAAACTCAACAAAATTTAATTGCTCTTCACTTTTTGCCTGGACAACAACGGATTGAATGGTGAGAGTTTGTAAAAGTCGTTCAGCAGTACTAAGTGGTGTAATAATAATGTTATCACCACTTTGTCCAATGGACGTTCCTTTCGATGCTAACACACCAATAATTTTATACGAAGTTCCATTCAGTTGGACCGTTTTATCAATTGGATTATCCACGCCAAATAATGTTTGGGCCGTTTCTGACCCGAGTACAGCGACCTTTTGGCGGTATTCGTTATCAATATCTGCTAAAAATCTTCCGTTTGTTAAAGATAAATCTTTAATTGTTAAGTAGGAGGAAGTAGTCCCAGTTACACTTACCTGTGTGGTCGTTTGTCCGTTTTTCGCCATTACTCTCCCTGAGACAAGGGGAGCGGCATCTTTCACGCCATTTAATTTTTTGAACGCCTCAACATCTGTGTCTTTTAATTCTCCATTATCCGTATCCAATACATTGACAGTTAATAAATTTGTTCCGAGATTATTAATCTCATTGGTTACGGATTGTGTTGAGGATTGTCCGATGGAAACAAGGGTGATAACGGAAGCAACACCGATAATGATTCCTAGCATGGTTAGGAAGGAACGCAATTTACTTGTCTGGATATTTTTTAGTGCTAATTTAATAGACGGAAGAAACTTCACGTTCTTTTCCTCCCTTTTCGGTTAGTTTGCCATCATTAATTTGGACAACTCGCTTTGCTTGATTAGCAATCGATAGGTCATGGGTAATGACAATGATTGTGCGTCCTTGTTCATTTAATTGTTTGATCACTCCCATGATTTCTTTACTCGTCTTACTATCCAAAGCACCCGTAGGTTCGTCAGCTAAAAGAATAGGAGGGTTGCACACAAGAGCACGGGCAATCGCTACCCGTTGCTGTTGTCCACCTGAGAGCTGGGTTGGTAAATGGTTTGCCCTTTCTAATAAACCTACTTTTTCTAAACAGCTTTCTGCAATTTTTCTTCTTTCAGATTGATTCATTCCTGAGTATAAAAGGGGTAACTCAACATTTTGAATAGCGGAAAGCTTGGGCAGTAGATTAAAATTTTGAAAGATGAACCCAATTTTTTTATTGCGGATTTTCGCTAATTGATTATCATTCATGTTGTTTACCTTATTGCCTTCTAAAAGGTAGTTTCCAGAATCGGGTTTATCGAGACAACCGATCATATTCATTAATGTTGATTTGCCGGATCCAGATGGACCGATGATGGCTAAAAATTCTCCTGTTTCAATTTGGAGGGAAACCCGATGGAGAGCAGTTACCGTCTCTCCACCAATCGTATAGGATTTCACCATGTTCTCGATGGAAATCAATGTGTTGGTCATTATGGTCTTCCGCCTCCGTTTCCATTATTACGGTTCATAGGTCCAGTACCACCATTTTGATTCATCCCAGGGAAATTCCCATTCATCATGCCGCCTTCACCCATGCCACGCATTTTTTCGTTCGTTGTGGAGGAACTTTTCACGATAGCAGGTAGTTCCACTTGCTGTCCTTTGCTGAGACCATTTGTTACTTCTATATATGTGTCATTGTGGATTCCTGTTTTAATTTCCACTCGTGAGGAAGAGGAATGTTCCTGATCCTGGTTATCGGTTTGTGGAATCACGACATATTTTTTATCACCATTTGAGTGAACAGCTTCAACAGGTATGTAAAGAGCATTTCCTTTACTTGCTGTTAAAATATTGGCCTCTGTTGACATGCCAACCTTTAGTTTTTTTGGTTCGTTAATATTTACTGTGACATCAAAAGTCGACACACCATTTGTTGCTTCTCCTTCTTTGGCAACATTCGTTACTTTTCCTTTAAATGTTTCATCAGGAAAGGCACTCGCAGTAATTTCCGCGCTTTGACCAACTTTAATATCAGAAATATCTAATTCATCAATTTTTATCGTTGTTTCAAGTTTTTTATAATTTGTAATATGTGCAATAACTTGTCCATCTGATGTTTTATCCCCACTTGCTACATCAAGTGATGTAATGGTACCAGTAATCGGTGCAACTATCGGATCACTTCCATCTGTAAAGGTGATGAGCTCGTCTCCTTTAGTTACGGTATCATTTTTTGAAACGAGAACTTCGTCAATTTCATCCATTTCTGTTGCTTTAACATCTTGGCTACTTGATGAAGAGATGGAGCCTGAGCCACTCACTTTTACATCTAGTTTTCCTTTTTGAACAGTTGCTGTCGAGGTAGCTGCCATAACCGGTTGTTGATTCTTTTTATTTTGGAGGAAATACCAGCTTGCACCTCCAATAACAATAACTGCAATAATGATTGTGATGATCCACTTTTTCACTCTATTTTCTCCTTTCGATTTTCCTTATTTAATTTTCCATAGAATAGGTTTGTTTTAGATTCATCTTTTGGAATAATTACATTATGAGTTGTCATTCTTAATTTTTTCTTAAATAAAGGCTGTTTTGTAAATAAACAGTGGTCCGTTCCTTTACGCTACAGGAGCTTGCTTTCCGCAGGGAGGAAGTCGAGCCTCCTCAGCGCTTTTCGCGCCTGTGGGGTCTCGACCTTTCCTCTATGTCCTGCAGGAGTCAAGCTCCTTCCGCTCCAATCCACTCCGCGTTTTCAATATTATTTTGTGTTCAAAGTAAAGCAGCAATCTTTTAGAAGGAACCAAAATAAAAAGGATGCTAGGTTTACCTAACATCCTTTCTTACTTAGCAAAATATAGTGAAGATTATTCCGGCGAAGCCTAGGTAGCCAATTAGTTCACAATGGTTTTTGAGAGGCTGAATTTCTTCAAGATTGTAAATCATGCGAATACCTCCTTTATTTTGTCTATTCGGTTGAATGAGAACGAAGAGATAGCCATTCGCTTAGGTAGGGAGGGAGTTTCCCGTCGATTGGTAAGCTTGCATGGCCCATCTTTAACATGTGAAAAGTTTTGTCTTTACTTGATACTAAATCCATAACTGGACGTATTTGTTCTGGAGGAACTAGTTTGTCAAACTGCGATCCAATAACTAATAGGTTGGCATTAATATTAGATAAATTAGCATCTTTTTCATCAATGACTAGATTTCCGTTGATTAATTTATTGTCTCGTACAAAATCGTTAAACAATTGTTTCAGCGCCGCACCTGAAAGTGGGATATGGCTTTTGGTCCAATCATTCATTCTGCTCCATTTCATTGTATATTGGTCATCATATGCCCGATTTAATAGTGATAAGTATGGGGAGAAATAGACTGGGGAGGTGATTAGCCTTATGCCGCCTTCAATAAATGGTGAGGGGATAAGACCGATTGAATCGAAAATTGGGTCAAAATTCGTATTTTTTTCTGTCAACGGTTTTTTCCACTGATTAAAGTAAGGAAAAACGTGAAAATCGATTGGCGTTAAGGAAAGAATTAAGTTTTTGATTGGTTGATCGGTGATACTCGCATGCATAGCAGCCAAAGTTCCGCCAAGACAGAAGCCCATCACTGAAATTTCATCCGCTCCGGAGTGAGTAAGAACTCTTCCGACCCCTTTTTCAATGTACTTTGTTACATAGTCATTGAGGGTTAAGTCTTTATCTTCATATCCTGGGGTACCAAAATCAAGCAAATAAACCTCAAAGCCATCATCGATAAATGCTTGAATTAAACTGTTTTCTGGATCTAAATCTAATATATCTGGTTGGTTAACTATGGAATAGACAAGTAGAATAGGGATCGTATAGTTTTTGACAGGTGGTTCGTAATACCATAACGTTGCTTTATTTTTCTTCCAAATGGCTTCACGCGATACGCCTGAGTAGCTGACAGGAGTGGTCAGCGTTTTGCTGAAGCCGGACCATCTTTGCACTTCTTTTTTAGCCTTGTGGATGTATTTATTCATGTTGCTCTACACCTTCTGAGGCTAATTGTTTAAGTTCCTCTAATGATTGTAAGATTGTATTTACTTTTTCATCGATTAGGTCTACTTTTTCTTCGGTTTGGATAGTAATTTTTGTCGCATTGGCTACATCATTTTTAGTAGGAAAATTGAAAGGAATTGAGATAGATTCGATTGAATTTTGAAGTTTACGTATAACTGCTGCCGAAACTTTACTATGTGTACCGAACTGTCTGATGATTGCCTCATGATTAAGCTGTGATTGGATTGCTTGATTAATTTTTGTTTCGAGGAGAAATCCGTTCCTTTTGATCAGACGATAAATATCTAATGATTGTTTATCGGACATTGTTGTAACTCCTTTCTACTTTATAGATTTGTAGTCAATCCACCATCAACTACCAATAGTTGTCCGGTGATATAGTCAGATGCTTTGGATGATAGGAAGAGTGCGGAGCCTTTTAAATCTTGGTCGGTCCCAAAACGTTTTGCAGGAATTTTACTTAATATGATAGTGGTTGCTTTGTCTAATGCTTTTGTTATTTTAGTAGGGAAAAAACCTGGTGCGATTGCATTTACTTGGATATTATATTGAGCGAGTTTAACGGCTAAGTCCTTTGTTAGAGAAACGACAGCACCTTTACTCGTATTGTAAGCGACGGAATCAAGAAAAGCCGGATTTGTTCCAAAAAGACCAGTAACAGAAGATATGTTAATAATTTTTCCGCCACCTTGATCTTTCATGATTTTTGCAACTGCCTGTGAAAAGAAGAACATGCCTTTTAGATTTACATTCATGACTTTGTCCCATTTGTCTGCTGGTATATCAAGTACAGGGGCAATCCAAGACGTTCCGCTATTATTAATTAAAATATCGATTGTACCGAAGTTTTTTATTGTTTCATCAACAACGTAATCGATGTCCTCTTGATTTGTAATGTCACATTTGAGGGCAATGGAATGGTATCCTTGTTGATTTAATAAGTCACTCATTTCTTGGCATGCTTGGATATTGCGTGAACATATGACAATATTTGCACCGGCTTCTGCAAGAGCAAGGGCCATTTGTGAGCCGAGGCCACTGCTGCCGCCTGTAATAATAGCCGTTTTATTCGTTAGATCAAATAATTCGGTTGTTTTCAAATACACCCATCCTTTCTAGGGAAATAGAGAAATTAACTTCAATTTATTATAGTTATTTGATAGGGGAAAGGTGTAAAAAATGATATTTTCGCCGCCGCCTTATTTATACAAGACTATTTTAATGAAAGGACATCTTTTTTTTACAAAGGTAAGAAAATATAAATTTTATAGAGTTAATATTCCTAATAAATAACTGCATTGTCTAGCTCCAGCGCCTATCGACTAGAAAACTTCAGGACTTCTCCCTACGATAAGTCAACATCGATTCGCCTTACAGGCTCATCTGTTTCCTTTATCTCAGTCAAAGTCCTTCCAGTTTTTACGTCGATGAGCAAGTCGCTTGCGCTTTTCTTAGCAGCATTGATTTTGAAAAAGGTAAAAAAAAGGCAAGTCCATCATCATTTAATTAATGAGGACCTACCATAATTTCCTTTACTCTGCCAACATGCCCGTCTGTAAGTCTTACTTTGATTCCATGTGGATGAAAACTTGAATTTGTAAGAATATCTTGGACAGTTCCGGCGGTCAAATTTCCGGTTCGTTGATCTTTTTTTAGAACAATGCGGACCTGGGTACCTGGTATAATGTCTTTTCGATTTTGTCCGTTCATTATACTCCCGTTCTTCTTCTTTGGTTATTTGTTTTTTTCGTTTGCTGGCTTTTCATTTTTTTTGTTGTGGGAAGGGTATTTTTATTTGAATTTCCGGAATTTGTATGACCCTTTTTATTTTGTAGCTGTTGTTTCATCGCTTCCTGTAAGCTAATTTTCTTTTTTTGTGTTTCCATTTGTTCAGAACGATCGTTTTCCATCGTGTACCTCCTAAATTCGTATTGTCATAAGTATAATCTATTTACTATGTAATGGAAATATTGCTGAAGAAAGACTAAGAGGTAAATTTACGGAAATTAAGGTATATCTTTCTCATAAAAAGAATGATGTTAGGGATACTATAAACGATATTTTTTTAAAAAAGGGGTGCAAGTTTATGCGAAAGGTGATGCTATTAGCCATCATCCTTTGTGTTTTTGGGTTTCCAATAGGGGTGCTAGGCAAACAGAAAGTACCAATTTTGATTTATCATTCAATTGATGAATATGCAGGCACTGGTTCAAAGGAATTGTATGTAACACCTGAAAACCTTGAAAGGCAAATGATCTACTTAAAGAATAATGGTTATACATTATTAACCTTTGAAAGATGGAAAGATATAAACTATGTTAAAAAGCCCGTATTTATTACATTTGATGACGGATATAAAAATAATTTAAATGCGTACAAGATTTTTCAAAAAGTAAAAAGTAATCAGTTTAAACCTTCAGGGACACTTTTTGTTATTTCAGATTTTATCGGCCGCTCGAACCGGTTATCAAAAAAGGATTTAGTAATGATGAGTAACTCGGGCATGTTCTCAGTTCAATCGCATACAGCAACCCATCCAGATTTAACGAAAGCTAAAAATATCGACTATGAATTAAAAGATTCCAAGGAAAAAATTGAACAAATTACAAGGAAACCGGTGATTGCACTGGCATATCCATATGGAAATTATAATAAACGCGTTGTCGAGGATACGAAAAAATACTATTCCTTTGGACTTACAACCACACCAGGAGCGTTCATTGAAAAAGGGCTAGCCGATGAGAATTATCTTTTACCGCGAATTTATGTAAAAAATTCAACGACTATTTCGGACTTTGCAAAATTGTTGGAGTGAAAGCTAAAATAAATTTAATTTTAATAAATTCCTTTTGGGAAGTGAAATCCGAGTTTTTCAAAAACATTGGTAAAAGGGCAAAAAATGAGAGGAATCAGGCACTTAGGATGCCTGCAATTCCTCTCATTTTTATTTTTCTTCTCCGAGATGTCGTCCTTGTATGAAAGTCATTAATAAAAAAACAATGAAACAAATAATTAAGAGAGATCCTCCAATAATAAAGAATAGCAGATTAAATGTTTCTATTCCTTTAATTGGCTTCATATTGTAGAGCCACATTCCGACGGTTAAGCCAAAAGATCCAACAATTGCTGTCCAAATATGAATGGTAGCTAGAACTGACTTTTTTGGAATGCTGAAAACACGATAATAAATCGCAAAGGCAAATAAGGATAACCAACCGACAACCAAGATATGAGCATGCACTGGGCGAAATGCATAGGCATTTGATGCCGCCATATGTGAACCAAGGACTGCGCCAATAACACCATATAACGCTGACATTCTAAGCAATAATTTTGTGCGATCCATAGTAAATCATCCTTTTTCAATTTTTTTGGTATTCAATTTTCTTGGCCAGAAGTTCCACTTCCCAATTAGTAGAACAATTGCTGGAACAAGTATGCCACGGACGATAAACGTATCAATTAAAACGCCGATAGCGACAACAAAGCCAAACATAAATAGCTCAAGAATTGGTTGAGTCATTAATACGCCGAAAGTAGCAGCTAGAATTAATCCGGCAGATGAAATTACTCCTCCAGTGAGTGTAACCCCACGTTGGACGGCTGTTTTTAAATCGTAAGTTTTCAGCTCTTCTTTAATACGTGACATTAGCATGATGTTATAATCTACCCCTAGTGCTACTAGAAAGACGAAGGCGTATAGAGGAATTCGATAGCTCATTGCATGCATGTCAAGGAAATGGTCAAAAATAAATTGACTAATTCCCATTGCTGAAGTATACGAGATTAATATTGTAGCAATCATATAAATGGGTGCGACGACCGAACGTGTTTGTACGATTAACAATATGAGTATTAAAGCCGTAATTAATACTACTGTTAAGGATGTATCACGATCATTTAGATTACGAACATCGGCCTGCTTCGCTGTTTCACCCGCAAAATAAAGATGGGAACTCTTTGCAGATAGGTTACTTTTATTTAATAGGTTTTTTTCCGTATCTCTTAAATGGTCTAACGCATCTAATGAATCTATTTCATATGGATTATTTTTAAATGTTAGTTTTAATTTTATTGCATTTTTTTCTAAGAAATAATCTTCCGGTGAACTTTTTCTTTGATCCATTTCAGATCCAATGGTGACTTTATCTACTTCCTTTTGTTTTCCGAGTTCACTTAGTAAAGTATTTACCTTTTCTTGCGTTATATCCCCTTTTTTATCAATAGTGAGAAGGATGTCTGTTGGGGCTAAATCCCCTTTTGTAAAAGAATCCTCTAGTATTTCAAAACCAACCCTTGATTCAAGATCCTCCGGGAAAGATTTAATGAGATTAAAAGAATACTTGATAGTTGTCATATTAAGTGCGGAGACAACTAATAGTATGAGGACAATTCCCCCCGAAACTAGTGGCTTCTTCGTAACGAAATTGGCTACTTTTGACCATATTCCTTTTTGATTATTTTTCTTTTCCCCATATTTAGGGATAGAAGGCCAAAACGCTTTTCTTCCAAATAGAGTGAAAAAAGCAGGAACTAATGTAATACCAGCAATTAATATAATCGCCATTGCAATGGAGAATACAGGCGCAAAGTTTTGATATGGTTTATAAACAGCTGTAAATAAAATAAGCATTGCAGCAAGGACTGTTCCTGCACTAAAGAAAATTGGTTCTCCAACGCTTTTCATAGCTTTCTTCATACTTGAATATTTATCTAAATTTACTTTAAGCTCCTCACGATAGCGTGAAAAAACAAACAATGAATAATCGGTAATTGCTGCAAAAAGAAGAATCATCATTATCGATAATGATTGAGATTCGATTCTCATTCCTTGTTTTCCTGCTAGCCCTATCACTTTATCAACCACTTCGTAAACTATCCCTGAAATAATAAGCGGGATAAGGGCAAGAAGAGGGGAGCGATAGATAAAAATTAAGAGAATTAAAATAATACCTACGGTTGAAAACAATAAAACAAAATCCGCATTTGAGAAGAGTTCCAGTGTGTCAGATGCAATTCCCGCCGGACCTGTTACATACAGCTTAAGCTGTTTAGATAACTCTTTTTTTCCTTCTTTTTTAAATTGCCTTATTGTATCGTTTATTGTATGCATTTCAATATTATCTTTTAACATAACGGGAGCGACTAATGTGTCTTTATCCTTTGAAAGAAGAGAATCCTGAACAGCTGATGGGAGTGTGCTGTATGGAATAACATCTTTTACATTTGGATAGTTTTTCGAAATTGATATGGAATCGATAAGATGGCCAATTTCTTTTTTACTTTTATTAGTGATCCCATTCTTTTGTTTGAATACTAATAACGCTGGAAGGCCGCTATCATTTTTGAAATATTGTTTAAGTTTTTTATCTGCAATAACTGATTTCGCATCATTCGGTAAATCAGAGCCATTTTTATTGGTGGAATATTCCTTTGCACCTGGAGCCACACTTGCTAAAAGAAAAGCAAGGACAATCCACAATAGGACGATAATTTTCGAACCTTTTTTGTCACTGGAAAAGGTAGTGATGGACTGCAAAAATTTACTCATTAAAATTTCTTCTCCTTTTTTTGACACATGTGTCGGAAATGTTCAAAAAAATATGTTTAGCTAAATAAAATGACACACGTGTCGGATTGTTGTAAAATATTAATTGCAATTGCGAAATTATTATTTCACATTCCGACACACGTGTCAAATAAAATTCAACGTTTTTCTATCCCTTCATAAATAATTGAAAAAAGCTTTTCAGTCCAATCCTTTTGGTCTGTTTCAAGTGATTTAGGTATCTGAATAGAGTTGAAGAAAATACTTGTAATTAATTCTGGAGGTAAATCGGCTCTTACATATTTTTCCTTTTGGGCATTTTTAATAATATCCACAATAAGTGAAAAAAGTTTTCGATGGTCTTGATCCAATTTTTCCATGTGCACTTTCATTTCATTCGTTTCAATTCGTCTAAGCTGAGGAATATATTGGATGAATTGATGAATTTGAGAATAAGTGATGAAAATTTCAAGCAATCCTTTTAATTGTTGGATAGGAGAGTGAACGATATCTAACTTGGAGCATTTATCAATAATGATTGTCATTAAATCTTCCATATATGAGGCAATTAATTCATCTTTATTAGCATAATACTCATATATTGTGCTTCTTCCGACACCTAAACGCTCAGAAAGAAGTTTAAAATGAAATCCATCATACCCTTTTTCTAATAAAAGTTCCTCCGTCGCCTTCATTAGCAATCGTTCATCAATAATACGTTGACGAGCCATAACACATCTTCCCCTTTCCCACTACAACAAACATCTGACCTATATTATATAGAAAACCAAAGGCACCTGTCACCCCCCTTAAACAACCATCTTCCCAAAAGTGTCAGGCACCATTTATGCAAAAAAGGGTATAAAAATTACGAATTATGTATAAATGGTGCCTGACACTTTATTCGATGGGGATGTCATCGAAGTTTTGATTTTGGTCGTATTGGTGGTGTGTTGGTTTATGTTTGTTGGTGTTGGGTTGTTTTTCTTGGGTTTGGGTTTGCGTTTCATCGATGTTTTCGCTGCTTGATTCTTCTTCAGTTGGCGGGGATGCCTGTGATTTCTTAATTCCATCTAAATCTTCTTTAAGATTTTCGACCAGTTCTGCAGGGATGATGCCTTTTCCATAGGTAGCGCCGATGTTCAATTGTCCACTAATTTCTTTAATTCCTAGTTGTCCAAAATTGTTGGTTTGTTCATATTTGTCCAAAAGGATCTTTTCAATGTTTACTTTTTGGATAATGATTGGCTGTTGATCGGGGTTTGGTTGATCGGATGTTGTTTGAGTCGGTTCAGGCCCAATCGGTTTTGTGCTTTCTTCTATTCGGACAATTCTATTTTCGAATTCATTCATTTGTTCATATTGTTTTTTTATTATTTCTTTCAGGAGAATGTTTTCCTTTTCCATCAATCCTAATCGAGTTTCCATATCGATTAAATTTTGTTGAAGGGGACTTAATTTATTGGAGATAAACTTGGCAACTTTTGAATAAATATCTATCTCCAGTCGTTTTAATGTTTGCTCATTTAATTTATTATGGTCCTTCGTTTGAGTGCTGGATGATGCTCTTTTCTTTTGATCAGTTAATTTCAAAATAGCAGGCTCAAGTTTAATCAATCTTTTCAACTGAGGCTCATATGTATTGATGTTCTCTACCTGTTTCCTCAGTTCATTGATGTTTAATTTAAGACTTTGAATGTCATCATTATTTTCTTTTTGATTGAAAAATCCTTTAATAGACATAATAATTTTCCCCACACTTTTTTAAGAATGATGACGAACAGCCAATACGTTAAAAAATATTTTAACTATAAATAAAAATAGTTAAAAAAATCACGTTGATACAAACAAATAGTTGTAAGACAAAAGAGAAGGGAGCGGGCTTCGTGTTTTGAATAATTTACGTAATAGGTATATCTTCTTCATTTGTGTATTTTCTCATATATGTAACGATTAGAAGTCCATTTTCAAATCGAGCATGGATATCTTTACTTTTAGTTGGTTCTGGAAGTTCTATTAATCTTTCAAAATCTCCGTATCTCCGTTCATTCTGAATGGTTATTGCGTTTGCAATTGGTAAATGGGATGACCCTTTCACAACTAATTTATTACCAGAGAGGGAAAGTGAAACATCTTCTTTTCGATATCCTGGTAATTCGAGTAACACAATTATTTGTGTATCTGTTTGATAAATATCAACGATGGGAAAAGAAGAATTCCTTGTATGTGATTTTTGTTCTTGAGGTCCATATGACGATTCTTTCATTAGAGGTTCAAAAGGAGTCTGATCAAATATCATATCCCAAAAGTTGCCGTTTTGATATTTTTGTGAGATTTCCATCCATTGTTTTAGCTTTTCCAGATCCACTTTTCTCCCCCCTAACATGCATGATCCTAAGCAAGTACACTATAGTAAATGATAAATGTGACATCTATATATCCTATTAGTAAAATAGTTTTTTCATTACCGATAAATGAGGGAAATCACAGACTAAGTATATGTTTTATTACATAAAAGGCAGATAGGGATAATATATTCTGTAAAAAGGAGGTTATAAAATGAAGGGAGCTTCCATCAATATAAATATTTTTATGTTAAAAATTAATTCTTTTGAAAATGCATCCGCCGTGAATGTTGGCCAAAATTTACTAGCGGATTGGAATAACTCGGACAAAAAAACGCAAGGCTATGGGGTAAATAATGGGGACGATTCTACATTCATCAACCCTCAAAGCTTTGTCGATGACCGTGACCAAATCGATTCCCCGGCATCCTTCAACTCGAGTCCAATCCCCATCAAAAAATTTTAACGGTGCCTGGCACCGTTCGTGGACAAATGTCCACAGGGGGTGCCAGGCACCAAAAAGACATCAAAACAAAAACCAATCACCAGTGTGTAGAGTTAAAGTAAATGGTGATTGGTTTTTATTTTTTGGGGGATGATTATTGTATTACGGGGGCACCCATTAATGATTCGGGTGATGAGCCTTGAATGAGTAGGCTGATTTTGGCATAGCCAATTCGTTTATAATCGGCAAATATTTGTTCGACGATATGAAAATTCTCGTCATCTTTTAATAGTTGTACTTCTTTTTTGTACAAGCGGATAACTGATCCTTGTACAAAATTGGGGGAATAATAGCTTGGATCTTCATCCATAACTATGCATCCCATATAGTGGTATTTAAATTGAAATGCTCTTGTTAAATTAACAACATGCACTAATTTATCAAAAAGGCTTGGATATGTTGTTTGCAATTTTCCAAGACTTTCTTTTGCTGCTTGAATCTCTTCCAAACTTGAAAGTGTTAGCATAATGTCTCTCCCCTTATTTGTCCCAAGGTTTCTCAAGGTTAATGTATCCAGCTAGTTCTTTACTTTTTTGTCTTCTTAATTTACGCATCTCTGCTCTTTCTTTCCCAGTGTTGTAGAGAAATTTTTCTTCCTCTGTTTCAGGAATAACGCCAGGTATTTCCACTGGGCGTTTATTTTCATCTAAAGCAACAAATGTTAAAAAGGCCGTTGCTGCAATACGACGATCACCAGTCATAATGTCTTCAGCAATCACTTTACAAAATATCTCCATGGAAGTTCTGCCGGTATAGGTAACAAATGACTCGACACACACGGAGTCTGTTTGATGAATTGGACATAAGAAATCGATTGAATCTGTTGATGCAGTGACACATTCTTTTACTCTTGAATGTCGACGAGCAGACAATGTTGCTGCATCATCAAGTTTTTTCATTAAAATTCCACCGAATAGCGTATTATAATTATTTAAATCGCATGATAATACTTGTGCAGTATTAACGATACGGCTTTCTTTAATTTTTTTTGCGTTCATGTTATTACTTCCTTTCAATTGGAAATTCTAAATGCCGAATTTCTCAAAAGGGTTTTGTCTACCCCATTAGTGTAAGTCGCCGATTTCCTTAAGTAAAATGGTTATATTTTATTATTTGTATAGATTTTATCAATGAAAACGCTTATGTCCATGAATCATCTGATATGCAATTTTACAATTTGGACATTACAATCGTTGAAATTGTGATATCCATCAAAAAAATCCTAACCAATCGGCTAGGAATTAGAATGGAATATCAAGTTATTTTTTGGAGAGATCTATCGAAAGACTTTCTTTTGTGAATTGGAGCCATTCCTTCGCAGCGAAGGATAGATATTGATTTTTGTTCCAAATTATCGCGAGTTCCCAACGGATAGAGGGGTTAACAACAGTTATTGCCTTTACATTTTTACTAAGATGGTGGCAAAGACTTTCCGGTAAAAGTGATACCCCAAGTTTCCAAGAAACCATTTCCTCAATAAATGACCATTGAGAACTTTTAGAAATAATATGTGGATTAAAACCTACACTGTTGCAAGCGAAGATAATTCGATCGTGCAAAGCAAAATCTTTATTGAAGAGGATAAATGATTCCCCTGCCAGTTCTTTTAATTCTACTTTCGATTTTTCAGCTAATGGATGGGAGGGATGAAGAATTAGTTTTAAATCTTCTTCCATGAACGGGAAATGAAGAAATAACTCATTGTTCGTTGGAAGCACGACTACACCTACATCTAAAAGATTATTATTTACATCTTCCTCTATTTTCTTTGAGCCATCTTCACCGAGTTGGAATGTTATACCAGGATATTTTTCATGAAATAAACCGATTAATTGAAGAAGAAATTGCGCATCAAATATTGGTGGAATGCCAATTCGAATATGTCCCTTTTTAAGACCTAAAAGATTACTTAATTCTGTTTCTAAATTATGAAAGGCATTGTCTATAAGCTTTGCCTGTTCTAGTATAATTTCCCCAGCGTCAGTCAGTGTAAGTTTTTTTCGCGAGCGATCAAATAGAGCAACACCTAACTCTACTTCTAAATTTTTTATCATTTTACTAATCGTTGGCTGTGTAATATACAGATGTTCTGCTGCGAGGGAAAAACTATTATATTTCGCGACTTCTAAAAAATATTGCAAATGTTTAATATCCAATCAAATCACCACTCATTTCATTACTATATCATATTTTACCCATATTTTTTGCATCTACTGACTTGTATCGTGTCGATTTCATTTAAATGCATGCTAATACGCTAATTTTTTGTGTTTTGTCATAACTGTATGTAATCTCCTATTTAGTTATTGGTATTGCCTGATATATAATTAAATTTAGATAATTAAGGTGCGCTATTTGCAAAACAAAAAGCAAAGTTTCTAAATATGTGCCTATATAATATGAGCTTTTTAGAGGGAGTAATGGAATGGGGAAAATAAAAATAGTTACTGATTCGACAGTTGATATGTCCAATGAAATGATCGAAAGGTATGGGATCGAAGTTGTTCCTTTATCATTGTTTATTGATGGGGAAACTTATCTGGATCGAGTTGACATAACTCCAATTGAATTTATTCATAAAATGAGTGAAGCAAAGGAACTTCCAAAAAGTTCTCAGCCGCCGGTAGGTGTGTTTTTGGAGCTATATGATCGATTGGGCGAAGAGGGCTATGATGTGCTTTCCATTCATATGTCTGGTGGATTGAGTGGGACAGTCAATGCCGCTGAAAATGCTGCAGCACTGTCAAAGGCAAAGGTGAAAGTGGTTGATTCTATCTTTATTTCGAAAGCGCTATCTTTTCAAGTTGTTGAAGCAGCAATAATGGCTGAAGAGGGAAAGAGCGTTGATGAAATCCTCATGAGATTGGAAAAAATACGATCACAAACGCGGCTATATGTCGTAGTAGAAAAGCTCGATAACCTTGTGAAGGGTGGAAGAATTGGCAAAGGAAAAGCGTTAATCGGATCATTATTGCATATTAAACCAATTGCTTCATTAGAGAATGGGGTATATAATCCCATTGCAAATGTGAGAAGTCATGCACAAGTGGTAAAGCATTTAGTGAAAAGCTTAGTTGAAGATGCAATGGGGAAAACGATTAAAAAAGTAGGCATCGCACATGCAGAAAGTTATGAACTTGTATCAAAACTAAAGCACGCTATTTTCACCGCTACCGGCTTTGAAAACATCGAAATAGAAATTACCACCCCAATCATCAGCACACACACAGGTGCAGGTGCAATCGGCTTTATGTACTATATGGAATAATATATGTGTGAAAAGAAAAGGTGTCAGGCACCGCTTGTGTACATTTGTCCACAGATGGTGCCTGACACCTTGTGAATTTTTTAACTATTGAAACTTTATATGTATTGTATAATATGAGGGGCAGATTGATAATTTATCTATTTCTTGAAGGGAAGATAAGTATTCATGTTTAAATACACCATATGCTTTATTAAAAAAGGCCATGAACTTCTCATGTTGAACCGACATAAACCAGTATGGATGGGAATTTGGAACGGCGTTGGCGGTAAAATAGAAAAGGGCGAAACACCTTTAGAAGGTGTGTTACGTGAAATAGATGAAGAAACTGGCTTGCAGATAGAGAAAATAGAATATAAAGGTACGGTTACTTGGATGGTAGACGGAAAAGATGCGGGCGGGATGTATGCTTTTGTAGCAGAGTTGCCCGAAACCTATGATTACTACACACCTATAAAAACAGATGAAGGAATACTAGACTGGAAGGATATAAACTGGGTTCTCCATCCTGAAAACTTAGGAATGGCGAATGTGAAGTACTTTCTAGACAAATTATTGTACGATTCCTCTGTTTATGAACATCACTTTGTTTATGAAAAGGGGGAGGTTGTAGATTTTAAGTCAGTGGGGATAAATTCTAAGGTTTCGTTATAATGTATCTGAATTTAAAAATAATATATAAGTAATCCGATAGACTTCCTTCTATTCCTTTGTACTCATTTATCCATAATGACATTTTCCTTTCGTTCCTGTTATTGACAAACCTCGCTACAATGCTATCATAAAAATTGATTGAAAAGGAAGAAAATTATTCCAATATATTTTTTCTTAATTAATTCCGACTCATTTTTTATTGAAAGTTTTAGGTGGTGAAGCACATGAGCGAAACTTGGTATTTTATTGATTCCGGAGTTCAATCTCCAGCTTTCAATATGGCGATGGACGAGGTTCTTCTTGATTGGCATTCACGAGACCTAATTCCTCCGGTTCTCCGTTTTTATACATGGGAACCTGCGGCACTATCGTTAGGTCATTTTCAAAAAACAACAGGAAGAATAAACGCCAAAGCAGCAAAGGAAAAAGGAATCGACATTGTTCGCAGACCAACTGGCGGACTGGCTGTTTTACATGATCAAGAATTGACTTACAGCATGATAATTAGTGAAAAACATGAAAAGATGTCGCCTTCGATAATTGAAGCCTATCGGGTATTATCTCAAGGAATATTAGAAGGATATCGGGAACTAGGTATTTCTGCGGATTTAGCTGTTCCGGATACGCCAATCGGAAAGTCAGGTACTGCTGTCTGCTTTGAAGAATCTTCGTGGTATGAGCTCGAGATTGATGGGAAAAAAGCGGCGGGAAGTGCACAAACAAGGCAAAAAGGCGTCGTATTACAACATGGCTCCATTCCAATGGAAATCGATATTGATACACTATATGATCTATTTGTATTTCCGAATGAGAAAGTAAAAAATAAGACAAAAACTGGATTTGCACAAAAAGCAGTAACGATTAATCAAATTTTAGGAAGAAAAACAACAATAGATGAAATAAAGAACGCATTCACCGAAGGCATTAAAAAGGGACTTAATATTGATTTAACTACATATGAACCGAACAACCAGATGTTAAAAGAAGTAGAAGAACTTATGCAAAGTAAATATGCAAATGAGGAATATACTTTTCAAAGGTAGGAGTGTACATAGTGGCTAAAAACGAAGAATACTTAAGAAAACCTGAATGGTTAAAGATCAAGTTAAATACGAATAAAAGTTATACAGGCTTGAAAAAAATGATGCGGGAAGAAAGATTGCATACCGTTTGTGAGGAAGCAAAATGTCCAAATATCCATGAATGCTGGGCTGTTCGCAAAACAGCGACATTTATGATACTTGGTGATACGTGTACCCGTGCATGCCGTTTTTGTGCAGTAAAAACGGGCTTGCCAACGGAATTGGATTGGGAAGAACCAGAACGTGTCGCAAGATCAGTGGAAGTAATGGGCTTACGCCACTGTGTGGTTACTGCTGTTGCACGTGATGATTTAGCTGATGGTGGTGCGGCAATTTTTGCTGAAACGGTCCGTGCGATTCGACGCCGTGTTCCTTCATGTACAGTTGAGGTACTCCCATCTGATATGAAGGGTGACTATGAAAGTCTGCATACATTAATGGATGCAGGTCCGGATATTTTTAATCATAATATTGAAACTGTTCGTCGTTTAACGAAACGTGTTCGTGCAAAAGCCACCTACGATCGTTCCTTAGAACTTTTGAAAAGGGTAAAAGAAATCAGTCCTCAAACACCAACAAAATCAAGTATAATGGTTGGACTCGGAGAAACGAAAGAAGAAATCATCGAAGCGATGGATGATTTGCTTGCGCATGGTGTGGATATTGTAACAATTGGCCAATACTTACAACCTACAAAAAAACATTTAAAAGTAGAACGTTATGTCCATCCAGATGAATTTGCAGAGTTAAAAGAAATTGCTCTACAAAAAGGATTTAAGCATTGTGAAGCAGGTCCAATGGTGCGCTCAAGTTATCATGCGGATGAGCAAGTAAATAAAGCTGCTCGTAAACGCCAATTAGAAGGCGAAAATAATGATCCTGATTTAATTATTAACCAATATAAAGAACAGTTTCTTAATTAAAATGTAAAAAAATTTTAAAAAGTGTTGACAATATTTTAAACGAAGCTTTATAATACAAATCATACTTAAATAATATAAAGTTTTGAAGGGAACTAAGTATTGTTTATCTCACTATTTTAGAGAGCTGATGGCCGGTGTAAATCAGCATACAGATAAACTAGAATTTCAATCCTGGAGCTTCTTTTCCGAGTTTTTACGAAGGAAAAGCCGGTCGTAATGATCGTTAACAATGTTGAGTGGTAGATGAATTTTATCATCTACAATTAGGGTGGTACCGCGATAATTATCGTCCCTACTGATATTAATCAGTAGGGACTTTTTGCATTTAAATATATACACGCAATGATGGAATTAATAGTAATGTTTATCTCCCTGTTAAAGAGAGCTGATGGTTGGTGTAAATCAGCACAAAGATAAACACGAATTTCGGGTTCCGGAGCATCCTTCCATTTATAAAGAAGAGGAAGGACGGTCGATAATCGATCGTTAACAAAAGAGAGTGGCAAAAGAATATTCTTTTGCAACTAGGGTGGTACCGCGATAAACATCGTCCCTACTGATTTATTCAGTAGGGGCTTTTTTATTATAAAGGCTTTGTTAAAGTTCAATTGTGATATTAACGTCATGTTGATTGGAGCGGAAGGTACGAGACTCCTGCGGGATTAGCGGGAAAGGTGAGACCCCGCAGACGCGAAGCGCCCGCGGAGGCTCACCGCAGAACCGCGAAAAAGCGAGTACCTGCAGCGGAAATCAACAACCAAGTTTAACTTAGCTATTATAAAAATTACTTACAAATTAGGAGGGTTTTTAATGGGGAATAATGATTTACAACAGTTGCGACAAAAGGTGGACGAAATTAACTCACAATTATTACATTTACTAAATGAACGGGGAAAAGTCGTTCAAGAAATTGGCCAGATAAAAAAACTACAAGGCACGAAACGTTTTGATCCAATTCGAGAACGTGAAGTGTTAGATATGGTTGCAGAACAAAATGAAGGTCCTTTTGAAACCTCAACATTACAACATATTTTCAAAGGTATTTTTAAAGCAAGCTTAGAATTGCAAGAAGACGATAATCGTAAAGCACTATTAGTTTCCCGGAAAAAGAAAAAAGAAAACACAATTGTTGATATAAAAGGTGAATTAATAGGTAGCGGAACACAATCCTTTATTATGGGACCTTGTGCAGTAGAAAGCTTGGAACAAGTAAGACTAGTTGCAGAAGCAATGAAAGAACAAGGGATAAAATTAATGCGCGGCGGAGCATTTAAGCCGAGAACATCTCCGTATGATTTCCAAGGATTAGGTGTGGAAGGACTACAAATTTTACGCCAAGTAGCAGACGAATATGATTTGGCTGTGATAAGTGAAATACTAAATCCGATTGATGTAGAACTTGCTCTCGATTATGTCGATGTCATTCAAATAGGTGCAAGAAACATGCAAAACTTCGATTTATTAAAAGCTGTAGGAAGGGTGAAAAAACCAGTTTTATTAAAACGTGGCTTAGCGGCGACAATTGATGAATTTATCCATGCAGCCGAATACATCATTGCACAAGGGAATGACCAAATTATATTATGTGAGCGGGGAATTCGAACATATGAAAAAGCAACACGGAATACGTTAGATATTTCCGCAGTTCCAATATTAAAGAAAGAAACACATTTGCCAGTTGTCGTCGACGTAACTCATTCAACAGGAAGAAAGGATTTACTACTGCCTACTGCGAAAGCAGCTTTAGCAATAGGAGCGGATGCAGTAATGGCTGAGGTTCATCCAGATCCAGCGGTTGCTTTATCCGATTCGGCGCAGCAAATGGATATCCCGCAATTTCATGAATTTATAGAAGAACTAAAGTCATTCAAAAATAAATTAATTTAAACATCTAGTTTCTTTTCATGGTTCCTGCCATTTCCGCTCAGATCAACGTTGAGCAACAAAGGCATCATGTAGAACATCTGAGAGGAGAATACACGTGAGTCAAAGAGAACAATGGTCATCAAAACTTGGTTTTATTTTAGCAGCTGCCGGGTCAGCTATCGGTTTAGGGGCAATTTGGAAATTCCCCTATATAGCTGGCCAAAATGGCGGCGGAGCATTTTTTCTAATTTTTATCGTCTTTACTTTATTACTCGGATTGCCGTTATTATTAGCTGAATTTACAATTGGTCGGTCAACACAAGATCATGCTATCGCTTCATATCGAAAAATCGCACCTGGAACGAAATGGTATTGGATTGGAATTCTAGGCATGGTAACTTGTTTTATTTTGCTATCCTTTTACAGTGTCATCGGTGGATGGATTATCATTTACTTATTCAAAGCCATCATAGGTGATTTGAACGGCCTTAGTTCTGCGCAATATGCAGATGTATTTGGAACTACAATCTCAAATCCAACGATTAGTTTGATCGTTCAATTCCTCTTTATGCTTATTACAATCTTAGTTGTTGCTAAAGGAGTTCAAAAAGGAATTGAACAAGCAAGCAAAATTATGATGCCGGCATTATTTATTTTATTTATCTTGCTTGTTGTACGAGCTGTTACATTAGATGGGGCGATGGAGGGAGTTACCTTCTTATTGCAACCTGATTTTTCAAAAGTAACATCGAAGACAATCTTAGAGGCGATGGGGCAATCGTTCTTCACTTTAAGTGTCGGTGTTTCAGTAATGGTCACCTACAGTTCGTATTTACCGAAAAGTCAAAGCTTGCCGCGTTCCGCCATTTCGATTGTTGGTATGAATTTAGTCATTGTCCTATTAGCAGGACTAGCGATTTTCCCGGCAGTATTTGCCATGGGGTTAGAGCCTGGGGCAGGACCGGTACTTTTATTTAATGTACTTCCAACAGTTTTCAGTCATTTACCATTTGGTATGTTGTTTTTTATCGCATTTTTAATTCTTTTCTTATTTGCCGCTCTAACGTCTGCTTTTTCGATGTTAGAAATCATCGTTTCGGTTATATCTAAAGGAAATCCGAACGGACGTAAGAAATGGTCATGGATCATCGGTCTAGCCATCTTTGTTTTTGGCATACCATCTGCCCTTTCATATGGTGTGTTAGGAGATATCACCTTGTTTGGGAAAACATTTTTCGATTTAATGGATTATACAGTTAGTAATATATTAATGCCGCTAGGATCTTTGCTTATCGCAATTTTTGTTCCATTAAAAATGAAAAAAACCGCATTGTATGAAGAACTTCAAAAGGGCAGCAAACTGAAAAAGGGACTATTTGAAGCATGGTTTTTCCTTCTTCGCTATGTTGCTCCATTGCTAATCATTGCGGTTATGCTAGATGTGTTAGGCGTTTGGTGAAAAAAAGCATGTATCTATGATAGTAACGGGAGGATATACCGAGTAGTCTGATAATTACTATTTATGTTGATCTTTTTACTAAAGTAGATAATTGATGTTTTTTTGAGCAATTAAAGATCATCAAAATAAGCGGATATTTACGGTTAAACAAAAGAATAGAGCTCGGTTCGGGGTATTTAAGCGGAGGTTTTCCGATTAAGCAAAGCAAAATTACTTATTTTCACGTTTTTAGAGCTAATAGTCGGAATCTTTCCGCCTATATATGGTAGTTTTAGTGCTATTTCTTAATTAAGAGAAATTTCTCCGCTTATTTCTAAAACTCGGGTTAACATCTAATGAACTTATACAACTTCTCCTTTAAATAAACAAATAAATTTTAACACATAAAAGCTTGGGGAATATCCCAAGCTTTTGTTTGTTAACGATATAATCTTATGTTATTTGTAGTACGATTTTAGATTTTCTCCACGTTATCGGAACTACTTACTATGATTGGTACATGCTTTTTCGTTTAATTATTATTTGAAATTTGTTCGATTAATTGTTTCGCTGTCTCTTTTCCATTCATTATACAATCTGCAATTCCGACACCGTAATAGGAACAGCCGGCAAGAGTGATGTTCGGATAAAGTTCAGCTATTTTTTCATTTAAGAATTCAATGGTTTTTCGATGGGTTAAGGAATATTTAGGCATTAAATCAGTCCATTTTGTTACTTCAGAATGTATTGGCTCTCCAGTTATTCCTAAACTTTTTTCGATATCCTTTAAGGCGACTTGGATTAATTCTTTTTCATTTAAGTTGTTTAAGTGTTCAAAGATGGCAGGATTTGTATTTTTATAAAAGAGTCGTAATAATAAGTGATTGTTTTTCGATGTATGTGTCCATTTTCTGCTTGTCCATGTACATGCATTACAGACAAGATCACTACCATTAGGTACGATAAAACCAGTTCCATCAGTCGGGAGTTTCTCGTCCGGAACGTCGAAACCTACATACACACTAATAAGAGATGAGTTGACTAGCTGATTAAACTCTTCATCAAGTACTTCATTTTGTAAAATGGATTGTGCCACTTGATGTGGTGTGCTAAGCACAATAAAGTCCGCGTGAATCGTTTTCTCATTTTCTAATGTAACGGTGTATCCATTTCGATTGTGTGTAATTGCTTTAGCTTTGACACCTTTCATTATTTCAACACTTGTTAATTCACCTTCAAGGCGATTAATTAATGTAGATAACCCGTTTTTAAATGAGACAAATTTTTTGTTATCGGCAGATTGAAATCGTTCTTTGTTTTCGGATAGGCCATTTATAATGCTTCCATATTTATTTTTATACTCTAATAAATAGGGAAGGGTAGTGGCTAACGTTAGTTCATTTAATTTTCCGGAATACACACCCGAAAGCACCGGTGCAATTTGGTTTTCGACGATTTCTTTACCGAGGAAATGTTCGAGGAATTGTCCGATTGAACTATCTTTTGTAAACTCTTCATTTTTAGTTGTAAAATCTTTTAATGCTTCATTTTTTCCATTTTCGGAAATTAATTCACTGTTAAATAATGCTTCCCTGCTCATGGGTATTCCAAATACAGTATCATCAGGGATTGGTTTCAATTGTCCATGGTGGTAGATAAATGATTTTCCTGTTGCATTATTGACCATTTCGCTATGTAAATGTAGGTCTTTTAATAGTTCTGCTACTCCTTGTTTACGAGCAACGATGGAGTCGGCTCCTGTTTCCATAATAAATTCATCTGTTTGGACGGAATGGATTTTTCCGCCTAATTCATCATTTCCTTCAATTAATTGTAAATTTAATTCGATGTTTGCTGTTTTTTTTAATTGTTGAAGGTAGTACATTGAGGAAAGTCCTGTAATGCCTCCGCCAATGACAACGACTGTTTTCAAGCTACTCACTCCTATAAATTATCGGCTCTTTTCTAATGGATGTTTTTGTAAGCCTTTTTAATAGACCGTTCCTTTCCGCTGCAGGAACTTGCTTTCCGCGGGGAGGAAGTCGAGCCTCCTCAGCGCTCCCGCGTTTGCGGGGTCTCGACTTTTCCTCTATTTCCCGCAGGAGTCAAGTTCCTTCCGCTCCAATTCACTCTGCGTTTTGAATAGAATAAGTCTACGTGTATTCAGGTTGCTCGGAATTTCTAACAAAAACATAATTGAATAGTTTAATTATAATTCAATCTTCCTTTGAAAAAAAATTTGATTTTGTCTAGCTTGTGAAACAGTGGATCGTTCTCATTTTGGCATGATTCTTATCTATTTTTACTATTGGAATTCACTTTGAAAATGATGGAAAATTTATAATAATGATAAAATAGAAGGGGTTAACGGGATGATTACAAGCGAGCATGAAAATATATATGAGCAACAAAGGACTGCCGAAAATTATGTAAATGAAGTATATGAAGAAATTAAACGAAGAAATCCATATGAGACCGAATTTATTCAAGCTGTTAAAGAGATTTTGGATTCGCTCTTGCCGGTTATTTGTAAACATCCGAAATATATGGAACATGGGATATTAGAAAGAATTACAGAACCTGAAAGACTTATTACTTTCCGTGTTCCTTGGGTGGATGATAATGGAAAAGTTAAGGTTAATCGGGGCTTTCGTGTTCAATTTAATAGCAGTATTGGCCCTTATAAAGGCGGGCTAAGATTTCATCCGACAGTGAATGCGAGTATCATTAAATTTCTTGGTTTCGAACAAATTTTTAAAAATGCATTAACTGGTTTGCCAATTGGCGGTGGTAAAGGCGGATCAGATTTTGATCCAAAAGGAAAATCCGACGGGGAAATTATGAGATTTTGCCAAAGCTTCATGACCGAATTAAGTAAATATATTGGACCAGATGTGGATGTTCCGGCTGGAGATATTGGGGTCGGTGCAAGGGAAATTGGCTACTTATTTGGTCAATATAAACGAATTCGTGGTGGCTTCCAATCAGGCGTTCTTACAGGAAAAGGTTTAGGGTATGGAGGTAGTATGACAAGAACCGAAGCAACGGGATATGGAACGGTTTATTTTGTAGAGGAAATGCTAAAGGATCATCATTTGTCCTTTAACGGAAGTACTGTAGTCGTATCCGGATCCGGGAACGTTTCCATTTACGCGATGGAAAAAGCAGCTCAACTTGGTGCAACGGTTGTTGCATGCAGCGATTCGGATGGCTATATTTACGACCCGCTTGGTATTAATTTAGCGACTGTTAAGCGATTGAAAGAAGTCGAGAGAACAAGAATTAAAGAATATGTGAATATCCTCCCACATGCACAATACGTGGAAGGTTGTACAAATATTTGGTCAATCCCATGTGATATCGCACTTCCGTGTGCGACACAGAATGAAATCGACGAAAATGCTGCAAAAACATTAATTGAAAATGGAGTCAAGGCAATCGGGGAAGGGGCCAATATGCCATCGACATTGGAGGCAATTGAACTCTTCTTAAAAAACGACATTCTATTCGGACCTGCAAAGGCGGTAAACGCAGGCGGCGTTGCTGTTTCCGCACTAGAAATGTCGCAAAATAGCATGAGGATGTCATGGACATTTGAAGAAGTCGACGAAAAATTAAAAGGAATCATGAAAAATATTTACCAAAAATCTATAACATGTGCAGAAGAATATGGCCAATCCGGCAACCTCGTAATCGGAGCAAATATCGCAGGATTCATTACCGTCGCCGATGCCATGATCGCACATGGAGTGATTTAGATAGTTTTTGAGAAGAGTAGAGAAAAGGAATCTACTCTTCTTTTTTTGTCTCTTTTTTAGATTGTTGTTTTAATAATATTAATAGCGCAGAGTGGATTGGAGCGGAAGGTACGAGACTCCTGCGGGATCCAGCTGGACAGATGAGACCCCGCAGGGAGCGAAGCGAGGCCACTGAAAAAGTCCATTTATTATTAGGCAGATAGATGTTTGAGTTGACCAAACATTTATCTGCCTTTTTGTTTTATAATGATGATATCAAATGTATGTAGGTGATACTCAAATGATTTCTAACCAAGAATCTCTCAATCTTAGTCCATATATAGCTATTTATGATCTTGTTGTTCCCAAAGATAACATGCTTCGTCAAATCAATGAACTGGTGAATTTTTCGTTCATTATTGAAGAATTGAAAACGAAATACTGCCTCGATAATGGTCGCAATGCAGTGCCACCAATCCGCATGTTTAAGTATCTATTGCTTAAATCGATTTATGATTTGTCTGATGTAGATGTAGTAGAACGCTCTAGATATGATATGTCATTTAAGTATTTTCTCGACATGGCACCAGAAGACCCAGTAATAAATCCAAGTTCCTTAACAAAATTTCGTAAGCTCCGTCTTAAAGATGTGACCTTGTTAGATTTACTTATTGGGAAAACAGTTGAGATTGCACTTGAAAAGGAAATCATAAAAAGTAAAACAATAATCGTGGACTCCACACATACACAATCACGTTTTAACCAAAAGTCACCGAAGGAATTTTTACAAGAGAAGTCAAAAAATCTTAGAAAAGCAGTTTATCAAATTGATGACTCAATGAAAGAGAAATTTCCTCCAAAACCAACTTCCAATGAAGTTGAAGATGAATTGAATTATTGTCGCCGAGTTGTTTCTATTGTCGAATCAGAACCACAATTAGCCGCAATTCCCAAAGTAAATGAAAAATTAAATGTCCTTCATGAAGTAATAGAAGATTATACAGAACACATGAGTCAAATGAACCGTTCAACTGATACGGACGCACGGGTAGGACATAAAACAGCTGATTCCTCATTTTTCGGATACAAAACACACATCGCGATGAGCGATGAAAGAATAATAACAGCAGCGATTCCGACAACGGGAGAAAAAAGTGATGGAAAATACCTGCAAGAGTTAGTTGGGAAAAGTCAAGCTACAGGAATGGAAATTAAAACAGTAATTGGTGATACAGCCTATTCTGAAAAAGACAATATTAGTTATGCAAAAGAAAATCAACTTGAACTTATTTCTAAATTGCATCCACATATAACACATGGAACACGGGCAAAAGAAGATGAATTTGAATTTAATAAAGATGCTGGAATGTTCGTTTGTAAGGCGGGGCAAATGGCTACCAAGAAAAAATATGAAGAAAGAAAGGGGCAAGATAAAAATCCAAGAATTAAGTTCTTTTTTGATATTGAGAAGTGCAAAGTCTGCCCGTTTCGTGAAGGGTGCTATAAAGAAGGAGCAAAAAGTAAGACATACTCAATAACAGTTAAATCAACTGAACATAAAGATCAGGAAGCATTTCAAGAAACGGATAAATTTAAACAACTAGCAAAAACTCGCTATAAAATTGAAGCCAAAAATAGCGAACTCAAACATAGACACGGGTTTAAAACAGCAAATTCCTCGGGTCTATTTGGCATGGAAATCCAAGGGGCAACAGCAATATTTGCGGTAAATCTCAAGCGGATTCTAAAGCTCCTAAATGAAAAAGAGTAAAAAGGGGATAGGAAAAAGGTGACATTTCATCTAATTACAGACGAAATGTCATCTTTTTTATTACCCCAAAATGAAAAGGGGAAAAAACGTAAGTTTTTCAGTGGCCTCGAGCGAAGCGACGAGGAGGCTCATCGCCAGCCCCGCGGAAAGCGAGTACCTGCAGCGGAAAGGAACGGACCTGTATTAACAACAACCTATATGAACCGTTTTAACGAAATACAACGGGATTAGATTTACTTTTTCATGTGTTAGACAAAAATTTCTTAAAGACATACACAAAACATCGTGATAAAATAATTTCATAAATGAGAAAGTTTATCATTATCAATTACATTTCTTATGAACGGAGCAAACAACATCATGATGCTATTAGATTTAGTTGAAGGAAAAACTGGATATATCGTAGATGTTTCAAATTTAGATAATACTGTTAAGCATCGCCTCTTACATATCGGAGTTGTAGAGGGATGTCCAATCAAAGTAAAACATCGGATGCCTTTTGGCGGACCATGCATGCTGGAATGTAATGGACAATTAATTGGCATTCGCCGCTGTGATGCCGGGCAAATAAAGGTCGAAAAGAAATGATGCAGACGGCTTTAGTTGGAAATCCAAATACAGGGAAAACATCATTATTTAATTATTTAACTGGTTCATATGAATATGTTGGAAACTGGAGCGGAGTTACCGTTGAAAAGAAGGTAGGTAAATTAAAAAGTGTTCACGGGGACCTAATTGACTTGCCCGGAGTATACTCGCTTTATCCTTTATCAAAGGATGAGTCAGTTGTTACCCAATTTTTCTTAAATGAATCTTTTACAAACATTATAAATATTGTGGATGCCTCACAATTAGAAAGAAACTTGCAATTAACAATCCAAATTCTTGAGTTTGGAAGACCCGTTGTTATTGGTTTGAATATGGTCGATGTCGCAAATAGACGCGGCTTGGAAATAGATGATCAACTACTGGCAAAAAAACTAGGTACACCTGTCGTTCCAATTACGGCACGGAATGGTAAGGGCTGTAATGACCTTGCCGTACAATTAAATGCTTTAGACAATACATCATCAAAAATCCCTTATGTGTATTACGGAAAAATTGTTGAAGATGGGATTATAAGAATCATTCAAATATTAGAAGATGAAAAAATAGATCTTCCAAAACGATGGTTAGCATTGCAATTATTAGAGGGAAATCCCGACGTTACGTCTTTTATAAAAAATGATCAAATAACAGCAGTGATTGATGAGGTTGAACAAAAAATAAAAGCAACAACCTCTTATACGACGATTACTCGCTTAATCTTTGATTCTAGAAAGCAATGGATTGACCAAGTGATTCAAGAAAGCAGTCGGGAAACGGAGCAATCGAAAAGCAATTGGACGGAAAAAATTGATAAAATTGTTACCAATCAATGGTTGGGTATCCCAATCTTTCTGGCATTTATGTTTTTGATGTTTAAAATAACCTTTGATTGGTTAGGGACACCGTTATCAGATGGATTGGATGCCTTTTTTACAGGACCATTAACGGACTGGATTCAAGCAGGACTACAAGCTGTTCACGCTAGTTCTTTTATTCAGGCATTAGTGTTGCAAGGAATCATTGCCGGTGTTGGTGGCGTGTTAGTATTTGTACCGCAAATATTTATTTTGTTCTTATTTATCTCCTTTTTAGAGGACTCTGGCTATATGGCACGTGCGGCACTCGTAATGGATCGAATGATGGAGAAAGCGGGTTTGAATGGAAAAGCTTTTATACCAATGATTATTGGATTCGGTTGTAATGTACCAGGTGTCATGGCTGCAAGAACAATTGAACAGCCGAAGGAAAGATTATTAACGATTTTGCTCACACCATTAATGTCATGTTCGGCACGTTTATCTATTTATGCCTTATTTGTCGGTGCTTTTTTTGAAAAATATCAAGCAATTGTCGTTTTTTCATTATATTTATTAGGTGTTGTCGTTGCTTTACTTTTGGCAAAGTTATTTTCAAAAACATTGATGAAAAATGAGTCATCGGTATTTGTTATTGAGCTGCCGCCCTATCGTATTCCACAGGCGCTCACGTTATGGCGGAGTACATGGGATAAAGGAAAAGGATTTGTTCGTAAAGCAGGGACGTTTATTTTTGGAGGATCTGTCGTCATTTGGTTATTATCCTATATGGGTCCTGGCGGGATTGGAGTAGACATGGATAATAGTTTCCTAGCCATGATCGGTAAGGGTATAGCACCATTAATTGCACCGCTAGGTTTTGGTGTATGGCAAGCAGGTGCTGCATTAATACCGGGATTTTTAGCAAAAGAAGTGGTTGTTTCATCAATGAATATTATTTATCATACGCCAAATACGGCTTCACTGCAGGGACTATTAACTGATTCATTTACACCATTATCAGCGTATAGTTTTCTCGTATTTGTTCTTTTATACATTCCATGTGTAGCAACGGTTGCTGCTATCCGTAATGAAGCGGGCTCATGGAAATGGACATTATTTGGGATTGGGTACTCATTAGTTATAGCTTATGCTTTATCCTTTGTTATTTATCAAGGTGGAAGGCTGATTTTTGGATTGTAAAATGAAGAAAGAGGAGTGACTTTCAATGATTGCTAGTATTATTATCGGTGCTTTGATTTTTGGTTATGCAGCCTTTACCCTCTTTAAATTTTTCAAAAAAAGTAAACAAGGTGCCTGTGCCCATTGCTCTATAAAGGATAGCTGTCAAACAAGTTGCAGCTCCGCAATAAAAAAATAAAAAGAGAAACCTGAACCGAAGTGGTTCAGGTTTCTTATTGTGGAAAAGAATTAGAATAAAGGATTCATAAAATTTTTGATGAATAATATCCATATACGGTAATTCAAAACAAAATGGTGGTGAATGGGAGGGAGTAGGTGGCTAAATTTATAGATGATTTTTTGGGAGCAATATATGATTTTATAAAACTGATAATAAAATGTGCAGCTTACTGTTTATTAGGGATGATTATAGTAGCTATTCCTATGTATTTGTTTGTGGTAGTAGTAGGGTTATTTAAGTAGTTTTTATACGTTAAAAAGTTGCACTGGACAGCTGATCTAAAAATGAAAATGGAGTTGGACGTGGAGCCAACTCCATTTTTCTTATACTTTGAAAACTTGTCATAACTCTTCTTTTTCGAATCGAATTAATGCTTCCTTCGCTCTATCCCTTAGTGAAACCAAATCTGTTTCTAATTTTATAATATTTTTCTTTTTTTGTTCAATGAGTTTCAATTGTTCATTTACGGTTTGGTAAACTTTTTCCAATTTTTCCCTTTGCAAACTTGTTCCTTTTACTTGCCGATAGTCCATTCTTTGTAACTCTAACATGTCACTAAGGGTAATAAATTCTTGTAATTCCTGCAGTGTGAATCCTAATACTTCTTTAGCATTCGTGATTTTCTTTAAAAAATCGACATGTTCTTGAGAATATAGTCTAAATCCTCCATCACTGCGCGGGGGAGATGGGAGAATGCCGATTTGTTCATAATAACGGATTGTTCTTTTTGTTAGGCCGCTTTGTTTAGCTACTTCGTCTATTTTTAATCCATCCATACTAACTCTCCTCGTATTAATGAAATAATGGAGTTACGATATTGTAGTTTATTTTATCAGTAAAATTTTTTACGTGTATCTATATATATTAAGATAACATAAGATTTAATTTTGCACGAATGGAAATTAACGTTGACGTTAACGTTAGAAAGTAGTATACTTTTTAACGTAAATCAGAACATATATTTTACTTTTTTGAGTGAAAATAAGGAATGGTTGCGAGCAGGATTGTTTACCATTTTTGTTTTCATTTTTTATTTCAAAAACAATAAAAAGGGGTTTTACTTTATGACAGAAGAAGCACTGAAAGCCCATAATCAACCGGCGAAACAACCGCTTGTTGTTTGGGTAATCTTCTTTGCAACGATTATTTCTTTCATGGGATTAGGTCTTGTTGATCCAATCTTACCGGCAATTGCCGAAAAATTGCATGCGACACCGAGTCAAGTTTCTTTATTATTTTCCAGTTATAACTTAATTACGGGTATCGCCATGTTAATTACCGGTGTCGTTTCTAGCCGCATTGGTGTTAAGTGGACATTATTATCGGGTATTATATTAATTGTTATTTTTTCCGCTTTAGCTGGTTCATCTAATGGAATTTGGGGAGTTGTCAGCTTCCGTGGTGGCTGGGGACTTGGTAACTCGTTATTTATCGCTACTGCACTATCCGCTATCGTTGGACTATCTGTTGGTGGAACAGCAAAAGCAATTATTTTATATGAAGCCGCTATTGGCCTTGGTATTTCTGTAGGCCCATTACTTGGCGGAGAATTAGGTTCCATCTCTTGGCGCGGACCATTTTATGGTGTTAGTGTTTTAATGATTATCGCCTTTTTATCTTTATTATTGAAAATGCCAAAGGTAACTAAACCTAAGACAAAAAGCTCCGTTTTAGATCCATTGAAAGCATTGAAATTTCCGGGATTATTTAGACTCGGATTAACAGCTTTCCTATATAATATCGGTTTCTTTACACTTATGGCATTTGCTCCATTTGTAATGGGCTTGCATGAGCATGGTCTTGGATTTGTGTTTTTAGGATGGGGACTTTGTCTAGCATTTACTTCTGTATTTGTTGCACCAAAAATTCAAGCGAAATTTGGAACAATTAAGTCAATGTGCACAATGTTAACTTTATTTGCATTAACATTATTAGCAATGGGAATTTGGACCGACTCAAGTACTACTGTTATTGTTTGTGTTATCATTGCGGGTCTATTCCTTGGAACCAATAATACGTTAATTACAACTGCTGTGATGGAAGTTGCACCAGTCGAACGTGCAACAGCTTCAGCAGCATATAGTTTTGTTCGTTTTATTGGTGGGGCAATTGGACCTTGGTTAGCCAATAAACTTGCCGAAAAGTTTAATCCGCACATACCTTTTTATAGTGGAGCAATATTTGTTTTCATTGCGATGTTAGTTATTGCTTTTGGCCGCAAGCATCTTGCACATGTCGATAGGGTAGCACATTAATGTTTTCGCAAATATTTCGTGAAAGGACGATTTAAATGTATAGCAAAATTTTAGTTGGACTGGACGGATCGGCACCTTCTGCACATGCATTGCAGCATGCTGCAGAACTTGCCAAATCACTAAATTCAGAAAAAGTAACAATTCTGCATATAAATAAGGATCTTCCACTTCAAGAACCGATACTGAATATCGATTTAGATGAATTAATGAAAGAGGAAGATCAAGAGGTATTAGCACCAGCTGTTCAATTTCTTGCTGAATCAGGCATTTCCTATGAAACGCACATCATACATGGAGATCCAGCATCTAACATTACCCAGTATGCTAAAAAGCATAATTATGATGTTATCGTTATTGGAAACACTGGTAAAGGCGTCATTAAAGAAGCTTTATTAGGCAGCGTCAGTCATCAAGTTGCACACTCTGCACATTGTCCGGTAATTATTGTGAAATAAAAAACAAAACGCCAATGAGGAATACTTGAGAATTCCGTCATTGGCGTTTTTTGTAGCTTTGAGCTTCCAAAGACATCCGAGGGTTTCGTGCACGAGAGCACAGAAAAAACCGCTTTTCCTGCACGCATCCGAGGGTTTCGTGCACAAGAGCAAGGAAAAAACCGTGTTTCCTGCACGTATCCAAGGGTTTCGTGTACGAGAGCAAGGAAAAAGCCGCCTTACCTGCACGCATTCGACGGATTCGTGCACGAGAGCAAGGAAAAAGCCGCCTTACCTGCACGCATCCGAGGGTTTCGTGCACGAGAGCACAGAAAAAACCGCTTTTCCTGCACGCATCCAATGGATTCGTGCACATGAACATGAAAAAAAGTAACTCCTTGGCGTATCGGACAAAAAAGGATGATTGTTATTATCAAAAGGATTAGCTCACACTACCGGTTTGTTGCTGGATTTCTTGAAGAATATTTTCTAAAGAGTAGACAATCCCTTTATCATCTTTATACATGACATGTTTTGGTTCAAAATGAACGGGTGAGTCTATACCTGCAGCAGCTGATATTCGGAATAACCCTTTTCTTAATGTCACAAGGAAATTGACAACCCGGTATTTCTTTTCGTCAATAACAAGTGCCTTTTGAAGATCGGGATCAGTTGTTGCCACTCCAACTGGGCAGGCATTAGAATGACATTTCAACGTTTGAATACATCCGACAGTGATCATAAACCCCCGTGCGATATTGACTAAATCAGCTCCCATAGCTAGTGCAATGGCAATTCGGTCTGGGGTAAATAATTTTCCCGATGCAATGATTTTCACCCTGTCACGTACTCCGTATTTTTGGAGGGTGGATACAAGAATAGGAATTGCCGATTTAATCGGTAAGCCTACACTATCAATTAATTCTTGATAGGAAGCCCCAGTTCCACCTTCACCTCCATCGACGGTGATAAAATCGGGACCTTTCCCTGTTTCCTTCATATATTTCGCTAATTCTTCAACACTATCATTTCCGCCGACAACAATCTTCATCCCAACGGGTTTTCCAGTTGTACTACGAATTTTTTCAATAAAATCACACATTGTTGGTACATCGCTAAATTGATGGAAACGATTTGGACTATCAACCGATTTATATGGTTCCACCTTTCGAATTTCCGCAATTTCCGGATTTACCTTTTCTCCATCAATATGTCCACCACGCGCTTTGGCACCTTGGGCAAGCTTTAATTCAAATGCTTTAATTTGTGGAATTTCACTTTTTCTTTTTAATTCTTCCCAGTCGACATCGCCAAGTTTATTACGGATACCAAATAAACCGGGGCCGATTTGCATGATGATATCAACATCACCTTCCAGATGGTACGGAGATAAACCACCTTCACCGGTATTCATCCACGTTCCTTTGGCCATTCCCAGTCCCTTTGATAAAGCGGTAATGGCGTTTTTCCCCAATGCACCGTAACTCATGGCAGACATCCCGATCAACCCTTTTAATTTAAAAGGATATTTTGTATTGGGACCAATGACAACCGCATCATCATCATGCAGTAAATAAGCAGGTGACTCATCATCCTCCCATTTCTCTTCCCTTTGCGAGAACAGTGGATCCTTTAACAATAAATATCTTTTAGTGAAAACCTTTGCTTCGTCGTCCATCTTGATTTCTTCGGTTAATTTCGGAAACATATCGTTTCTCACATAAAAACCTTCCTCATCGAAATCGCGTCGTGAACCAAATCCGACAACATCACGTTTATACTTTGCACCTTTGACGATATGCTCATAGTCATCCCTTGAAAATGGCTTCCCTTCCGTATCACTATTAAACCAATATTGCCGCATTTCAGGACCAATTTTTTCAAAAAAATAGCGAACTCGACCAAGTGCAGGATAGTTCCGTAAAATCGAATGGCTCTTCTGATTTCGATCAAATATTAATAAAAATATGAGAAATAGTATAATCGCAATTACAACAACCGCAACTACGAAAAAACCGATAATAACCAATATATCTGCAAGCTTCATCCATAATCCTCCTGATTGATTGAAATACCATACACGTAGAATATTCGAATCTATTCCTATATTTAATATTTCCAACACATAAACTCTTATGCAAATTGGAAAGCTATCCAAAATGGTATGAGGAGGGAGTATTTTTGAAAGCATCAGATTTGTTTGTACGATGTTTAGAAAATGAAGGTGTTCAATATATTTTCGGTATTCCTGGGGAAGAAAATACGGATTTAATTGATTCACTTATCGGCTCGAATATCGAATTCGTTGTGGTTCATCACGAACAAGCAGCCGCGTTTATGGCAGATGTGTACGGGAGATTAACAGGAAAGCCGGGAGTATGTTTGGCAACACTTGGTCCAGGAGCGACCAATTTAATCACCGGCATTGGCGATGCATTTCTTGATCATGCTCCAGTTGTGGCAATTACCGGACAGGCTGGACTTGAACGTATACATAAGGAATCGCATCAATATGTTGATATCATTGGTGTTTTTGAAGAAATTACAAAATGGAATCAACAAATTCGTGTTCCACATACCATACCCGAAATTATAAGAAAGGCATTTAAAACAGCGGTTTTGGAGAAACCCGGTGCCGTCCATATTGAACTACCTGAGGATATTGCCATGATGGACACAAAAGGAGAGCCATTACCAGTTTCCCCGCTACCGATTTCATCACCAGCCAAAGAGGAGCTGAAAAAAGCGGCAGAAATAATAAATAAGGCAAAAAGACCAATCATTTTAGCCGGAAATGGGGTCATACGAGACGGTGCAACAGAGAGTTTAAGACGATTTGCTGAAGAAAAGAATATTCCTGTAGTGAATACTTTTATGGCAAAGGGCGTATTACCATCTAATCATCCCTTAACACTTTATACAGTGGGAATGCAAGCGAAAGACTATGTTCTTTGTGGATTTGACCTTGCAGATGTTATCATTACAGTAGGGTATGACTTTGTTGAATACTTACCTAAGTATTGGAATGATGAGGCGAAGAATCCAATTGTACATATTGATAGTTTACCTGCGGAGGTTGATGCATACTATCCACTTGCTTCAGAATTAGTGGGAAATGTGAAAGAGGGGCTAGAAAGTTTACAGTCCCTCATTGATAGAAAAGAACTTTGGCCAAAGCTAAAAGAATTAAAATCCCAATTAGATGATAAGCTCCATGCGGATGATCAAGCATCGGGAAGTCCGATAAAACCACAACGAATTATTGCCGATTTGAAGAAAGCGGAAAAAGGAGAAGCAATTATTATTTCTGATGTAGGAGCCCATAAATTATGGGTTGCGCGCATGTATCAACCTGAAAAGCCGAATCATACGATTATTTCGAATGGCTGGGCATCAATGGGAATAGCTGTACCGGGAGCAATTGCCGCAAAGCTTGCACATCCCGATAAACCCGTATTTGCGATAACAGGGGATGGAGGATTCCTTATGAACGGGGTCGAAATAGCGACAGCAAAACGCCTTGGATTAGCAATAATTATCATTATTTTTTACGATTCTAAATTTGGATTAATCGAGTGGAAACAGCTCAATAAATTTAATCGGACAAATGATATTGCATTTACGGATCCAAACTTTTTGGAATTTGCGAGAAGTTTTGGGGTAAAGGGAATAAAAGTCACTCATTCCGATGAATTATTACCTGCTCTTGAAGAAGCAATGAAAGAAAAAGATATTGTTTTAATCGATGTCGATGTGGACTATTCGGAAAATGTAAAGCTATCGAAAACATTGGGTGATTATATTTGTAAACTATAAGTAAATGTTTGGAGGGAATAAGGATGAAGAAAAAATGGCAGTTATGGATCGGTGGGAAATGGCGCGAACCAAAAGAGTATGAAGCATTGTATAATCCACATACAAATGAAGAAATCGCACAAATAGGACAGGCAGAACCAGCTGATGCTGTAGAGGCGGTAGTTGAAGCACACGCCGCATTTCAAAAGTTCAGGGGATATCCTGCTCATGCCCGTGCGAAAATTCTAGCTAAAGTGGCAACGATTATGGAGGAACGAAGTGAGGAATTTGCAAAAATTATTGCATTAGAAGCGGCCAAATCAATAAGAAACGCCAGGGAAGAGATTAGTCGTACAGTGCAAACGTATCGTTTTGCAGCGGAAGCGGCTAAAAGTAATTATGGAGAGCAAATTCCAATGGATGCAGCTGAAGGTGGAGAAAAACGTTTTGGTTTTACCATCAAAACTCCGATTGGTGTAGTAACGGCGATAACACCTTTTAATTTTCCATTTAATTTAGTTGCACACAAGGTGGGACCGGCAATTGCCGCAGGAAATTCAATTGTGTTAAAGCCTGCCGAACAAACTCCGTTAAGTTCACTTGTATTGGCGGAAATTTTTAAAGAGGCTGGATTACCTGACGGTGTTCTAAATATTATACCTGGAAAAGGAGATGTTCTTAGTGAAGTGCTCACTACCCATCCACATGTGAAAAAGGTTACTTTTACAGGGAGTGTAGAAGTTGGACATATTATTCAGCAGCAAGCAGGTTTTCGTAAGCTTACACTTGAACTAGGATCGAACTCACCTTTCATAATTGACGAAGGAGTGGATATCGACCAAGTGATTGAAAGAAGTGTGATGGGGTCATTTTCTTTTAATGGGCAAGTGTGCATTTCCATTCAACGAATTTATGTTCATCAATCGCTTTATCAGAAGTTTGTCGAGAAATTTGTTAGTCGGACAAAACAGCTTGTGGTCGGTTCTCCACTAGAGGAAAATACAAATATCACAGCGGTTATTTCGAAAAAATCATTGGATCGTATTCAAAGCTGGGTCGCAGAGGCTGTACAAGAGGGAGCAACAATTGAATGTGGCGGAAAAACAGAAGGAAACGCATTATTGCCAACTGTCCTAACGAATGTAAATCGAGATTCAAAGGTATTTCGTTATGAAATATTCGGCCCGGTTGTTTGTATTTTTCCATTCGATACGTTAGATGATGCAATTAATGATGCAAATGATTCCCGTTACGGATTAAATTCAGGTATTATGACACCAAGCCTCGAACGGGCATTTTATGCAGCAGAACGCCTTGAAACCGGTGGGGTAATCGTCAATGATATTCCGACCTATCGAATCGATAATATGCCATATGGCGGTTGGAAAGATAGCGGTGTCGGCCGAGAAGGAATCAAATACGCCATGGAAGAAATGATGGAGCAAAAGTTTATTAGCTTTAAAGTTGGTGATTAAAAATAAATAAAATGGGTGACGTGTCAGACAAACTGCCGTCGCCCTTTTTCATTCCCACAAACCCAACAACCATGCGATTCACGAATAATTGTCCTCCGTGTACGAACAAATGTCCATTTTAGGTGCCAGGCACCGATTTGTATGTTTTTTGTTTATTTGGGTAATTATGTAGATAATTGGGTCGGGAGGGAGGTGTGTGGGATGGAAGTGGATATGAGTGTTGAGCAGGTTTTGGATGAAATCCGTCAGTTGCATATCGGTGGTTTGAAGTTAAATAAAAAAAGTATTAAAAAGTCTCATCCTGAATTGATGAGAAATGCCCTATATTATTTTCCAGACTGGGATAGTGCGATAGATAAATCGATTTCTTAGTCATTTATACATATGATACCTCTCTATATATTAGGGAGGTTTTTTTTATTTAGTTTATTCACCTGAAATACACAAAATAGTTTTATTCTAAAAAAATATTTTCCAATCTTAATGATAAAATAGTATAATATTTCTAATCTTTTCAAACAGATTTTTCATTTTGAATTTACAAAAAACGGAGGTTCCATATGGGAGATTGTAGCTTTATTCTATTATCAGGTGGTATTGGCAAGAGAATGCAGGTTAATATTCCAAAACAATTCTTGCTGCTTGGTGGTAAACCAATATTGGTACATGTATTAGAAAAAATCGATACCATTGATTCAATAAAAGAAATAATTATTCCTTCACCGAAAGAATTTATTGAAAAAACGGAAGAAATCATTCATAACTATGGTTTTTCAACGCCTATTTTCTGTATTGAAGGTGGAGAAACAAGACAAGAATCCGTTTATCATGCATTGAAATCAGCGAGATTCGATCAAGTCATCGTTCACGAGGCGGTAAGACCTTTTGTAACGAAGGAGGAATTTAGTCATCTTATCGAGTGTGGTAATGAAAGCGCTACATACGGTTTGGACATTCCTTTTACAGTACTTGAAGGAAAAAATTTCATAGAGAACAATTTAGTGAGGGATCAATTAATTAATATCCAATTGCCGCAAAAGTTTAATAGAAAGAAGTTATTGTATTCCCATGAATGCGCTAGAGAAGAAAACTTAGAATTCACGGAAGATGCAAGCCTTTATTTTCATTATTTTAAATCAGACATAAAAGTGTTAAAAGGCAGTGATTACAATATAAAAATTACTAAACCAGTGGATCGTAAAATTGCCGAAGTTTTATATAAAGAATACATTTTAATGGAGGGTTAACAATGTCAAAAACATGTGTAATTACTGGGGCAAGTAGAGGTATTGGCCGTGCAATTGCTGTAAGTTTAAGTAAACGCGAGGATATAAGAAATTTTATCCTTATTTCAAGAACGGAGGAAGGTTTGCACGAAACGGCTCACCTTATGAATCCGAATAAAGAAATCGAATGTCATGCAATGGATTTAACAGATTATGAAGAAGTAGAAAATCTGATTGCGGGTGTTGGGGAGCGCTACGGAAGCATTGATTACTTGTTGAATGTTGCCGGGTTCGCAAATCCAAAATCATTATTAGAAACTTCAATTGAAGACTGGGAAGAAACATATAAAATTAACGTTCATTCCATTTTTTACATTACAAAAGAAGTTGTTAAGTTTATGAAGCGGACAGGTGGAAAAATCTTGAATGTTGCTTCAACAGCAGGAATGACAGCCCGTCCTGGATGGTTAGCCTATGCATCTTCGAAAGCAGCGATTATTAGTATGTCTGAAACACTATCAGAAGAATTATCCGAGTATGGTATTTTAGTATACTGTATCTCACCAGGAAGATGTGCAACGGAATTACGAAAAGTTCTTGCTCCTGATGAAGATCCTTCTACAATTATGCAACCAGAGCATGTTGGAGAAATTGTTGATCATCTTCTGTCCGAAACAGGGATCTGTTTAGATGGGCAAAATATTATTGTAAGAAAGCAAGTACAAAAACCAGTTCAAAAAACGGTGGAAGAAATCGTACTCTCAGAACAAACTTCTTTATAATTTCATAATTTTGTAGCGAGAACAACTAAAGAGGGATTGAAATGCAAATACAAAATATTATCCAAATCATTTTATTGGTTTTGATATTAATTTCCGTTAACAAAAATCTAATAAAAAAAAGCAAGCTCATTTTAAAAAGAACGATTGTCGTAACAACTTGGTATTTATCAAAGCTATACCCAAAATCTAATAATCTAGTTATTTTTGGTGCTGAAAATGGGAGAGGCTTTAGAGGGAATCCGAAATATCTATTTTTAGAGATGGTAAAAAACCCTGAAATAACTTGTGTGTGGATTTCGAAAGACGCAAATGTCGTATCGGAATTGACAGAAAAGGGATATCTGGCTTTCAAACACAAATCGTTGAAAGGGATCCTTTATCAATTAAGAGCGAAGCTAATCGTCCACTCGCATTCAATTAACGACGACTTTTATAAAGTGTTGCTCGGTGGAGCCATCTCTTATAATACTTGGCACGGTGTTGGGCTGAAGAAAGTTTGGGGAGCAAATAAAAATACGTTTACTTATAAGATTCTTCACGAAAAGAGTTTTATCAAACGGTTTTTTGGGAAATTTGTTGTTAAAACAAATTCAGCGAAGACGAATTATGTTGTCTCAACTAGTGAAAAGGTTTCATCCTATTATCCTGAGACGTATCAAGTCCCTAAAGAAAATGTACTTGAATTAGGTCAGGTTAGAAATGATATCTTCTTTAGTGAATCCGAAGAAGATGCAGATGTTCCGGCATTTTTAAAAGAAAATAAAATTATTACATATATGCCGACACACCGAAGTTTTGGGAAGATAGATACAGATATTAATCTAGTATTAGATTTTCAAGAATTAGATCAGTTTTGTGAAAAGACGGGTTATATATTTGTAATTAAAAGGCATATGTATAGTAGTGGGTATATTCCAAAACAGTATAAGCATATCGTTGATATAAGTGATGAAAATATTGACCCTCAATTTTTGCTTAAATATACTGATATTCTATTAACCGATTATTCTAGCTGCTATACCGACTTTTTATTATTGGACAGGCCTGTTGCTTTTTATTGCTATGATCTTGAAACCTATTTAAAAAAATCGAATGAAATGTATCATGGATATTTCGATGTGACGCCTGGACCGAAAACACGTAACTTTGCAGAATTAATGCAATCTCTTGGAGAATATGTGAAAGATCCTACTTTATATCGGGATGAACGAAATAGAGTTCTGAATGTATTTTATTCGAGCGAAAATCAAGGGAAAGTTTTGGAGAAGCAAGTAACCTATCTATATAAAAACATCTTAAAGATCTAAGAACAATGCATTAATGAAAGGTAGGTATAACGATGAAAAGTATTAAATTAATACCTACAATAATCGTGAAAAATATGATTCAATTCGTGTATACTTGCTTTTGCTTGTTTTTTAAGGTGAAACAAAACAAGGTGACCTTTGCTTCCTATCGTTCAGATAAACTAACCGGAAACCTTTATTTTATTTGGAGGGAATTGGGGAAGCAGTATCCGAATTATGAGCCACATTTTGCCTTTAAAAAACTAAATAGTTCATTTTTAGGAAAGTTTGATTATTTGGTTCATATGATTAAGGCTTGTTATGAACTAGCGACGTCAAAGTATTTTATAATCGACGATTTTTATTTTCCTATCTATGTCATTAAGCCAAGAAAAGGAATGGAAATTATCCAACTTTGGCATGGGTCGGGTGCTTTGAAGAAATTTGGACTTAGTACAATTGGAAAATCATATGGTCCTAGCTTAGACTATTTAAAGCATGTGAAAATTCACTCGAACTATTCAAAAGTGTATGTAAGTTCATCAGAGGTCGTTCCATTCTATGCTGAAGCATTTGGCATGCCGGAAGACCAAATCTATCCTTTAGGAATTCCGAGGAATGATTATTTTTTCCAAAGAGATGAAATTAATAAATTAAAAGATTCTTTTTATCAAGATTTTCCGGAACTTAAAAGCAAAAAATTAATTCTTTATGCTCCGACCTATCGGGGAAAGAGTCATTATCAGGAATCTTTCATCTGTCCAATGAATATAGGGCAAATGAAAGAAAATCTTCAATCAGAATACGCGTTATTAATTCATTTGCATCCGTACATGCAATCAGGATTAGTGCTTCAAGAAGATGAAAAAGAATTTGCGTATCATATTCATGAGAAATATACCATTCAAGAATTGCTCGTGTTGACTGATCTATTAATCACAGATTATTCTACCGTATTTGTGGACTTTAGCTTGTTGTGTCGGCCTATTGCCTTTTTTACGAACGACCTTCAAGACTATATTGAGGAACGCGATTTCTATTATGATTATGAAACGATAATCCCTGGTCCACTTTTTAATGAAACAACATCCCTTATTGAGTGGATTCAGAAAGGGAACTTTGATTTGCAGGCAGTTCATCAATTTAGAACAAGATTTTTTGATCATCTTGACGGAAACACGTCGAAAAGAATCGTTAAACATTTTGTGAAAATAGAAAAGGAGACGAAAATCGAGTCTCAAGAAAAGGTATCTTAAGAACCAATGCGGAAGCGCCTTGCTCATCGACGTAAAAACTGGAAGGACTTTGACTGAGATAAAGGAAACACGATGAGCCTGTAAGGCGAATCGATGTTGACTTATCGTAGGGAAAAGTCCTGAAGTTTTCTAGTCGATAGGCGCTGGAGCTAGACGTAGACACCTTATGTAACAAAGATATCCACAATGCGTTTATAATTTCCTAAACAACAAACAAAAGGGATCGTCCAAATTCGGATGATCCCTTTTGTTATATTGTCCAGCTCTGTTCATATTAAGGTACTAATTTCATCGTTTCATTAGTAGGTAAAGTAATTACTCCGTGTGGAATAGGTTGGAGCACTTCATATTGATAATTTGGAAACTTTTGAGAAAGCAATTGTCCGATCCTTTCACCTTTATTTTTTGGTACGAAGGAAATAATGGTAGGCCCTGCACCGCTTAGAATGGTACCATATACACCCAATTCATGACCTAATACAGTAATCCTATCAAGATCAGGCACTAATTGTTTTCGATAAGGATGATGGAATAAATCCTTTTCCATCATTTTTCCAGCTAAAACCCAATCATTTTGAAAAATTGCTGCAACCAACACATTACATATACTACTCGCTTCAACCGCTTGTTTATACGATAATTGTTCTGGTAAAACAGATCTCGCCTTTTTAGTTTGTAATTCAAATGATGGAATCATGGCGAGGATATCAATATTTGGTGCCGGGCACACAATTGTTTCTGTTGATTCATCCGTATGTGTAGAGATAGTCAGCCCCCCTAGTAATGAGGCAGTAGCATTATCGGGATGTCCTTCAAAACAACTTGCAATATGCCCTTTTTCTTTAAGGGTCAAGTGAAGATCAAGAACTAAATTTGCGGTTTCAATTCCCCCGACAATAGCTGCTGCACTGCTTCCAAGCCCGCGAGCTAACGGGATATCACTATCCATGACAATTTTTAAAGGGGGAAGTTGTTTTTTATAAATCTGGCTAAGATGATTTGCTGCACGATAAAATAAATTTTCCTTTACATCAGGCAGCAGAACATCGTTATTTTTAAATTGGATATCCCACTGTGTAGCCGATTCAACATGAATCGATAAAAACCGATTAACAGCTAAACCGATTGAATCAAATCCGGGTCCAAGATTTGACGTACTTCCTGGAACTTTTAACGTAAATTGAAAATCTTTCATCGTGTCACCTGCTTAAGATTGTGGAGTAGTTCATCTTTATTTGCCTGTAAAGTGATAGGCTGTAAATTTAATTGATCCATAGCTGTAGCAGGATCTTTCAAACCATTACCTGTAAGTACAGCGACAATCTTGCTTCCTTTTTTAATTTCCCCAGTTTGTATTTGTTTCTTTATTCCGGCAATAGATGCACATGAAGCAGGTTCTGCGAAAATACCTTCCAAACTAGCAAGTTCCCGATAACTCTCCAAAATCTCTTCATCTGTAACAAAATCAATTTTTCCATTTGATTCGTCCGCTGCTTCTACTGCTAACTTCCAACTTGCGGGATTTCCGATTCGAATGGCAGTGGCAATTGTTTCTGGGAATTCAATGACTTGATTTTTTGCAATTGCTGCAGAGCCCTCGGCCTCAAACCCGTGCATTTTCGGTAACGCATATCCCTTTTTTTGATGGAATTCTTTAAAGCCTTTCCAATAAGCGGAAATATTTCCGGCGTTTCCGACGGGGATGGATAAAATATCGGGAGCTCCCTCTAATTGTTCACAAATTTCAAAGGCAGCTGTTTTTTGTCCTTCTAAACGAAAAGGGTTAACAGAATTGACAAGTGTGTACTCCGAATGTTTAGCCGTATGTATAACCATTTCAAGAGCTTGATCAAAATTCCCATCGATTTCATATATTTTAGCACCATACATAATGGCTTGAGCTAATTTACCTAATGCGATTTTGCCTTTTGGAATAACAATTAAACAATCAAGTCCTGCACGTGTGCTGTAGGCAGCAGCAGCAGCGGCGGTATTACCGGTCGAAGCACAAATTACTCCGCGACTGCCACTTTCTTTTGCTTTGGCTACCGCAAGTACCATCCCTCGATCTTTAAAACTACCAGTCGGGTTTGCTCCTTCGTATTTAACGTATATTTCTGACTGCCATTTTTCTGATAGTTTAGTTAAAGGGATTAAAGGTGTGTTTCCTTCCATCAAACTAAGAGCCGGAGTATGTTCGTTTATTGGTAAATAGTCCTCATATTGTTTTATTAGTCCTTGCCAATACATATTATTTCATCCCCTCTACGCGATAGTAGCTTTTGACGTCGATAACATCCTCTAAGTCTTTTAAAAGCTGATAGATTTGTTCAAAACGTTGTTGTTCGGTTGTGTGTGTAATGATGGCTACTTCGGCCAAATTTCCTGATAATAAAGGTTCTTGGATTATTTTTTGCAAACTGATGCCTTGGTCATTAAATAATGCAGTTACTTTTGATAATGCTCCAGGTTGATCTTTCACATGAAGGCGGAGGAAATATTGACTTTCTACCGTTTCACTTGATTTGCATTTTTTCTCTTGGAGAGGCAGAAAAATATGTTTACCGTTTATTCCGTAGGACATATTTTTGACCACAGTTATTAAATCGGACACAATAGCAATCGCGGTCGGAAGCTCCCCGGCACCGGGACCATAGAACATCGTTTCACCGACTGAGTGTCCATAGACATAAATCGCGTTAAATTCATTATCGACCGATGAAAGCGGATGGTTGAATGGGAGAAGGGTTGGTCCGACACGAATATCAATTTCGCCATCCTCCACCTCTGCTATCCCTACTAGCTTAATCGCATAGCCAAGTTTTTTACTATATTGAATATCTTCTTCAGCCACACGGGTAATTCCTTCGACTTTTACATCCTCCAATGTAACGGGAATTGAATACGCTAAATGACTTAAAATAACCATCTTTCTCGCTGCATCTAAACCTTCTACATCTGAAGTAGGGTCGGCTTCGGCAAATCCAAGTGATTGTGCTTCTAGAAGAACTTTTTCATAGCTAACCGAGTGGTGACTCATTTTACTTAGAATATAATTTGTTGTTCCATTAACGATCCCAATCAATTTTTTAATCCGATCAGCTGCTAGGCCGTCCGTTATGCCTCGTAGAATTGGAATGCCGCCTCCAACACTAGCTTCATAATATAAATCACAGCCTTCATCGGCTGCCGCCTGCAATAATTCTGTACCATAGAGGGCCATTAAATCTTTATTTGCGGTAATGACATGTTTTTTATTTTTTAATGCTCTATGAATATATTTTCTTGTTTCATCTATTCCACCCATTACTTCAATAATGATATCAATCTCGGGATTATCGATGACATCGCTAGGATTCAATGTTAGAAGATGATCATATTGATCCATCTTTCGAGACTTTTCTCGATCCTTTACAAGAATTTTACTAATTTGAATTTGCGAGCCTGTTTGTTGAACTAATTTTTGTCGATCATTCATCAGTAAATGGACAACGCCGGTCCCGACAGTTCCAAATCCTAATAATCCTACTGAAATTTTCTTCAAATCTATCACTCCAATCTTGTAAATTCATACATTCGTATTTATCCGTTTCAGAAATACAACTGTCTACCTATAACGGACATTATAATCCTAAATGCAAGTAATTAACAACCCTATTTATTGAAATTTCCCTTTTAATTATGAAAAAAGTGAATGTTAATAAAAAAGCCAAAAGTTTTATAAAAAAATTTTTTTATAAGAAATGCGATAACGAAAGTAATGTAAGCGTTTACCAATTTACAGTCTAATCAAAATAGTCAAAAAACTTACTCAAAAAGGGTTGACCTGCTAATTTTATAGGCGTATGATTGTCAACAATTAAATAATTTTTCTAAAGATTCATAATCGATGTTGAAAGGATTGAGTTGTTTTGTCAGACAAATGGATTTTTCTAAATGACCGTTTTGTGAAAAAGGAAGAGGCAGTGGTCTCTGTTTACGATCATGGTTTCTTATATGGTGACGGTGTTTTTGAGGGCATTCGTATGTATAGTGGGAATGTGTTTCGACTGGATGATCATATAAAACGGTTATACGAATCAGCACACTCAATCATGTTAGAAATTCCTTATACAAAAGAAGAATTAAATCAATTAATCGTTGAAACATTGAAAAAAAATGAATTACACGATGCATATATTCGGGTAGTCATCTCAAGGGGTGTTGGTGATTTAGGATTAAGTCCATTTACTTGTCATAATCCCGGAGTCATTATCATTGCGGAACCTTTGGCATTATTTCCAAAGGAGCTATATGAAAGCGGCATTGAAGTTGTTTCCGTACCAAGCAGACGTAATCGTTCCGATGTGTTAAGTCCAAAAGTAAAGTCATTAAATTATTTAAATAATATTCTTGTAAAAATTGAAGCAAGTTTAGCTGGAGCCAGTGAGGCATTGATGATGAATGACCAAGGCTATATTGCAGAAGGTTCCGGAGACAATGTATTCATTATTAAAGATGGCATCATTAAAACACCTCCCGGATATATTGGAGCTCTCGAAGGCATTACAAGAAATGTAATAATTGAACTTGCTAAACAACAAGGTTTCGATATTCGTGAAGATGTGTTTACTAGACATGATGTGTACACTGCCGATGAGGTTTTCTTAACCGGAACCGCAGCGGAAGTTATCGCCGTTGTGAAGGTGGATGGAAGAAAAATCGGGGATGGCCAGCCAGGGGAGGTAACAAAACAGTTATTAACCGGTTTCCGAAATGCGGTTACGAAAGATGGCACTAAGGTGTATGAAACAAGCCACATACAAGTAAGTTAAGCGAAAGGGATGAAGAGTAACGGCATGCGAAGTGACATGATAAAAAAAGGAATAGACCGTGCTCCACATCGAAGTTTGCTTTATGCAGCTGGAGTTAAAACAAAGGACTTAAATAAGCCTTTTATCGGTGTTTGTAATTCCTATGTAGATATTATACCAGGACATAAACATTTAAATAAATTTGCGGAAGTCGTAAAGGAAGCCATTTGGGAAGCAGGCGGCGTTCCATTTGAATTTAATACTATCGGTGTAGATGATGGAATTGCAATGGGGCATATCGGCATGAGATATTCCCTTCCAAGTCGGGAGATCATTGCTGATAGTGCAGAAACAGTAATAAACGCACACTGGTTCGATGGAGTTTTTTACATTCCAAACTGTGACAAAATAACACCCGGAATGCTCATGGCAGCTGCAAGGACCAATGTTCCATCCGTATTTGTTTCGGGGGGGCCAATGGAGGCAGGTAAATCTGAAGACGGAAAAAATCTTTCCTTAACATCTGTTTTCGAAGGTGTTGGAGCATATAAGTCGGGAAAGATGGATGCGGAACAGTTAAAAGCACTTGAAACAAGTGCATGCCCTACATGTGGATCATGTTCAGGGATGTTCACAGCCAACTCGATGAACTCATTAATGGAAATTCTAGGGGTGACGCCACCGGGAAATGCAACAATTGTTGCTACATCCGATGAAAGGCACCGAATTATTAGAGAAGCAGTAGGGCATTTAATGAATTGCATCAAGAATGATATTAAACCTCGCGACATTATTACAAGGGAAGCAATTGATGATGCTTTTGCTCTTGATATGGCAATGGGGGGCTCAACAAATACAGTCCTACATACACTAGCGATTGCTCATGAAGCTGGGATTGAATATGATCTTGATCAAATTAATGAAATCGCTAAACGAGTTCCTTATCTCGCGAAAATAAGCCCAGCCTCCGATTATTCCATGCATGACATTCATTTAGCAGGCGGAATTAGTGCCATCATTAATGAACTTTGCAATGTGGAAGGGGCCATTCATCGAGACCGTTTAACGATAACGGGTCATAGCGTATTTGAAAATGTAAAAGATTTTAGCATTTTTAATAAAGAGGTTATTCGCCCGATTGAAAATGCCTACAGTCCAGTCGGTGGACTTTCCATATTAAATGGTAATCTTGCACCGAATGGAGGGGTGATTAAAGTAGGCGCGGTTGACCCATCGATTAAAACTTTTCTTGGAGAAGCGATTGTGTTTGAATCCCAAGAGGATGCCCAAGAAGGGATTGATAGTGGTTTAGTCCGTGAAGGTCATGTCGTTGTCATCCGTTACGAAGGACCAAAAGGCGGACCGGGAATGCCGGAAATGCTTGCACCAACCTCATCAATCGTCGGAAGAGGTTTATCAACTAGTGTCGCATTAATTACCGATGGAAGATTTTCAGGGGCAACGAGAGGAATCTGTGTTGGACACATCTCCCCAGAAGCTGCTGAAGGTGGACCAATCGCCTTCATCCAGAATGGCGATAAAATATTTATCGATTTAACGAACAGGACCATTGAGGTCATGTTAACAGATGCAGAACTTGAAAATAGAAAAAGAAACTGGAATCCTCCAGAGCCAAAGATTACATCCGGCTATTTAGCAAGATATGCCGCACTTGTAACATCAGCGAATACTGGAGGAGTATTGAAAATTCCATCACAGCAAAAAACGTTGACGAGGACAAATGGATAAGATCAAGTATTCACAGAGAGTCGGGCTCGCTGGAAACCGATAATACCTCTTATCCTAACTCACCTCGGAGTGCTAGTCTGAAAGATTAAGTAGGATTAGCCGAGTGTTCACTTAAACACTCGTTATAAAAAAGTAACATGTTGAAGTTATCGTTTTAAACTTTAAGCTGCTACATGAGTTGCTATTTCGTAAGAATAGCATAAAGTTGGGTGGTACCGTGAAAAGAAGTCTTTTCATCCCTTCATAATTGGTAGATTAATAGATGCCATTTTTGTGAGGATGAGAAGGCTTTTTTATATGAATTTAAAGTTTTAGACTAAAACTCAGTTGATTGGAGCTAAAAGGCACGAAGACTCCTGCGGGAGTAAGGGGCAGGGGAGACCCCGCAGGCGCGAAAAGCGTCGAGGAGGCTCCCCGTACCGCCCGCGAAAAGCGAAGTGCCTGTAGCGGAAATTAACTACCAAGTTTAACACTGCCATGATTTAAAAAATAGGAGGGAAAATAGTGCAGACTAAAGCAATGACGGATGATCAATTGTTGACGGCAGAATTAAATGGAGCTGACTTGCTCATTCAATTAATCATCAATGAGGGTGTAGAGGTGATTTTTGGCTATCCCGGAGGAGCTGTATTACCGATCTATGATGCCTTATATGGGAAGAAACTCAAGCATGTTCTAGCACGCCATGAACAAGGATCTATTCACGCTGCAGAAGGTTATGCACGCGTAACAGGGAAGCCAGGGGTCGTAATTGCCACTTCCGGACCAGGTGCTACAAATTTAATAACAGGCTTAACGGATGCAATGATGGATTCTTTGCCACTTGTTGTCTTTACTGGGCAAGTAGCAAGTCAGGTCATCGGTACAGATGCCTTTCAGGAAGCGGATGTCATTGGGATTACCACACCGGTAACTAAACATAATTATCAAGTCCGTGATGTGAAGGATTTACCAAGAATTGTGAAAGAAGCCTTTCATATTGCTACAACTGGTCGTCCTGGCCCGGTAGTGATAGATATTCCTAAAGATATTTGCGGACAGAAAATGCAGCATAACCTGAATGTAGAAATCCAATTGCCTGGCTATCAACCAAACTGCAACCCAAACGTGCTTCAAACTAAGAAATTACTAGAAGCGATATCACGCTCGTCCAAACCGATTATTTTAGCGGGTGCAGGTGTATTACATGCAAAAGCAAGTGAATTATTATTCGATTTTGCTTTAAAATACGAAATCCCGGTAACAAATACATTGCTTGGATTAGGAAGTTTTCCCGCTGAACACCCACTGTTTTTAGGTATGGCCGGTATGCATGGGACATATGCAGCGAATATGGCTCTTTATGAATCCGATCTGCTTATTAATATTGGGGCACGCTTTGATGACCGATTAACAGGTAACTTGAAACATTTTGCTCCAAATGCAGTCGTCGCGCACATTGATATTGATGCAGCTGAAATTGGTAAAAATGTGCTAACACATATTCCAATCGTCGCAGATGCAAAGGCAGCACTAACGAAGATTTTAGATGAAGAATCATCAACAGGAAATTTCAAAAATTGGAACGAAAAATTATCGAAAAACAAAAAAATGTATCCATTATGGCATAGCAACGATGGAGAAGAATTGTCTCCACAAAGAGTAATTGAGCTCATTCATCAATACACAAATGGAGAGGCAGTCGTCACGACAGATGTCGGTCAGCATCAAATGTGGGCCGCCCAATACTATCATTTTTCCAAACCACATCAATGGGTAACTTCTGGTGGACTTGGAACAATGGGATTTGGTTTTCCGGCTGCAATTGGCGCACAACTAGCCAATCAAGAACAGACGGTAGTCGCCATTGTTGGTGATGGCGGATTTCAAATGACATTACAAGAACTTTCTGTTGTAAAAGAATTGAACCTTCCAGTGAAAGTGGTGATTATCAACAATTTATCCCTTGGAATGGTAAGGCAATGGCAGCAAACATTTTATGAAGAACGGTATTCCTATTCAAAAATACCGGTTCAACCCGATTTTGTTAAGCTGGCAGAAAGCTATGGAATTAAGGGAGTAAGAATTACTACTGAGCAGGAGGCAAAAGAGGTATTACCATCTGTATTAACCGATTCCACACCAGTTGTTATTGATTGCCGCGTCAAACAAGAAGAAAATGTCTATCCAATGATTGCACCAGGAAAAGGATTGCACGAAATGATAGGGGTGAAGCCATGAAACGTGTCGTAACAGCAACCGTTTTAAACCAAAGCGGGGTATTGAATCGGGTCACAGGAGTCTTGTCAAAAAGACAATTTAATATTGACAGCATTACTGTAGGAAGAACAGAAAACGACGAAATTTCACGAATGACGATTGTCGTCAATGTGGAAGAAGAACAACAAGTTGAGCAACTGACGAAACAATTGAACAAACTCATTGATGTTCTTAAGGTAGCTGATATTACCGATCAAGCCATTGTGGCAAGGGAGTTGGCATTAATAAAAGTATTTAGTAATTCACAAACGCGCAATGAAATCGGTGGAATTGTTGAGCCATTTCGAGCCTCAATCATCGATGTAAGTCGCGAAAGCATTACAATCCAAGTGACAGGGGACACAAGCAAAATCGAAGCATTAATCGATTTGCTAAAACCATATGGAATTAAAGAAATAGCTAGAACAGGATTAACAGCCTTTTTAAGAGGCTCACAAAAACAGGTGACCGAGCTGACATCATACTCATTATTGAAATAGGCTCTCATTATAAATGTAACCAAAAAATTTTTTAAAAAAGGCAGTGCTAGAGATGATTGTTGTTTCTGTGAAACTCTGTTGATTGGAGCGAAGTGCCCGGAGCGGAAATCAACAACCAAGTTTAGCACAACCAAAAAAAGGAGAAGATTAGACATGGCAAAAGTATATTACGATTCTGATATTCAAGTAGAGGTTTTAAAAAATAAAAAGATTGCAGTGGTAGGATATGGTTCACAAGGGCATGCACATGCACAAAACTTACGCGACAGCGGCTTTGATGTTGTTATTGGCTTACGAAAAGGAAAGTCGTGGGAGCAGGCAGAACAGGATGGCTTTTCTGTAAAAACAGTGAAAGAAGCTAGTGAAGAAGCAGATTTGATAATGGTACTTTTACCAGACGAAAGACAAACACAAGTATATAAAGAAGAAATTGAACCAGCACTTTATCCTGGAAAAGCAATTGCATTTGCACATGGTTTCAATGTTCATTTTAACCAAATCGTCCCACCTGAAAATGTAGATGTGTTTCTTGTAGCACCGAAGGGTCCCGGCCATTTAGTACGACGTACATTTGTTGAAGGTGCGGGAGTTCCAGCATTAATTGGGGTATACCAAGATGTTTCCGGTGAAGCGAAGGAAGTAGCATTAGCCTATTCAAAAGGGATTGGCGGTGCGAGAGCAGGAGTGTTAGAAACAACATTTAAAGAAGAAACGGAAACAGATCTATTTGGAGAACAGGCCGTATTATGCGGTGGATTAACATCCTTGATTAAAGCTGGTTTTGAGACATTAACGGAAGCGGGATACCAGCCGGAAGTAGCTTACTTCGAATGTCTTCATGAAATGAAATTAATTGTTGATTTAATTTATGAAGGTGGATTGAAAGGAATGCGCTATTCCATTTCAGATACAGCGCAATGGGGTGATTTCGTTTCCGGTCCTCGAGTCGTGAATGATGAAACGAAAAAACGCATGGGTGAATTGTTAAAAGAAATCCAATCCGGCCAATTTGCTAAAGGATGGATTCTTGAAAACCAAGCAAATCGCCCGGTATTTAATGCGATTAATTCAAGTGAAAATCAGCATCCAATTGAAGTTGTAGGTGAGGAATTACGTAAGCTTATGCCATTTGTTAAAAAACAACAAAAACAAGAGGAAGTGGCAGCATATGCAAAAAATTAATATATTCGATACGACTCTTAGAGACGGCGAACAGTCAATAGGTGTCAATTTGAATGAATTAGAGAAATTGGAAATAGCCAAACAACTGGAGAGACTTGGAGTTGACATTATGGAAGCGGGTTTTCCCGCTTCCTCTAAAGGGGATTTTCAAGCGGTCCAAACGATTGCTAAGTCGATTCGCAACAGCTCTGTAACAGGATTAGCGAGAGCACATAAACAGGATATTGATATTGCTTGGGACGCATTAAAAGATTCAGCAGAACCACGACTTCATATTTTTCTAGCAACCTCTCCAATCCATATGACGTATAAGTTGCAGAAATCACCTGAAGAAGTATTAGCATCAGCGGTAGAAGCAGTTAAATACGCAAAACAAAGATTTCCACAAGTACAATGGTCTGCAGAGGATGCGAGTCGTTCAGATAAATGGTTTTTAGTGAAAATCATTACTGAGGTAATCAAAGCAGGCGCTACAGTTATTAATTTGCCCGATACAGTTGGCTACAGTACACCTGAAGAATACGGGAACCTCTTTACATTTATCCAACAAAATGTTCCAAATATTGATCAGGTTATACTATCTGCCCATTGTCATGACGATCTTGGGATGGCCACTGCCAATTCTTTATCTGCAATTGAAAACGGTGCAAGACAAATTGAAGGTACGATCAATGGTATTGGCGAAAGAGCTGGAAATGCTGCATTAGAGGAAATTGCGGTCGCTTTGCATATTAGAAATGATTATTACAAAGCGAAAACAGGCTTAAAGTTAAAGGAAATCAAACATACAAGTCAGTTGATTAGTAAATTGACAGGTATGGTCGTGCCGGGAAATAAAGCTGTCGTCGGAGCAAATGCTTTCGCACATGAATCGGGTATCCACCAAGATGGAGTGTTAAAAGAAGCTTCTACTTATGAAATTATTACACCGGAATTAATCGGGGTATCATCAAATAGTCTTCCACTAGGGAAACACTCTGGAAGACATGCATTCAAGCAAAAAGCATTTGAACTCGGTTTCGAACTTACTCCAGAAAAATTAAAAGAGGCGTTTGATTCGTTCAAAGCATTAACAGATCGGAAAAAGGAAGTAACCGAAGACGATTTATTTACGATCCTTACTGATAAGCAAACCGAACAAATAAATGTAAGAACATATGAACTTCAAAATATACAAGTGCAATATGGAACGAATAATGTGCCTACGGCTACAGTTGTTGTTAAGGCACCGGACGGAAGATTCTTGGAGGAAGCAGCAACAGGTGCCGGTAGTGTGGAGGCAATTTATAACACCTTATCCCGCATGATTGTTGAGCCTATCGAATTAATGGATTATAAGCTGCAATCCATTGGATCCGGAAGAGATGCACTGGCAGATGCTTATGTAAAAGTGAAATATGATGGAATCGAATCTGGAGGCAGAGGTTCAGCGCAAGATGTGTTAGAAGCATCGGCAAGAGCATACTTAAATGCAGTAAATCGCGTCATTGTACAGGAAGAAATAAAGAAAGAACGACTTCAAGTATAACAAAAAATAGAGGAGGCTCTTTTCGCAAACCTCGTTATTTTGAAATAAAAACTAAATAAAATCAGCCAAACAAATATAGATACTACAAATTTTTTGCGAAAATATGCCCTGATTTGATACTGTATTAGGCTGGTTACAAAATAGCAATAAGGAAATAATCGGCTTTAAGATTATTTCACTCTATACGAACCCAAAAACAGAGGAGGCAAGGGTTATGAAAAAAAGAATCGCAATTTTACCTGGTGATGGGATTGGACCTGAAGTAATGCAAGGTGCTGTACGAGTCCTTCAAGCAATATCGGATTGTTTTCAACATGATTTTATTTTCGAAGAAGGCTTGATTGGTGGTGCAGCCATCGATGAATGTGGTAATCCGCTTCCCGATACAACGTTAGATTTATGTTCCAAGAGCGATGCGATTCTTTTAGGGGCGGTTGGTGGTCCGAAATGGGAAGCAACATCCCAAACTATTCGACCAGAACAAGGGCTGCTTCGTATTAGAAAGGAACTTGGTCTTTTTGCTAATCTGCGCCCGGTCTGTGCCTATGAACCGCTAATTCATGCCTCAACTTTAAAAAAAGAAGTCATTGAACATGTTGATTTATTGATTGTTCGTGAATTAACTGGTGGACTTTATTTTGGAAAACCGAGTGAAAGACGGGGAGACAATAAAGAGTTAGCCGTTGATACATTAGTTTATAATATCCAAGAAATTGAAAGAGTAGTAGACAAAGCATTTCAATTGGCTAGAAAACGAAGGAAAAAACTGACCTCAGTAGACAAGGCAAATGTACTTGAATCAAGCCGAATGTGGCGTGAGGTCGTCAATCGATTATCCGCTAATTATCCTGATGTTCAGGTAGAGCATATGCTTGTCGATTCAGCATCTATGCAGCTAATTTACCGACCTGAGCAATTTGATGTCATCGTAACGGAAAATCTTTTCGGAGATATTTTAAGTGATGAAGCTTCTATGATTACCGGCTCACTAGGTATGCTTCCTTCCGCTAGTTTACGAAGTGACGCGGTTGGTCTGTATGAACCTGTACATGGATCAGCACCTGATATTGCGGGGAAAAACCTTGCGAATCCACTAGGGATGGTATTGTCTGTTGCTTTAATGCTTAAATTTTCGTTTGGACTTGACAAAGAGGCAAGCATTATTGAGGAATCCGTTATGAAAGTATTGAATGATGGATTTCATACCGGGGATTTACACTTACAACAAGGAACACGAGTGAGCACAACCAAAATGGTTAATAAAATTATAGATTCTATTAATGAAAACCAAGCAATTTCAGGAATTTTAACGGCTTATATTTAGGAGGATTAATATGCAACCAAAAAATATTATAGAAAAAATTTGGGATCAGCATTTGATCCATCAAGAACAAGGGAAGCCAGACTTGCTATATATTGATTTACATTTAGTGCATGAAGTAACGTCTCCTCAAGCCTTTGAAGGCTTGAGGAACAATAATCGTACAGTGAGAAGACCGGATCTGACTTTTGCAACTGTTGATCATAATGTTGCCACAACAAAGCAACGAATTTTAAATGATCCGATTGCTAAAAAACAAATGAGTACATTAGAGAAAAACTGTGAAGAATTTAACATCCCCCTTGCAGGTATTGATCATCCTGACCAAGGGATTGTCCATGTCATCGGTCCTGAGCTAGGATTAACGACACCCGGTAAAACCATTGTTTGTGGGGATAGTCATACATCGACACATGGTGCGTTTGGTGCAATTGCTTTCGGAATCGGAACAAGTGAAGTTGAGCATGTACTCGCCACCCAAACGTTATGGCAACGCCGTCCCAAAACATTACAAATAAAGGTGAATGGCAATCTAGGGTATGGTGTGACAGCGAAAGATTTAATTTTAGCGATCATAGGAAAATTCGGGATTGATGTTGGTACAGGACATATTGTTGAGTATACAGGTGAAGCGATTCGGAAAATGTCGATGGATGAACGAATGACAATTTGTAATATGTCTATTGAAGCAGGGGCAAGAGCTGGCTTAATCAGTCCTGATGAAACAACTATTTCCTATTTACACGGAAGAAAGTACGCTCCTACAGGAGAAGAATTTGAAAAATGTGCTGACTATTGGTTAAGCCTTGCTACAGATGATGGTGCGAAATATGATCGAACCATTGAAATAGATGCTGATACTGTTGAACCCCAAGTAACTTGGGGAACGAACCCATCTATGTGTTTATCAATTAATGATCAATTGCCTATCATTGAAGAAATTGAGAGTAATAGTGAAAAAGAGTCAGTACGAAAAGCGCTTCATTACATGGGATTAACGGAAGGTACATCCCTTCAGGATATTGAAATTCAACATGTCTTCATTGGTTCCTGCACGAATTCCAGATTAAGTGATTTGCGTAAAGCAGCGGATGTAGTAAAGGGAAATCATGTCCACAAAAATGTGAGAGCCTTGGTAGTACCGGGTTCGCAAACAGTGAAAGCTCAAGCTGAAGCTGAAGGTCTGGATAAAATCTTTATTGAAGCGGGATTTGAATGGCGTGAATCCGGATGCAGTATGTGCCTGGCGATGAATGCGGATGTCGTTCCTGCAGGTGAAAGATGTGCTTCTACTTCGAACCGTAACTTTGAAGGGCGTCAAGGGAATGGATCAAGAACCCATCTTGTCAGTCCTGAAATGGCCGCAGCAGCAGCTATTAATGGCAGATTTGTAGATGTAAGAAAAATAGAGAAAGTTTATCAATAGGAGGTGAGTATTGGTGCAACCATTTGAAACATTTAAAGGATTAGTTTTACCATTAGACAGAACAAATGTCGATACGGACCAAATCATCCCGAAGCAATTTTTAAAAAGAATTGAAAGAAAAGGGTTTGGAGAATGTCTTTTTTATCATTGGAGATATGATGACAAAGGAGAAGTTATTGAGGTGTTTCCTCTTAACCAAGAAAAATATCAAGGCGCACAAATACTCGTTGCCGGAGCTAATTTTGGTTGTGGATCCTCTCGTGAGCATGCCCCGTGGGCACTGCAAGATTACGGATTTAAAGTAATCATCGCCCCTAGCTTTGCAGACATTTTTTATAATAATTGTTTGAAAAATGGCATATTACCGATTACGTTAGATACTCAATCATTACTCGAAAGATCTGAAACGGAAAAGCTATTCATGACGGTTGACCTGGAAAATCAGAAACTAATTCTTGATGAGGAACAACTTCATTTTGACATTGATCCATACCAGAAAGAGACGCTTTTGAAAGGATTAGATGATATCGCAGTAACAATGATGCTTGAAGATAAGATTACGAAATATGAAGAAAATGTAAAATTAGTATGAATCACTGCCGATTCAGGCAGTGGTTTTTCCTATGGATATCGATCTGTGATACACTAATAAGATAAAGGAGGATGATCATGGTTCAAACAATTTTGTTTGATATAGATGGAGTTTTGTTAAGTGAAGAGCGGTATTTTGATGCTTCTGCGCTAACGGTGTGGGAGATAATACATAGTGAAAAGTATTTAGGACTAGGAGCAGATCAATTTAAAACTACATTTAATGATGAAGAAATTGCTTCTATTCGTAATGCCGTTTTCGTCAATGACCGGGTTCTGAAATTTTTAAAATCGAAAGGTTTAAATGCGAATTGGGATATGATTTATCTCACATTTAGCTTTCAGCTTATTCAGCTTTTATCACAGATAAAGGATAAAGAACAAGCAAAGATTTCCGAGTGGTTAAAAAATGATATTGATCGAAAAACACTGCTTGAAATAAACGAGGTCTTATCCAAGTATGATCCTAAAGTTCAATTCGACCTGTTCATCCCCGAATTTCAACAATCAGAAACGGAATTATTTGATTTTTTAAATATACTGGCGGAAAAAAAATTAGGAGTAAAGACTGAGATTTTTAGCGGGAAAAGTGTACTTTGGTCAATATGTGAACATGTCTCTCAAGAATGGTATGTTGGCGATGAATATGTTCTATCCTCGACAGGAAGGCCATCTGTTCAGAAAGGCAAAAAAGGATTTTTAACAGATGAACAAACATTGGCTTCACGCGAAGAAATTAGCCGATTGTTCCAAGATTTAACGGATGCCGGACTAACAATCGGAATTGGTACGGGGCGGCCGGAGCTTGAAACGATTAAACCGTTTGAATACTTACAGTGGCTAAAATATTTTGATCCCAATCGTATTGTTACTGCTGACAATGTGCTTGTTGCGGAAAAGGAACATCAGGAGTGCGAACCATTGGCAAAGCCCCATCCGTACACATATATTCAAGCATTGAAAGGGAAACAAACTTCTGTGGAAAGTTGTTTAAAGGAACAATTGCCACTGGAGCATGGCGACCAAATACTGATCGTTGGAGATTCATTTGCGGATCTTTTAGCAGCGAGAAAGATGGGATGTCAATTTGCTGCTGTATTAACAGGATTAACAGGAAGAAAGGAATTCGAGGAACATCGAGCAGATTTTATTCTTGATTCTGTATTAGATGTGAAAAGCATTGTTTTTTCGATGATTAGGTAAGAAAGGTTCAGAGAATAAAACTCGTCTATATAGGCGGGTTTTTATTATGTCGGATTCGGTTTGTGGATCAAAGAATCGAATTTGAGCCGCATAGATCGGGTTTTGTGGATCATAGAATGGAATTTGTGAACCATAGGCATAAATTTTAAACCGGTCAATTTGCCTAAAGGTGTTGTTACCAAAGATTTTATTTGATATGTTTTTCATTATCGAGCACTTATGAAAAGGAGTTTAAAAAAATGAAAACAGAAAAAGAAAAAATGTTAGCTGGGGAAATGTATAACCCGTCTAATCCCGAATTAATGAAAGATAGAGAAAATGCAAGACGATTGGTTAGAATGTATAATCAAACCGCTGATACGGAAGGCGATAAACGTACTAAATTATTGAAGGAGTTACTCGGATCAACTGGTGAACATATAAAAATGGAGCCAAATATAAGATTTGATTATGGTTGTAACACATATGTTGGTGAGAATTTTTTTGCTAATTTTGATTGTACAATATTAGATGTGTGTGAAGTGAGATTTGGAGATAATTGTATGCTAGGGCCTAGTGTGCAGATATATACTGCAACACACCCACTTCATCCTGCTGAACGTAATTCCGGAAAAGAGTATGCGAAACCGATTACTTTTGGAGATAATGTATGGATTGGTGGAGGTGCCATAATCAATCCGGGTGTTGTTGTAGGTAACAATGTTGTTATTGCATCGGGGGCTGTAGTTACTAAAAATGTACCGGATAATGTAGTCGTTGGCGGCAATCCAGCAAAGGTTATTAAACAGATAGAAGTGTAAGCTGAAGTTGACTTTCAAAAAAATGGCATACATCATTTGTATGCCATTAATTGATGGAAAAATAATGTTGCATGTTTAATAATTTTCAACGACTGCTACTTCTTTCGATAGCTCGAGAATTTCTACCTCTTCTAAGCCATTTAGTAGTTTTAAAGAATAGATGACATCATCACCTATTTTTTTATCTAACGTAAGCACCATGATTGCCTCGCCGCCAATTGTTTCACGGCCTACCTGCATCGTACCAATGTTAATATGGTAGTCTCCAAGGATGGAGCCCACGAGTCCGATCATTCCCGGACGATCCTCATGTTTAATATAGAGAAGGTGTTGTTCAGGCTTCACATCGATTCGGTAGTTATTCATTTTAACAATCCGCGTGCCATAGCCATTTAATACCGTACCACCGATAACGACAATTTCGTTTTCTTTAAATAGACTTAATTCCATATAATTGGAGAAACCTTTATTGGGAGCATTTTTCTCTACGTTGTAAGTAAGGCCGTGTTCCTTTAATAAATGGAAAGCGTTTATGATATTGACAGAATCACTTAAATGATAAGCAAGGATTCCTTTTATCATCGTTCTCGTTAACAGACTTGTATCTTCCTCTATTAACTCCCCAGAATAGCGAATGTCAATTTTATCGGGGGCCAGCTTAAAAAGCTGAATTGCTAATTGGGCAATTTGCTCACCTAATTCTAAAAACGGCTTCAACTTTTGCTGAACTTCGCCAGTAATCTGTGGCATATTGATGGCGTGGCGAATGGAATGTGTTTCAAAAATATTAATGATTTCTTCGCTTACTTCCTTAGCGACTTTTTCTTGCGCTTCTTCAGTTGATGCTCCCAAATGTGGCGTGGCGATGATGTTTGGATGTTGAAGTAGGTCTAAGTTAGTTGGGGGTTCCTGCTCAAAGACATCGAGTGCTGCACCTGCAATTTGTCCGCTTTGGAGGCCATGGAGTAAGGCGGACTCAACGATAATTCCACCCCGTGCACAGTTAACGAGTCGCACACCATTTTTCATTTTGCTTATATATTCATCATTTACTAAGCCTTTCGTTTCAGGCGTTAGCGGTGTATGGAAAGTGATAAAGTCGGATTGCTTAGCAATTTCATCCAGACTAGCTTTTGTAATGCCAAGTTTTTGTGCCCGTTCCTCAGATAAATAAGGATCAAATCCTAAAATTTCCATTTGGAAACTTTTTGCGCGTTTGGCAACTTCAGTCCCGATTTTTCCCATGCCTACAATTCCAAGTGTTTTTTCATAGAGTTCAACCCCTTTAAAGGCGCCGCGTTTCCATTCTCCTTGTGATGTCGATTGATGGGCATGGGGGATTTTACGAGCTAGGGAGAGCAGCATAGCTAACGTATGCTCCGTAGCGGCTATCGTGTTTGCTCCTGGTGCATTAATAACGATGATCCCTTTTCGAGTGGCTGAATCGAGGTCAATATTATCGATTCCTACCCCTGCACGTGCGATTACTTTTAATCTAGTGGCGTGTTCTAATAGATTCTTCGTAACAATGGTTTGACTGCGGACAATAAGGGCATCATAGTCTTTAATCATTTCACATAGTTCCGGTTCTGTAAGATTATTATTTTTATCGACAAGAAATTCAGGATGTTCATATAACTTTTTTAAACCTATATCGCTAATTGAATCTGTCACTAATACTTTATACATGTTGACTCCATACCTCCTCAGCGGCTTTTATTGCCTTGCCAAAAGCATTCCTTCCATCCAATTTATTTAAAGTCATTTCAAGTCCGTTTAATACTTGTAAAATATCAAAAGGAGTGCAGTAACCCATATGCCCAATCCGAAATATTTCACCTTTAAGCTGTTTTTGACCTCCAGCTATCGTAATAGAATAGTTATCTTGCAGGATTTTTTTGATTGTACTTGCTGTTCCAGGGGCTGGTTTGACCGCAGTTACGGTAGGTGAGCTATAAGCATCTGAAACAAGGAGTGGAAGCTCTATCGCTTTTAATCCTTCACGCATCATTTTTTTCAATAGCTGGTGTCTAGCAATCACTTGATTGAGTCCTTCTTCTTCAATCATATAGCAAACCTCGAGAGCCCCGGCTATGAGTGAAACAGCGGGTGTAAATGGAGTCGATTTTTCCTTTTCATAGGATGAAAAATAGCGATTTAAATCTAAATAAAAACGTTTTGTTCGACATGTGCGAATTGTGTTTTTCGCTGTATCATTAACTGCGATAAATGCCAATCCGGGTGGCAGCATTAAAGCTTTCTGTGACCCCGAAACTAATATATCTATGTGCCAAGATTCCATGTCAACGGGCACAGCGCCAATACAGCTGACTCCATCGACGATAAAAAGAGAATCCGTTAAACGTTTTGTTACGTCGCCAAGTTGTTGAATGGGATTGAGAACACCTGTAGATGTTTCACAATACGTTGCAAACACGGCTTTAATATTGACATCCAGCAGTTTTAAAAATTCCTCTAATTCATCTGGCGTACAAATCTTTCCCCATTCAATTGTTAAGCGATGAACATTCGCCCCGAATGCTTCACAAATACTTGCAAATCGGTCTCCGAAGGCACCTGTAACAATGACGACGACATGATCACCCTCTTCAATAATATTTGCAGCAGCCGTTTCCAAGGCGGATGTCCCACTGCCTGTTAATAGGAGAACGGGATTTTTTGACCCAAATATGGGCATCAGATGTGTAGAAACCTCTTCTAATAAATGGGCAAACGTTTGACTGCGATGGCCAATCATCGGTTGATTCATGGCAAGTTTCACTCGCTCAGGAACAGGTGTCGGACCAGGAGTAAATAAATAGTGCTGATTGAGAAGCATATTTTTCATCCTTTCTTTACGAAAATAGAAGAAGCGCGGAGCTGGCCATAATTAAAAAAGTCCCTCATAACAGACAAATATGCCATGTTATGAGGGACGTCATATACGTGGTGCCACCCTCTTTTGTTACAAAAAGTAACCTCGGAGAAAAATAACGACATTAAGCCGTGACAGCCTACTTATCATTCAACTGTCCAGTTCAGAAGTGCTCGGTTCTTGAAGAAAATGCATCGGTTTACAGCAACCACCGACTTTCTGAAGCTCTTTTCTTCAAACCATCTTCATCATCACTTTGTTAAATTATTAATTGTTTCAAATATTCTACCAAATACACTTTAGTTTTGTAAAGAGTTAAATTTTTAAAAATCATCATTTACTAATATAAAACTACTATTCTGAAATTAACTAATCATCTTCTCGCAATTTCAAAATTATAGTAAACTCTCATTAGTTCTCTGAATTTCTAAGAATTTCAACACGGTATGAAAGATTTTAAATAACTAAGGAGTATATTTTATGCAAACCGTTATAAAAAAAATGACAAAACCAAGTTTGATTAAGAAAATAATAATCTACTTTACATTGGTTTTAGTAATTCCTTCGATTGTAATTGGATCCATTTCTTACTTCAGTGCAAAAAAGCAAATTAAGAAGGAGTTATCCATGAGTGCTTCGAATAGTATCGGAGTACTTGATAAGACGATAGAAGATATCATTATACCTACGATGAAAGATGCTACATACTTTGCCCAAAATATTACGAACACACAGTATAAAGGAATAGAGAGCCCGGAAATTAGAAAAATCTTTGCGCAATATAATGTTCTTCATCCTGATTTAATCAGTATTTATGTAGGAACAAATGATGGGATGATGATTCAAGAGCCAAAGAAACACCAGGCGGATGATTACGATCCAAGAAAACGCCCATGGTATCAAGAAGCGATGGAGAAAAAAGGAGAAACAATTATTACAGAGCCATATGTTTCATCATCAACGGGTGACATGGTTGTTACGATTGCCCAAACGACGAATGATGGCTCAGGTGTCATTGGAATTGATATGAACTTGCGTAAATTGAACGAAATTTCCAACCGTACGAAAGTTGGTATTGCCGGCTACACGTTTATTTTAGATAAACAGAAACAGTATGTTGTTCATCCGACAGAGGAAGCGGGAAGTACCGCGAACGAGAAATTCTTCGACAAAATGTATCAAAAAACATCCGGTTCGTTTGAATATGATTATAAAGGTGACCACAAAAACATGGTCTATACGACGAATAAGTTAACGGGATGGAAGATTGGTGGAACGATGTTATCTTCAGAAATCGAAGATCAAGCAAATCCAATCTTAAAGACGACTATTTTGGTCGTACTCATTTCTGGACTGATTGGTGCTTCTATGAATTATTTACTCATCCGTTCTATAAGAAGACCATTAGTAAGATTAAGAAAGTCGGCCAAAAATATTAGTGAAGGTGACTTAACGGAAACGATTCCGGTTAGAACGAAAGATGAACTTGGTGAACTTGCCCAAACATTTAATCAAATGTCTGATAATCTCCGTCATTTAATCCAGAAGGTAGATTTAAATGCGGTACAGCTAGCTGCATCAGCAGAACAATTAAATGCGAGTGCAGAACAAACGACTAGTGCAACTGAACAAGTTTCAACTGCTATCAGTCAGATTTCTACAGGTGTTGAAAATCAAATGATTGGGCTGCAAAATAATGCACAAGCATTAGAAGAAGTAGCAATGGGAATGGAACGTGTTTCTGAAAGCTCGGCGGTTGTAACAGATTTAACGAATCAAACAACGGAAACAGCTAAAAAAGGCGGAGAATATGTACAACGAAATGTTGAACAAATGCAGTCAATCAACCATTCGGTAAAAGAACTGGATGAAATGATAAAGTCCTTAGCTGATCGCTCCAATCAGATAAGTTCAATTATTGAAATGATTAGCAGCATTGCCGAACAAACAAATTTATTAGCGTTGAATGCTGCAATTGAAGCAGCAAGAGCTGGTGAACACGGGAAAGGCTTTGCGGTCGTTGCTGATGAAATTCGTAAACTTGCCGAACAATCTAAGCAATCTGCAGGAAAAATTTATGAATTAATTATCGCGATTCAAGGTGATACAGAAAATTCTGTCCAAGTAATGGAAAAAACGAATCAAGATGTTCAAAAAGGTCTCCTTATTTCTAACGATACAATTGAGCAATTTGATGAAATTTTAAAAGGAATGCAGAAAGTAGCTCCACAGGTAGAAGAGGTAGCTGCCATTTCCGAGCAGATTACTGCAAGTGTTCAGGAAGTTGCATCGACAGCAAATGAACTTGCCACGATTGCCAAGGAAAGTTCCGAAAGTACCGAAGAGATTGCGGCAACAACCGAAGAGCAAGTAGCTTCCATGGAAGAAATCAATGCATCGGCAAGAAGTCTAGCAACAATGGCTGAAGAATTACAAATTTTATTGAAAAAGTTTAAAGTATAATGAATGTCGAAATTTTACGAATGATTAATTTACGTATTCACTTGACATTCTAATTCATCAGTAATAATATAATAAACAATAATTTTAAATGAATTTGCGTTGATGAAGAGTAGTAATTTATATGAACACTTAAAGAGAGCTGGTGGTTGGTGTGAACCAGTGTGAACGTATAAATGAATGGACTTCGGAGCATCCAAACCGAAAATCAATTTTGAACAGTAGGCTTTGGCGAATGTCTCATCGTTACAAGAGACGGGTATTAAGTTATCGAACTTGATACTGTCAAAGTGAGCTGTTTTTCAGCTAATAAAGGTGGTACCACGGGTTCCTCGTCCTTTTGGATGAGGGGCCTTTTTGCGTTTTTCTAAGGCATGACTTTTTCTAAAACATTGTAGCTCTAATCGCACAGAGTGGATTGGAGCAAAAGGCACTTGACTCCTGCGGGATATAGAGGAAAGCAAGTGCCTATAGCGGAAAGGAACGGCTCATTCCCAAAACCAACAAACTTTACGAAAATTTTATATGGATAAATCATTGAATAAGAGGAGTACGTTAAACTAAAATCGTCGCAGAGAGCCGGTGTTGGTGTGAATCCGGTACGAGGAGTGAAACGGAATGGACTTATGAGAGGTTTCTTGAACATAAAGTAGGGAAACACGGCCTCCACCGTTATAAGGATAGGGTATCAGAACTCAGTTCTCGTACCTGAAAAGAGGAAGGGAATAACTCCCTTCAAAAAGAGGTGGCACCGCGAACGAAATCGTCCTCTATAAACACAGAAATGTATGTGTTTATAGGGGACTTTTTTATTTAGGCACTTTTCTAAAAAGAATGCTGTTAATAACGATTTTAGAAACGCAGAGTGGATTGGAGCGAAAGGCGCTTGACTCCTGCGGGATATAGAGGAAAGGTCGAGACCCCACAAGCGCAAAAGCGCTGAGGAGGCTCGACTTCCTCCCCGCGGAAAGCAAGTGCCTGCAGCGGAAAGGAACGGTCCAATTTCGAAAATTAATAGTGGAAAGCGACTGCCTATAGCGGAAAGCAACGGTCTCAGCACAATCTATTTTATAAGGAGGACCAAAAATGATTTCCAAAGCCGAGTATAAATTTATCCAAATGAACGCAGACATGTTAACCCCCATTGCTGTCTTTAATCGCTTAAACGGCAAGAAGAAATTTTTACTAGAAAGCTCACTCAAACATGATGGCAATGGTCGATATTCCTTTATCGGAATGAACCCATACATGGAGTTCATTGGTGAAAGTGACCAAGTATTCGTAAGCAAGCGCAATAAAACAGTAAAAACAGAAAAAGGAAAACCACTGGACCTATTAAAAAAATACATCCCAAAGCTCGAACAATTCCCACTAGATTTCCCCTTTTTTGGCGGAGGAATCGGCTTCATTGGATATGATGCCGTTCGTCAATATGAAAACATTGGCCCGGACTTAGAGGATGAACAACAATTACCTGATGTCCATTTCATGTTTTATCAAGACGTAATCATTTTTGATCACAAAACCCAAATGATGTTTATCGTTTCACTTAACCTTAATGGCGATCGAACAGAAAATGATTTAATTGAAAAAATAACGGAAATAAAAGAGTCCCTTTCTACTAAAGAACAGCATTATATGTACGATTTGACGAATGATCCCATCACATTCAAACCGTTGATGGAAAGAGAGGATTTTATAAAAAAGGTACAAATCGCACAAGAATTTATCCGAGAAGGGGACATTTTTCAAATTGTTTTGTCACAGAAAATGAAAGGAAGGATGGAAAGTGATCCGTTTCAATTTTATCGAAAGCTAAGAAATGCCAATCCTTCGCCATACATGTTTTACATCGACTTTGAAGAATATGTTCTGCTCGGTGCATCACCTGAAAGCTTAATTAAAACCGTTGGTTCGGAATTAATAACAAATCCAATTGCCGGAACAAGACCAAGAGGCAATACAAAAGCGGAAGATTCTAATTATGAAAAAGAGCTGTTAGAAGATGAAAAGGAATTGGCTGAACATCGGATGTTGGTTGATTTAAGCAGGAATGATATTGGTAGAGTTTGTGAACCAGGCAGTATTACAATCCCAAAATACATGGTCATTGAAAAATACCAGCATGTAATGCATATCGTTTCGGAAGTGAAAGGTACGATGAGACCAGAGTTTACAGGCATCGATGCGTTAAAAGTTTGTTTACCAGCTGGAACAGTTTCCGGGGCACCAAAAATTCGTGCGATGCAAATCATTAATGAACTTGAAAAGCAGAAACGTGGCGTTTATGCAGGCGCCATCGGCTATATAAATGTGAATGGAAACATGGATTTCGCACTTGCTATTCGAACATTGGTCATTAAAGATAATGTAGCTTATTTACAGGCCGGAGCAGGGATTGTCCATGACTCCATACCCGAAAATGAATATATCGAGACATTGAATAAGGCAAAGTCACTTCTGGAGGTGAACAAAGATGATCATCTTGCTAGACAATTATGATTCTTTTACTTATAACCTTTTTCAATATCTTTCGGAGTTAGGTGAAAAGGTAGAAGTATTTCGAAATGATGAAATAACGATTGAGAAACTAAAGGGAATGAAACCAGAGGCGATCGTCCTCTCACCAGGACCTGGTATCCCGGAACGGGCGGGGATCTGTATGGATGTAATCCAAGCTTTTTATCAGCGTATCCCAATCCTTGGTGTTTGTTTAGGACATCAGGCAATTGCTGCCGCGTTTGGAGCAAAGATCGTTCAAGCAAAAGAAATTAAACATGGAAAAATATCAAGAATCCTTCATTGCGGAGAAGGGATGTTTCAATATATGACCCAGCCGCTTGAAGTGATGCGCTATCACTCACTCGTAATTGATAAAAATAGTCTTTCATCTGATTTTATTATTGCAGCTACCTCAATGGATGATCAAGAAATCATGGCGATCAAACATGAAAGTTTTCCGCTGTACGGTGTTCAATTTCACCCTGAATCCATTGGAACAAAAACAGGGAAGGAAATCATTCAGAACTTTTTAATGGAAATGAGAAAGGAGAATTCGTATGAAAGCATATCTTGAAAAAATGATGGATCAACAAAATTTAACCTATGAGGAGATGACGAATGCGGCAGATTATTTATTTACTGAAGATGTATCGGAAAGTGAGATGGGTGCATTTTTAGCTGCGTTAAAAGTAAAAGGTGAAACGGCTGAAGAAATAGCTGGTCTCGTTCAAGTAATTCGGGAAAAGTCGATACTGATCGGAAGTAGTGTCGGACCTGTCATGGATAATTGCGGAACAGGGGGAGACGGTTCTCAAAGCTTTAATATTAGTACAACATCCGCATTTGTCATCGCTGGAGCAGGGATTAAGATCGCAAAACATGGAAATCGAAGTGTGTCTAGTCGAACAGGGAGTGCAGATGTATTAGAAAACTTAGGCGTATCGCTGAATTTTCGGGCGGAGCAAATACACGAAATTCTTGAGGAAAATGGAATTGCTTTTTTGTTCGCACCGAATCTCCATCCAAGCTTAAAAAGAATCATGAAAATACGAAGGGATTTAAAGATTCCAACTATCTTTAATTTAATCGGCCCATTAACGAATCCGATTGATCTTGAGACACAGCTATTAGGTATTTATCGTCGCGACATGCTTGAGATGATGGCAAGTGTTCTCCACCGACTTGGTAGAAAGAGAGCGTTAATCTTAAATGGTGCAGGCTTTATGGATGAGGCGTCATTATCAGGAGAAAATCATTTTGTGCTTTTAGATCGTGGAGATATCATTCCATTTACACTAAAACCTGAGGATGTTGGCCTACCATATTATGAGAATTGTGAAATTCGCGGCGGGGATTCAAGAGAGAATGCGGAAATACTTTTGAACGTATTGACAGGTGAAAAGGGGGCTTATCGTGATACGGTTTTATTTAATGCAGGATTAGCTATTTTTGCTAACGGATTAGCGAGTACTGTCCAAGAAGGCATCGCCATCGCAAAGGAAAGCATTGACTCTGGAGCCGCGCTTCAAAAGCTGCAATATTTAATTGAATATAGTCAACGAACAACAGAGGGGGTTATGTAAATGACCATTTTAGATGAAATCATCACGAAAAAAGTAAAAGAGGTCCAAGTTTTAAAGGAAACGTATTTTAGCAAAAATCAAGATTGTCCGAAAAAAGTTGGATCCATTTTCGATTCATTTCAAAAGTCGCAAACGATGAATATCATTGCTGAAATTAAAAGAGCATCCCCATCAAAAGGAGACATTCTTCCGGATGTAAATCCAGCCGAACAAGCGAAACGCTATGAAGAATTAGGCGCAGGTGCTATTTCAGTATTAACCGATGAAGCTTTTTTCAAAGGTTCCATGAACGATTTAAGAGAGGTAAGGGCGGCGGTTTCGTTGCCAATCTTATGTAAGGATTTTATCATCGATGAAATTCAAATTGACAGGGCAAAGGATTTTGGGGCGAATATTATTTTGTTAATTGTTGCGGCATTGTCGAAGCCTCGTTTGAAACAGTTATACAACTATGCAGCATCTTTAGGATTAGATGTTCTCGTGGAGGTTCACGATGAAATTGAGCTGGAAGCAGCCATTGAACTGAATGCTAAGATTATCGGAATGAATAATCGTAACCTGAAAACGTTTAAAGTTGATTTAGCTACTACAGAAAGACTCGCCAGTCTAGTTGTGGATAAACATATTTTATTAATCGGTGAAAGCGGGATTAAAGGGGAAAAAGATGTTGAGCTGATGGAACAAGCTGGTGTAAAGGGCATCCTTGTTGGAGAAACCTTGATGCGATCGACTGATTTATCCGCCACCTTTAATCAACTGAAAACACCATTTAAATCTACGGTAAAAAGGTGATCGAAATGAAAGTGAAAATTTGCGGCATTACCAATATGGAGTCAGCAAGGGTAGCAGTCGATGCTGGTGCTGATTTTCTTGGTTTTGTATTTGCGGAAAGTCGAAGGAAGATATCTCCCGCTGTTGCTAAACAGATTGCCGATCAAGTTCCTACTCATGTGAAAAAAGTAGGTGTGTTTGTGAATGAATCACCCGAAATAATAAACGAGATTAGTCAGTACGTCGGGCTTGATTTTATTCAATTACATGGGGATGAAACACCGGAAATTGCTTCATCATTAAACCGTCCAATTATTAAAGCCTGGTCTATCCAAGATAAGATTGATCCAACAACATTTTCTTGTAAATATTACTTAATTGATAGCCCAAAGGGAGCGTATCGAGGTGGTAATGGAATCGCGTTTGATTGGTCATTACTGCAAAACCTCCCAATTCAAAAGGAGAAGCTAATTCTTGCAGGTGGACTAAATGCGGAAAACGTTGCATCAGCGATTCATTCCGTTCATCCGGCCATAATCGATGTATCAAGTGGGGTTGAAACGAATGGACAAAAGGATCCAATAAAAATAGATGCATTTGTAAAAATTGCTAAACAAGCATTTCAAACTTTAAAGGAGAGTGTAGAAAGATGACAACTTATACCCAGCCGGATCAAAAAGGACATTACGGGATGTTCGGAGGAAGATTTGTCCCTGAAACATTAATGCCAGCAGTACTTGAGTTAGAACAAGCCTATAATGAGGCAATGAATGACCCTGAATTTATTCAACAGATTGATTATTATTTCCAACAATACATTGGCAGGGAAACCCCATTATACTTTGCTGAAAATCTGACTAAGCAGTTTGGTGGACCGAAAATCTACTTGAAGCGTGAAGATTTAAATCATACTGGCGCTCATAAAATTAACAATGCTCTCGGGCAAGCACTATTGACCCAACGGATGGGGAAAAAGAAAGTGGTAGCCGAAACGGGTGCCGGACAGCATGGAGTAGCAACTGCAACGGCGTGCGCGCTTCTTGGGTTGGAATGTATCGTATTTATGGGAACAGAAGATATACAAAGGCAGAAGCTAAATGTATTTCGAATGGAACTGCTTGGGGCTGAAGTGAGAAGTGTTGAACAAGGGAGCGGCACATTAAAAGATGCAGTAAACGAAGCACTTCGTTACTGGGTAAGTCATGTAGAAGATACCCACTATATATTAGGCTCTGTCGTAGGTCCACATCCATTTCCGCAAATTGTTCGCGATTTTCAAAGTGTGATTGGGAAAGAAACAAGGAAGCAAATACTCGAACAATCTGGATTGCTTCCTGATGCAGTTGTTGCTTGTATTGGCGGCGGCAGCAACTCAATGGGAATGTTTTATCCTTTTATTAATGATGAAGAGGTCAAACTTTACGGAGTCGAAGCAGGCGGTTCTGGAATCAACACAGGCAAACATGCTGCCACATTAACGGACGGAAAGATTGGGGTACTGCATGGAACAATGACGTATCTGCTTCAAGATTCACATGGTCAGATTGAAGAAGCCCATTCCGTTTCTGCCGGACTTGATTATCCTGGTGTTGGTCCAGAACATAGCTTTTTAAAAGAAAGTGGAAGAGTTAACTATACATCAATTACGGATAAGGAAGCCATTGAAGCATTTAAACTTTTAACAAAATCAGAAGGAATAATACCTGCACTTGAAAGCTCCCATGCTGTTGCATATGCGGCTAAATTAGCAAAAGAAATGTCAAAAGAAGAAATAATGGTCATCTGCTTGTCAGGCAGAGGCGATAAAGATGTTGAACAGGTCAAAAGTATTTTAGGAGGGATGTAAAAATGGGGAAAGAAAAATTAAGTCAAGCTCTAGATAATGTGTTGGCAAACGGTGAAAAAGTATTTGTTCCATATATTATGGCTGGTGATGGGGGATTAGCTATTCTTAATGAAAGGATCCAGTTTTTTGAAGATGCCGGTGCAACTGCGTTAGAATTAGGAATTCCGTTTTCAGATCCCGTTGCAGACGGTCCCACCATACAGGAGGCTGGAATTCGGTCCCTTCGTGCAGGGACGACATTAAAAGGTGTATTGGATGAATTAAAGAAAAATAAAAATAGTAGGGAAATTCCAATCGTATTAATGACTTACATGAATCCAATTTTTGTATACGGAACGAAGGAGTTTGCTGCGGACTGTGAACAAGCCGGGGTTGACGGCATTATTATTCCTGATTTACCGATTGAAGAAGAGGAGATTGTTTCGGGTGAGCTTTCCGGTCATCATATTGCACTCATACGTTTAGCAGCATTAACTAGCTCAAAAGAAAGAATTCGTGAAATCGCAAAACGAACCGAAGGATTTTTATATGCGGTAACAGTTACCGGCATTACAGGGGTTAGAAATACTTATCGTGAAGGTATAGGCACTTATTTACAAGAGATAAAAAGGATTTCCACTGCGCCGGTTTTGGCCGGTTTTGGGGTTTCAACTCCAGAGCAAGTGTGCGAATTAAGTCAGTTCTGTGATGGTGTAGTTGTTGGAAGTAAAATTATTGAACATTTGCAGAACAATGAATATGAAGCGATTCGAAAGTTAATTAATGCTGCGAAAAGATACGAAACAGCTACATTATAAAAGCAGGGGAACCCCCTGCTTATTTCTTTTTATTTTTTGCACGTTGTTCAGCAGCTTTCGATCTTGCTTGCGCTTCAAGATCAGCTTGATCTGCTAACTCTTGGGAAAATTCAACATCTTTGCCATCTGATTTTAAATTTTTCGGTACTTGAGGAAGTTTAGCTTTGTTTTTATCACGAGTTTTTTGTTTATGTGCACGACCCATGAACGAAAACCCCTTTCAAGTTATCAAGTTACGGAACTTTTCTCGCCCGCATTACTAGGTTGTGTCATTTCCGTAAGAATATGACGACTTGATTTTTCCAGTTGATTGCCTTACATGCTAGATTGTTGATTTCCGCAGCAGGTACTTGCTTTTTCGCGGTTCTGCGATGAGCCTGTCTAGTTCCGGCGGCTATCGACTAGCAAACTTCCGGTCACCTCCTTACGATAAGTCATCATCGATTCACCCTTTGGGTTCATCATGATTCCTTTATCTCAGTCGCTGCCCTCCAGTTTGTACGTCGATAAACAAGCCGCCTCTACTTTTCTAACTCCTCATCACTTCGCTCTTGCGGGGTCTCATCTGTCCAGCTGATCCCGCAGGAGTCTCGCACCTGCTGCTCCAATCAACATGGTGTCCATTATCAACACAGGACTTTAACAAAGCCTTCAATTTAGTAATTCATCTAATAATGTCAGGGCTATTCAAGATTTACGCTTTTGTTCATACCCTCCAGCACGATCTGCCATCTTAAATTCATGTGCATAAGTTACCGCTTGCATGCTGCGCAAATTGCTTTTCTCTTTCACACGTTTATCCTTTGACATGTCACTTCACCCTTTCATTAAACAGTTATTTTCATTATTGCCTTAAACATAGCAAACATACGACAGTCGATGGTAAAATAAATAAGAAATAAGATGAAGAGGGATGCTTCAAATGCCGATAATAACGAAAATTTCTATCCAAAAAAATAATAGTGAACGGTACAATATTTTTCTCGATGGCGAATATGCGTTTAGTGTGGACGAAGAGGTGCTCGCGCGTTTTCAATTAACGAAAGGCAAAGAATTATCTGACCTTGACATTTCAGAAATTGATTATGAAGATGATATTCGAAAAGGTGTAAATACAGCGATACACTATCTTTCTTATCGGATGCGATCTGAAAAGGAAGTAAGAGATTATTTGAAGCAAAAAGAGATCAATGAAATGGTCATCCAAGAAGTTATACATAAGCTTTATAATTTGAAGTATTTAAATGATCTTGAATTTGCTGTTGCATATGTGAGAACACAAATGAATACAACGAAAAAAGGGCCAGGCACGATTAAAATGGAATTATACGAAAAAGGAATAAGTGATAACCAAATTGATCAAGCATTACAGGAATATTCGAAAGAACAGCAAATTGACCACGCAAAGGCATTACTTGAAAAAACAATCAAGCAAAACAAAAAGCTTTCTGAAAAAAGTTTAAAACAAAAACTGGACCAAACTTTATTACGAAAAGGCTTTGATATCGATACCATTCATTTAGCGATGGACGAAATTGATTTTAAAAAAGATGAATCTGAAGAGTGGAATGCTATTGTTGTGCAAGGGGAGAAAGCACATAGAAAACTGCAAAAATATAGTGGCTATGAGTATGAGCAAAAAATGAAGCAAACCTTGTATCGAAAAGGATTCCCAATAGAACTAATCGAGAAATTTCTTCAAGAATATAGTCTATAGTATTATACTTAGTCTATAAGGTGGTGTATCTAGTGGAACAGGAAAAAAGATATAGTCAAATGACTGAATATGAATTGAAGCAAGAAATTGCCGCGATAACCGAAAAGGCACGGAAAGCTGAACAGCTCGGGATCGTCAATGAATTTGCAGTGTTAGAGAGAAAAGCAATCATGGCAAAAGCCTATTTGCTAAATCCTAAAGATTTTAAACCAGGTGAAATGTATGAAATCGAAGGGGATCCTGGTGTTTATTTTAAAATAGATTATTTGAATGGTGTATTTGCTTGGGGATATCGCCTAGGCGGTGAAAAGGAAGAGGAAGCACTGCCAATATCGGTGTTGAAAAAGCTAAAATAAAGAAGGCTGTAGGCTGAGTTATAGCTCAGTGTTGAATTTGATCCTATGGGAAATAGAGCGGGTGCAGATGCTCGTCAGGTCGAGTACCTTTCGCTAAAAATCGAGTACGCTACAGCCGGATTTTACAATGACAAGATTAAGGACCTTTTGATGTTCCTCCAATTTAAGAGGAACATCTTTTGTTTTTTTGACTTAAGATGTACTTCGAACTGGATTTAAGAGGAACATCTTTTGTATTTTTGCCTTAGGATGTACCTCGAACTGGGTTTAAGAGGAACATCTTTTGCTTTTTTAACTTATGATGTACCTTGAACTGGGTTTAAGAGGGACATCATTTGTATTTTTGCCTTATGATGTACCTCGAACTGGGTTTAAGAGGAACATCTTTTGCTTTTTTAACTTATGATGTACCTTGAACTGGGTTTAAGAGGAACATCATTTGTATTTTTGCCTTATGATGTACCTCGAACTGGGTTTAAGAGGAACATTATTTGTTTTTTTGACTTGAGATGTACTTCGAACTGGATTTAAGAGGAACATCATTTGTATTTTTGCCTTAGGAAGTACCTCGAACTGGCTCTAAGAGGAACATCTTTTGCTTTTTAACTTATGATGTACCTTGAACTGGGTTTAAGAGGAACATCATTTGTATTTTTGCCTTAGGATGTACCTCGAACTGGATCTAGGAGGAACATCATTTGTATTTTTGCCTTAGGATGTACCTCGAACTGGGTTTAAGAGGAACATCATTTGTATTTTTGCCTTAGGATGTACCTCGAACTGGGTCTATGAGGAACATCTATTGCTTTTTTGCCTTAGGATGAACCTCGAACTAGATTTAAGAGGAACATCATTTGTATTTTTGCCTTAGGATGTACCTCGAACTGGGTCTATGAGGAACATCATTTGTATTTTTGCCTTAGGATGTACCTCGAACTGGGTCTATGAGGAACATCATTTGTATTTTTGCCTTAGGATGTACCTCGAACTGGGTCTATGAGGAACATCTTTTGTTTTTTTGACTTGAGATGTACCTTGAACTGGGTTAAAGAGGAACATCTATTGCTTTTTTGCCTTAGGATGTACCTCGAACTGGGTCTATGAGGAACATCTATTGCTTTTTTACCTCAAGATGTACCTTGAACTGGGTTTAAAAGGAACATCTGTTGCTCTTTTGCCTCAGGATCTACCTCCAACTGGATCTATAAGAAACATCTTTTGTTTTTTGGGATAAAGATGTGCTTGCAAGTACAAAAGAGATTATTATTAAAGCCAATATCGGTAAATAAGAGTACCCCTACCTTTAAGAAGGTAGGGTACATTATGTTTGAATTGGATTTGATGTTCCATTACGATTTTTGCTAATAATTATTGCGGGATTAATGTCTACCACTAGCGCCTATCGACTAGAAACCCCAATTCCTGAAGTCTTTTAATGCGCTAGGCAAGGCGCTTCCGGTTTTCTTAAACATCACTGTCTCTACGGCTAGATGCTTTCATTCGTTCTTGTGGATGTGTATTTGTTGAACCATCTGCACGTTTTGAAGCAAACTCTGCTTTTGCTCGAGGTTCACCTTCGAACTTATTGTCATTTCCATATGGGAAACCTTTTGCCTTATTTCGCATGCTGTTGCCTCCTAAATTGTTTAGAATATCCGTACATTTTTTATTATTAGATAGGAGCGGTGTCCATATGAATGTATGTTCTTTCCTTTTTTATTTTAAGGAAAAATAAAGATGAATATTCAAGCATGTAAAGATGAAAAAGCATGAACTAGGATTCGAGCAGGAAAAGCGGAAAAGGTGTGGTCTACGTGCACGAATACTTCGGATTCGAGCAGGAAAAGCGGAAAAAACGGGGTCCTCGTGCATGAAAAACGCTGATTCGAGAAGGAAAAGCAGAAAAAGAGAGGCTCACGTGCACGAAAACGCCCAATTCGGGAAGGAAAAGCCGGAATTGCTGGAGCCTCATGCACGCCCGTATAATTACCTCGGAGCCACATCTAACTTCTTTCTAAGTTTTTCTTTATTATAAATCCATCCTGTATAGGAACCTTTAATCACTAAATCTTCATCCATTTGAACGATGGCGACGAAGGGATAATGTCCTTTGCTGCGATAGCGCAGATCGATGAAACGGACTTCGTATCCATTTTCAAGTTCCTCCAACTCCCAACGGAAAATAGGGGAAAAGGACAAAAACGCAGCAATATTTTTGTCTTTTTTTGCCCGATTAATCACTTCATTTTCCGGAATCGGAACGCGGTCGTACTCATCGAGAATCGTTATTTCACGTTTGTCAGCCTTTGCAACAAATAGCCGTTTCTCGGTAATGGCAACAATTCGCCATTTAAAATACCTCATTGTTGGTGCGATTATAACCTTTTCTGCATTTGGAACAATTTTTAAAACAGCCTTTTTAACGGCCCATTGCTCGGCAATTCGGCATAAATAATAACAGATGACAATGGTATAGACGATAATAAACGTTATTCCTGGATTTGCTCCAATAGCCCAAATGATAAGGCCGATAACGTGAATGATGAAGATAAATGGATCAAACGTATTTATAATCCCTAAAGCTACCCATTTAGATGAAAACGGACGTATTGCTTGGGTTCCATATGCATTGAAAATGTCGACGAATACATGGAGAAACACTGCAAGGAAAGACCATAACCATAAATGCAAAAGGTTAGTTCCCGGAAAAAATAAAGCGGCACAGGCGGTAATTAATAACGGCCATAATATGACAGCTGGAATCGAATGTGTCGCGCCACGGTGATTTCTTATATAAACCGCATTGTTTCGAAACTTTAAAAATGTATCGATATCAGGTATTTGCGAACCGATAATGGTTGCAAATAGTACACTATGTGTATTAATCGCATGGTCGGCAACAACGGGGTCCAAGGTGGCTAGACCACCAAGGGCAAACCCCATGACAAGGTGTGTTCCAGTATCCAAAACGGGATTTCCTCCTTATATTGTCTAGCTTAGACTCCTTTTTTGAAAAAGCAGGCGCTAGTTTTTCTAATGATAGACTACAGGAACTAGTCATAATAATTACTTGCGGATTTTTGTAAACATGATATGGTAAAAATGAATGATTTGCAATGGACATTCTGTTAATTAAATGATCTGTAATGTAATCTTAATATGAATGCGTAATTATTGGGATAGGCATATATATTATTTACTTTCCCCATTTCGAATAAAAATAACTCTTATCTTTGTAGCTTATTCAGTCAAGTCAAGTACACAGTGATTTCGGAGGATTTTATGGCAGGCAGTATTGAACAGTTAAATATAAAGCAGTTTCAAAATGATTTACTTCATTGGTTTACGAATGAACAAAGGGATCTACCTTGGAGAAAAGATCAGGATCCATATAAGGTATGGGTATCGGAAATCATGCTCCAGCAAACGAGAGTGGATACGGTCATCCCATATTTTAATCGATTTATTGAAAATTTCCCTACAATTGAAAAGTTAGCAGAAGCGGACGAAGAAAATGTTTTAAAAGCTTGGGAGGGGCTTGGATACTATTCCCGAGTTCGAAATTTACAGGCTGCGGTTAAAGAGGTACATGAATCTTATGGCGGAGTTGTACCAAATACACCTGAAGAAATCAAAAAGTTAAAAGGGGTAGGTCCTTACACGGCTGGAGCGATTTTAAGTATTGCCTATGGTGTTCCGGAACCTGCGGTTGATGGAAATGTCATGAGGGTTTTATCAAGAATTTTATTGATATGGGACGATATCGCAAAAGCATCGTCGCGTAAAGTGTTTGAAGAAGCAGTAAGATCGATTATTTCCCATGAAAATCCATCATATTTCAATCAAGCTTTAATGGAACTTGGCGCATTAATTTGTACGCCAACATCACCATCCTGCCTGCTTTGTCCCGTACGAGAACATTGTCAAGCATTTCATGAGGGGGTGCAGGATCAGCTTCCTGTTAAAACAAAGAAAAAAAGCACCCGCCATGTGGAGTTAGTAGCAGCTGTGTTGAAAGATCACCAAGGCAGGTACTTAATTCACAAGCGCCCCGAACAAGGACTACTAGCCAATCTATGGGAATTCCCTACGGTGGAAAAAAGTAAGTTGATTAAACCAAAAGATATTCTGCAAGACTTTATGAAACATGAATATGATATTCACATTCAATTAGATAAGACATCGTTTACTGCAATCCCGCATGTTTTTTCCCATTTAACTTGGGATATTGAAGCCTATTCAGGAACGATAGAGAATGAGGTAAAGGAAGCAGGGAACATGAAATTAGTGACCGCCGAGGAGCTGACAAACTATGCTTTTCCGGTTTCTTATCAAAAAATGTGGAAAGCTTATTTAGAGTCTGTTAAAGAGAACTAGCAAACAGTTATCAACACTGTTCGCTAGTTTTTTTGTTTGTTTTCGTAATGCTAGTTTTGAAATAAACAATGACCGTTCCTTTCCGCTCCAGGCACTTGCTTTCCGCGGGGCTGGCGATGAGCCTCCTCGTCGCTTCTCTCCTGCGGGGTCTCATCTGTCCAGCATATCCCGCAGGAGTCAAGTGCCTTCCGCTCCAATCCACTCTGCGCGTTTGATATATTGAATGCAACAATCTCTTAGAAAAGTGCCATTGGTTTTGATATTTTAACAATGCCTTGCTTTTAAAAAATTATCAATCTCCAATGCAGCTTTTTTCCCTTCTTGAATGGCCCAAACAATCAAACTTTGGCCCCTGCGGGCATCGCCGGCTGTATACACTCCTTCGAGGTTTGTTTGATAGCTGTTAGTTGGAGTGGAGATTCGGTTGTTCGAACGGTTGATTGTTTGGAAATATTCATCTTTTACCCCTTCAAAACCAATGGCTATGAGAACAAGGTCTGCTTCCCAATAGCGTGTTTCTTGATCATCTTGATTAAAATAAGTCGTTTTTAATCCTTTTACTTCACCGTTTTCATTCCCAATAAAGGATTGTGTTTGAATAAAATATTGTCTTGGATCTTCACCAAAAAGATTAACCGCCTCTTCATAGGCATAATCAAGTGAAAATACATGAGGGTTTTCTGGCCATGGATTATCCTTCTGTCTTCGCAACGGTAACTTCCCATGTTTTCCGAACTGAATGACACTTTTGCAGCCTTGACGAAGGGCAGTAGCGACACAATCGGCTCCAGTATCACCACCGCCGATGACAATGACTCGTTTATCTTTCGCAGTAATTTTCGGTTCATTGGAATGAGATGGTTGTAAGTAATGTTTTGTGCTCGCAGTTAAATATTCCATTGCAGGATATATTCCTTCTAATTGCCGGCCTTCAATCGTAAGCTCCCGCGGCTTTTCTGCCCCGATGCATAATAAGACTGAATCGAAAGATGATTGAAGTTCTTCTATTGAAAGATCAACTCCAACATTGATATTCGCTCGAAACTCAATACCTTCCTCTTTTAATAAATCAATTCTTCTTTGAACATGTGATTTATCAATTTTCATATTAGGAATCCCATACATGAGAAGACCGCCGAAACGGTCCTCGCGTTCAAAAACTGTAACGGAATGTCCTAATTGATTGAGATCATCAGCTGCTGTTAAACCAGCTGGACCCGAACCGATAACCGCTATTTTTAGTCCGGTTTTTTTGCGCGGGATTCGTGGTTTGACCCAACCTTCTGAAAAGGCGCGGTCGATAATCGCTTTTTCAATGCTTTTAATTGTAACGGGTTCACTTGGTATGCCCGCCGTGCATGAACCTTCACAAGGTGCGGGACATGCTCTTGCGGTAAACTCAGGGAAATTATTTGTTTTCGCTAAGCGTAAAAATGCTTCACACCATTTTCCTTGATGGACTAACGCATTCCATTCGGGAATCAGATTATATAAGGGACATCCGCTCGTACTCGAATTGATGTTCAGTCCAATTTGGCAAAATGGTGTGCCGCAATCCATGCAACGCGACGCTTGTTGTTTTACCTTTTTTTCTGAAAAAGGTTTTTGATATTCGTTCCAATCTTTCACGCGTTCAACGGGTTCAACTTCTAAAGGCTTAGCCCTTTTTATATCGATAAATTCCGTAGAAGTAGCCATTCTCACTCACTCCTTTTTAAAGTGATATTCCCAATGTGGGGCTATTAACTGATTCAATCGTTTTCCCTTCCTTTTTGAGTTGGAAAGCCGTTAATGAGGCGTCTTTATTAGTCATCCCTTGACTTTCTAGTTGATTGATTATATCGATCATATTTTTGTACTCATTCGGAATGACTTTAAGGAAATAATTACTTGCTCTATTCCAGTTCTTTAATATATCCTTAGCCTTTTTACTGCCCGTATATAAATAATGCTTTAAAATCATTTGATAGATGTCAATTTTCTCTTCATTTGTTAACGTATTTTCAATATTAATCATTTCAAAATTAATGTTCTTCATTACTTCTTCGTCGTTGGTGAGCCCAGAATAAATATAGGCAACTCCACCTGACATACCTGCACCGAAGTTTTTTCCAATTGAGCCTAAAATGATTGCTTTCCCACCCGTCATATACTCACAACCGTGGTCGCCGACCCCCTCAACAACAGCATTCACACCACTGTTACGCACACAAAATCGTTGGCCAGCTGTACCTTTAATAAAGGCTTCTCCAGAAGTAGCGCCGAAAAAGGTCGTATTTCCTATGATGGCTTGATCACCATCATAATTCCATAGATCGTTTGGTTTAATAATTAATGTTCCGCCCGATAGACCTTTTCCTACATAATCATTGGCGTCACCAACTAATGTGAAATGTAAGCCCTTTGGAATAAATGCGCCAAAACTTTGGCCGGCAGAACCATTAAAAGTCAGTTTGATTAAATCCTTAGGCAATCCATTTGGACCATATTTTTTTGTTATGGAATGTCCGAGAAGGGTGCCAACAGCTCGATCTGTATTTTGTATTAAAAAACTGCGTTTCACATGTTGTGCATGATCCACATAAGGCTTTAATTGTGGGATCAATGTATGCTGATCGAATCTGTTTTCTAGTTCGTGATTTTGCTTTTCCATACATATATGAGCCGTCTGAACGTTTGGCGTTTTAAATAAAAGCTTTGATAAATTTAACGTTTTCGCTTTCCAATGATTATTTATGTCCTCTCTAGGTTGGAGCAATTGTGTTTGGCCGACTATTTCATCTAGCTTTCGATAGCCGTTTTTAGCTAAAATTTCACGAACTTCTTCGGCGATAAAAGTCATATAGTTAACGATATGATCGGGATTTCCCATGAATTTTTCACGTAGCTTCGGATTTTGTGTCGCAATTCCGACTGGGCACGTGTCCAAATGGCAGGCACGCATCATCAAACAGCCAAGTACGACTAAAGGTGCTGTTGCAAATCCAAATTCCTCTGCACCTAAACATGCAGCAATAATAACGTCTTTCCCAGTCATTAGCTTTCCATCAGCCTCTAGTTTCACACGATTGCGAAGTCCGTTTAATAAAAGGGTTTGATGGGTTTCGGCGAGCCCGATTTCCCATGGAATTCCCGTATGCTTAATACTCGTTTTCGGGGATGCTCCTGTTCCTCCATCATGTCCACTAATTAAAATGGTATCAGCGAGACCTTTCGCAACTCCGGCTGCAATTGTACCTACACCAGCCTTGGCGACTAATTTAACACTAATACGCGCATTCGGATTCGCACTTTTTAAATCAAAAATCAATTGTGCAAGATCTTCAATTGAATAGATGTCATGATGGGGAGGAGGGGAGATAAGTCCGACTCCAGGTGTTGCCCCTCTAACTTCAGCAATCCAAGGGTATACTTTACTTCCGGGTAATTGTCCGCCTTCACCGGGTTTTGCGCCTTGGGCCATTTTGATTTGGATTTCTTCCGCTTCGGATAAATAGAAACTAGTGACTCCGAATCGTCCTGAAGCTACTTGTTTTATCGCACTTCTTCTTAAATTGCCATCTAAGGAGCGCTCAATTTCTTCGCCGCCCTCACCGCTATTGCTTTTACCGCCAATTCGATTCATCGCGATGGCGAGTGCTTCGTGGGCCTCCTTGCTTAGTGAGCCATATGACATTGCACCGGTTTTAAACCGTTTAAAGATTGACTCAATTGGCTCTACCTCGTCAATCGAGATGGGAGGACGATTGCTTTTTACATTTAATAGGCTGCGGATTGTAGTAAAAGGCCCATTATGATGCATATCCACGAATTTTTTATAAACAGCTTTATCATTCGTCCTTGCCGCACGTTGCAGTGTGTGAATCGAGAGTGGGTTGAATTGATGATGTTCCCCTTCACTTCGCCACTGTAATTCGCTACCTGAATCAAGTGTTTGGTCATGAGAAGACATATCCGTGATTGCTTTCTCATGTCTCATCACGATTTCTTTAGTCATTTCAGATAGTCCAATTCCATCTATTTGTGAAACGGTGCCCGGGAAGTATTTATTGATTACCTCTTCAGAAATACCCAGTGCCTCAAAGGTTTGCGCTCCTCGGTAGCTTTGAATGGAGGAGATTCCGACTTTTGACATGATTTTCACAATCCCATTGGTCAAGGCATGTATATAATTTTGCAATGCTTGTTTGAAAGGAAGTTGTATATGTTTTTCAATAATTAATTGTTTAATTGTTTCATAAGCTAAATAAGGATGTAATGCATCAGCGCCATAACCTAAGAGCATAGCCATATGATGAGGATCTCTCGGCTCACCAGAATCAATAATCATACTTGCTTTTGTTCTCAAGCCATTCTGAATCAGAAAATGATGAAGGCAAGAGGTCGCTAATAGTGAAGGAATAGGGAGTTGTTCATGATTCGCCCGTTTATCGGATAAAATTAATATCTCAATTCCGTCGTTTATAGCTGTTATTGCTTGATCACAAAGACGATGTAAGGCTGTTTCGATTCCCTCATCTAGTGAAAAAAGCATATCTAATTCTCGAGTCTGTAATGGTGTATTTTTAATTGCATGTAAGCTTGGTGTTTCTAAAAAAGGATGTGAAAGCTTTACATGGTGTTGATCCGTTGATTTTTTTCCAAGCAATTTAATTTGCGGTCCTAACCACGTGACGGTTGAAATCACGCATTCCTCTCTTAACGCATCAATAGGCGGATTCGTAACTTGGGAAAAGCTTTGTTTAAAATAATGAAAAAGTAGCTGTGGCCTCTCTGAAAGAATGGCAAGCGGGGTATCCATTCCCATTGAACCGGTCGGCTCTTTCATATCAATTGCCATTGGCTGAATCATTTTCATTACTTCTTCATACGTATAGCCGAATGCCTTTTGTAGAAAAATCACTTGCTTGTGATCATAATCTAAAGATAATGATAAAGGCATCGTCTGATCTTTCACTGTAATGATGTTTTCTTTTATATAGTGCTGATAAGGTTGTTCATTACTAATCATAGCTTTTAACTCATCGTTTGGAATTGATCGACCGAGCTCTGTATCGATGAATAATAACTCTCCAGGTTTTAAATGCTTTTTTTCTTTAATGTGATCATCACTAATGTCGATCACACCAACTTCGGACGAAAAGATAACGCGATCGTCATGAGTAATATAGTAGCGACCCGGACGTAAGCCGTTTCGATCTAAAATTGCCCCGATTTGTTTTCCGTTTGAAAAACCTAATGCCATCGGTCCATCCCAAGGTTCCATCGATAAACTGTGATATTCATAAAAGCTTTTTAAATAAGGAGACATTTCCTCATTGTTTTCCCACGGTTCGGGAATCATCATCATGATTGCTTGTGGAAGGGAGACTTGATTTAATGTTAAAAATTCTAGTACATTATCAAACATTGCCGAATCACTGCCGTCCGGTTGAATAATCGGTAAAAGTGAGTCCATATCCATTTGATCTAGTTCGTTTGAAAATGATGAGACTTTTGCGTTAAATGAATTCATATTTCCCTTAATCGTGTTGATTTCTCCATTATGTGCAATCATTCGGTTTGGATGTGCTCTTTCCCAGCTCGGAATGGTGTTTGTACTAAATCGTGAATGAACAAGGGCAAGTGCTGAAGCAAACTTTTGATTTGATAAATCATTATAAAATGTGGATAACTGTTCGGCAGAAAGCAATCCTTTATAGACAATCGTTTGATTTGATAAACTGGAAATATATAATTGGTTATCGTATTTTTTTTCCAGCTGTCTTCTTAACACAAAAAGTGCAGTTAAAAAATGTTCTTCATTCATACCCTTTGCCTTTTTGATAAAAAATTGAGTGATTTGAGGTTGAGTAGATGCTGCAATTTCTCCTAAAACTTCAGGGGAAACTGGAACTCTACGTTCTCCTAAAAAAGAAAGATGTAAACGGGAGGCTTCCGATTGGAAATCAGCAATGATTTGGTTTTGAAGCACGTGATCCTGCGGGAGAAATGTCATTGAAACGGCATATTCACCTTTTTCAGGTAATTGAAATGAACAAACTTCTTTGAAAAATTCATGTGGCATTTGCATTAAGATCCCGGCTCCATCACTCGTTTGATTATCACTGCTTTTTCCTGCTCGGTGATCTAATCTTTCTAGCATGATTAGAGCGGATGCAATGATATCGTGGGAAGGACGGCCTTTTATATCTGCATAAAAGCCAATACCACATGCATCATGCTCAAACTCCTGGCGGTAAAGACCTTCGCTATACGATTGATTGTTCGCTAAAGTCATTCGTTATCATTCCTTTCATTCTTATATCCGAATAGTTCGATAATAAAAAATTTTACTTTATTTTAATTCATCTTTACAATATATTATTAAGAATGAATTAATCTCAAAAGTAGATTGGTGGGAAATTTGAGTGGAATTACGTCAAATTTTTTATTTTATCGAGGTGGCAAAACGTGAGCATGTGACGAAGGCTGCAGAAAGCCTCCATGTGGCGCAATCGGCTATAAGCAGACAAATATCATTGTTGGAAGCTGAGTTAAAAACACCCCTTTTTATTCGGGAAGGGCGAAATGTGAAACTCACCCATATTGGAAAAGTATTTTTGAAATATGCTGAAAGAATTGTTTTAGAGATCGATAAGGCGAAAGAAAAGGTTGAAGAATATTTGAATCCGGAAACGGGGATTATTCACCTTGGTTTTTCATCGGGCTTATCTGTTAGTACGTTTGCGATGATGTTTTCGCAATTTCGAGACAGCCACCCTCATTTGCATTTTCATTTTAACCAAGGGACACCTTCTTATTTAGTGAAACAAATTGAGCGAGGGGATATTGATATGGCTTTTATTGCCCCTGTGCTAACGGATCATTCAATTGTAAAAGGAGATATCTTTTTTACTGAAAAAATGCTTGTGTTATTACCTGAAAATCATCCTTTAAGTGCTGAAAAGACGATAAAAATCAATCAGCTCCAAGGAGAAAGGTTTGTCACGTTTCGAAAGGAATCGTTTATTCGGGAAACAATTGAAAAGGCGTGTGTGCAAGCAGGATTTGATCCGATCATAGCCTTCGAAGGGGAAGATGTGGATACGATAAAAGGGTTAGTTGCTGCTGGTGTCGGAATTGCGATACTTCCCGAGCTGGCCTTTTCATACAATATCCCTAAGGATATACGGACAGTTGAAGTGAATGATCCAAGCTTTATTCGAACGGTAGGAGTGATTACACCAAAAAACAGGGAGCTTGCTCCGTCGGAAAAGCTCCTTTATCAGTTTTTAAAATCTTTTTATGATCGTTTATATCGTTTTCAGATGTTTGATTATTGAGGTTTTGTTGGTATTAGGAATTAAAATGGGACCGTTCCTTTCCGCTGCAGGAGCTTGCTTTCCGCGGGGAGGAAGTCGAGCCTCGCGCCTCCGGGGTCTCGACTTTTCCTCTTTATCCCGCAGGAGTCAAGCTCCTTCCGCTCCAATCCACTTTGTACGTTTAATAATGTTAAAAGCAACAAAAAGAGACTATCTAAAAATAAACAAATAGAAATCTAACGGGGATACTTGTGAGGTGCAAAACGGTAAATCAGATCAATACACATAAACTTCACAGCATAGTTCACAATCAAAGAGACTTAGAGATGTAAATTTCTCTAAGCCTTTTTCTTGAATCCACAAGTGCATTAGATGCTAAATCGAGTTTGATAAGCGGAGAAATTCCTCTTAATTAGAAAATAGCAAAGAAATTAGCTTCAATAGACGGAAGTTTTCCGGCTATTTGCTCGAAAAACATGAAAATTGGTAATTTTAGTTTGCTTAATCGGAAAATTTCCGCTTATATCCCCAAAACCATGCTCTATTCTGCAGTATAACCGGAGATTCTCCGCTTAAAGATCACTGGTTACTCAATAAGGCTTACTACTGCTGGCGCCTTTCGATTTCTTCAATAATTTCTCTATAAATTGTTTGTCCCTCGACATTTAAGTAAGGGAGAATTTGTTGAAAGGAATGATGGAAATGCTCGATTTCGGAGTTATTCCAGTCGGCCATGGAAATCATCGATAATTCGGTCATATCACGAATGACGGGCATGAAGTGCCACCTCCTTACTATTTACTATCCTTAGCTTACAAACAAAGATTGTTTGTTATACATTTTATCGGTAAAATATAGGTCGTAAAGGAAGGTGTAGAAGATGACAAATAAAGTTGCATTAGTTACAGGAAGCAGTCGTGGAGTTGGTAAAGCAACGGCGATTCGTTTAGCAAAAGAAGGATATGATATTGTCATAAATTACGCTCGCAGTAAATCTGCAGCACTTGAAACAGTTGAGGAAATTGAGAAACTCGGCAGAAAAGTTTTGCTTGTAAAAGCAAATGTTGGCGACGTTTCAAAAATTAGAAAAATGTTTGAAGAAATAAATGAGACGTTTGGCAGATTAGATGTATTTATTAGTAATGCTGCATCAGGTGTTCTTCGTCCTGCGATGGAACTTGAAGAAACACATTGGGATTGGACGATGAACATTAATAGTAAGGCATTATTATTCTGTTCCCAAGAAGCAGCAAAGCTTATGGAAAAGAACGGTGGAGGAAAAATTGTAAGCTTAAGTTCACTTGGCTCCATCCGTTACTTAGAAAACTATACAACTGTCGGTGTATCAAAAGCAGCTGTAGAAGCATTAACGAGATATTTGTCCGTTGAGCTTTCACCGAAAAATATTGTTGTTAATGCTGTATCTGGTGGTGCAATCGATACCGAGGCACTTAAGCATTTTCCAAATCGGGAAGATCTTCTTGAAGATGCCCGTCGCAACACACCAGCAGGACGAATGGTTGAAATCGAAGATATGGTAAATGCAGTCATGTTTTTAGTTTCGGATGATTCATCCATGATTAGAGGACAAACAATCATTGTTGATGGCGGACGTTCATTGTTAGTATAATTTTTATAAAAAATTTTAGCATAACTCTCTCCACGTTTGGTTACATTAAGGAGCGTGGAGGTGATAATAATGGCAAAGCAAACTAACAAAACATCTGCTGGTACAAACGTTAATGAAGTAAGACAACAAAACGCACAATCTGCACAAGGTTCTGCTGGACAAGGACAATTCGGTACTGAGTTCGGTAGTGAAACTGATGCACAACAAGTAAGAAAACAAAATCAACAAGCTGAATCACGTAAATCACAAAACGCTGGTAAATTTGGCCAACAATAAATGAGCGAAAAGAGCATCCTCAATCGATGGATGCTCTTTTTCATTTTGATTATTTTTCTCTTATGCCTTCCGAATCGTATAACCACACAAGCTGACTAACCTTTCACCCCGGTAGGACACCCGAACCTGCTAGCTTGGTTAGTTCATTGGTCAAGGACCAAAAAACTTTTTTAATTCGACAAAACAAATTGAAATACAACATAACTAGTCAAAGGGTTTTACTGATATTGAGAGAAAATATATACATAGGAACTACCAGGGAATGGAAGGTGCTAAAAAGATGAAAGCATTTAATGAATTGATAATGGATCAGATGAAAACGATGGATCAATTATTAGATCTGCAAACTGAAATTGAACGTTGTCAAGATTTAGAGCAGGAACTTATAGAACTTCAAGAAGAGGCGAAGTTAGATAGCCTTAAAAACGAAATCAAATTAATGAAAAAGGAATTGGATACAATCCATAAAACGTTTGAGGAACAAACTGACAACGTGATTCGCCAATATCAGGAGTTGAAAATACTTGCAGAAGGGGCTCTTACTTAGTAAGGACGATGTTAGTTATATAAAGGAGTTCAAAACCATTTAGATTATCTTCGCTAAATGGTTTTTTGTTTTAATTTTTGTACGATCGTACTAAAATAAAAAAAGAAATGGTATTCACCGAAAAATCCTATAGAGCTCAAATTGTGCAATGGGCAATTAGGGGGATTACAATGATTTACTATGAGATACTTTGTTATAGTTGTAAAAAAACATTCAGAGTATACGAAGGGTCACTATTATATAAACAATTTAAGGAAAGAAAGAGTAAGTTTTTTTGTTGCGAAGATTGTAGTCATAAAATACGTATGGATGCAATTAAAAATTTCTTTAGATACTTAAAATAACTTTACATCTTTCATAATCTGGTGCATTTCTGTAGTAAGAAATGTGCCCTACTTAATGAATTTGGGCCAAATCTGAACTTAGATATGGCGTTCTTCGAAGGATCAATTCCATTTTTTGGGGAAATTGGGGAGTGAAGATTTAGCTAAAAAATATAAGGTAGACGAAATCAGAAAGAATCCATTTTGATCAATTTTTTTTCAAAATGGATTCTTTTATATTATCGTAAAATACACTACCGGTTTGTGAGAAATTTTTAAGCAAACTTTATTCCAATGCAACAGTAGGGGCTCTTTTTGTTTTAAATTTTCATAAAAAACGTTATAATAATAAAAAATTCAATGAAAGCACGGTTGATTAAATTTTATAATGAAAGTAGGGAAAGTGGCATGGGTATTCCCATTGAAGGTGATACGATACAAATACATAGCTATAAACATAATGGTTACATCCATCGAATATGGGAAGAAACGACAGTACTAAAAGGTACGAAATCGCTTGTCATAGGTGGAAATGATCGGACCATTGTAACGGAATCGGACGGACGTACATGGGTTACACGTGAGCCGGCGATATGCTATTTTCATGCCGACCATTGGTTTAATATTATTGGGATGATTAGGGAAGACGGAATATATTATTACTGTAACTTAGGATCTCCTTTCGTGTACGATAAGGAGGCACTTAAATATATTGATTACGATCTAGATATCAAAGTATTTCCAGATATGACTTATACGCTGCTTGATGAGGATGAATATGAATATCATCGGAAACAAATGGGGTATCCAGATGTCATTGACCATATTTTAAAAAGAAATGTGGACAACCTTGTTAGATGGATTCGTCAACGAAAAGGACCGTTTTCCCCAGATTTTATCGATATATGGTATGAACGTTATTTAACCTATAGAAGATGAGTTGATTACCTGTTGGTGACAAAGCCACAGGTTTTTTTCATTAACTTATGCAAAAAATAATCGTACAGCAAGAGAGGGAAATAGGAGGTAACATTTTGAGTAGTACAAAAAGATATATGAAGTTTGTTAAACCGTACACACTTCAAATTATTGGAACATTAATTATCGGATTAATTAAATTTGCTATTCCATTACTAATACCGGTGATTATTAAATATGTGATTGATGGAATCGTGACAAAGCACGGTTTGTCGGTAGATGAAAAAACATCTAAATTGATATTTACGATGTCAATTATGTTAGGGGTCTTTATTGTGTTAAGACCGCCCATTGAGTTTTACCGTCAATATTTTGCGCAATGGACATCGAGTAAAATTTTATATGATATACGCGATCGTTTGTTTACACATTTACAAAAACTGAGCTTTAAATATTATTCGAATACGCGTGCAGGGGAAGTTATATCGCGGGTAATTAATGATGTGGAACAAACGAAGGATTTTGTTATTACAGGACTAATGAATGTATGGCTCGATGCAGCCACAATCTTAATCGCGGTTTCAATTATGTTCACGATGGATGTTCCGTTAACAATCGTATCGTTGATTGTTTTTCCATTATACGCGATTTCAGTGAAATACTTTTTTGGAAATCTGCGTAAGTTTACCCGGGTTCGTTCCCAAGCCCTTGCGGAAGTTCAAGGGTATTTACATGAACGTGTACAGGGGATGCCGGTTATTAAAAGCTTTGCTATCGAAGATCATGAGCAAGAGCGTTTTCGCGTTCATAATAAGAACTTTCTTGATAAAGCATTACAGCATACTAGATGGACCGCTAAGGCATTTTCGGTTGTAAATACATTAACAGATATTGCGCCGCTAATTGTCATTGGTTTTGCTGGTTATCAAGCCATCCATGGACATTTATCCATTGGGACGATGGCTGCTTTTATTGCTTATATCGATCGATTGTATAGCCCGTTACGTCGATTAGTGAACTCCGGTACAACGCTAACACAATCGATTGCTTCAATGGACCGTGTGTTTGAATTAATTGATGAAAAATATGATATTGATGACGCACCAAATGCAATTGAATGCCGAAATGTAAAAGGAAACATTTCGTTTAACCATGTCAATTTTTCATATAATGACAAAGATTTATCGGTGTTAAATGATATTAATTTAGATGTTCGTGCCGGTGAAACGATTGCCTTAGTCGGTATGAGCGGCGGAGGGAAGTCCTCCTTAGTCAGCTTAATCCCTCGATTTTATGATGTAACAGGAGGGGAAATTCTTCTCGATGGGACGGATATCCGTCATTTTAAAGTAAGAAGTTTAAGGGATAAAATTGGGATGGTTTTACAAGATAATATTTTATTCAGTGAATCGGTGAAATTAAATATTTTATTAGGAAAACCTGATGCAACGGATGAAGAGGTAATTGAAGCGGCAAAAGCAGCGAATGCCCATGAATTTATTACAAATCTTGTTGATGGATACGATACAAAAGTAGGGGAACGAGGAGTGAAGCTTTCTGGAGGACAAAAACAAAGAATTGCGATTGCCCGTGTGTTTTTGAAAAATCCACCTATTTTAATATTAGATGAAGCGACTTCGGCACTTGATTTGGAAAGTGAGCATTTCATTCAAGAAGCATTAGAAAAGTTAGCGAAAGATCGTACAACTTTCATCGTCGCCCATCGGCTTTCGACCATTACACATGCCGACCGGATTGTATTGATTGAGCATGGAAACATTGTTGAAATGGGCTCCCATAATGAATTAATGGCCGAGCAAGGACATTATTATAATTTGTTCCAAGTGCAGCAGTTGGATTCTTAGTAGAAGAAGCCCAAGATCTTAATTCAACAAGGATCTTGGGCTTCTATTTTCATTCTTCATTTTCTTCTTCAATCGACACTTCATTTGCATCCTTATGGAAATTTCGGAAGCTCTCGATTAAGATACTTAAATGCATTAATTGCTTGTGATAATCAACCATTGCCGATAAGAATCTCATTAAATGATAGGACTGCTGATCGCTTCGAAATGCTTTATCCTTCAATTCGTCTAAAAAGAGTTCCAATAATTCCTCTTGTTGCGCCTCGAATTTTTTATCTTCTAAATCGTTATGACTCACTTTCCCTAAAAATTGAAAAAGCAATTTTTGATGTTCATTCATTAAAAAATCGAGTCGTTCTTGTATTTGCAACTGTATGGTTTCGGGTAGGAGCTTTAACTCATGTTCATAACGATGAAGTAATTTTAAAATATCAAAACTATCCTGCAGAGCAGAAACCATTTGTCGATAAATGACTGTTTTCCGTTTCTTTTCAATCGTGCTCTTTTTAAAATAGCTTCGTTCCTCGTTAAATAAAGTATAAAATAAATTAACCTTGACTAAACGTTCTCGTATTTTTTCAATTTCTTTTTTCATTAAATGATGTTCTGAAGCATGCATTGAGATCAATCGAATCAATTTAAAAATATCTTCAGTTAAATGTGACATACGATGATAAAGCTTCGTCTCATATTTTGGCGGTAAGAAAATTAAATTAACAACGAATGCTGATAAAATACCGATTAGAATCGTAGAGAACCGGATCCAGGCGAATTGCAGGAAGTGCTCTCCGGGCGATTCAAGAATAACAATCATTGTCACTAATCCTAAACTAATACTGTTTTCGAGCTTCAATTTAAGCATAATAATTATGGTGATAAGTGCAGCTAATCCAACAATAATATAATTATTTTCAAAAACTAATCCGAAAGCAACAGCGACGATTGCTCCTATAATATTCCCTTGAACTTGTTCAAGGATGGATAAATAGGAACGGTAAATCGTAGGTTTTATCGCAAAAATGGCAGCAATTCCAGCAAATACTGGCGAGGGCATCCCAATTAACTTTGCGATATATAATGCTAAAACAATTGCAATTCCCGTTTTAAAAATGCGGGCACCAAGCTTCATGAGTCTTTTGATTCCTTTCTCGTAAAAAACGCCTTATATTTTTCTTTCTTTATATATACCACATAAGCATCAAATTAGTAATATACAGTGTCAACGTTAGAATATCAAGAAAAAAATTATGGCTTTATTCGACAATATTTTGTATAGATAAAGAATTATTTGTTTTTAATCATCAATAAAATCAAAATAGACCCGTATGGAGGTACATCATGAGTCAAAAATAGCAAAAGAAGTACCTCATGAATCTGTATGGAGGTATATGGTAGGTTAAAAAAGGAAAAGAAGTAGCTCATGAACCTGTATAGAGGAACATCATAAGTTAAAAAACCAAAAGAAGTACTTCATAAACCCGTATGGAGGTATATGGTAGGTTAAAAAAGGAAAAGAAGTGCCTCATAAACCTGATTGGAGGTACATCATTAGTTAAAAAACCAAAAGAAGTACTTCATAAACCCGTATGGAGGTAGATGGTAGGTTAAAAAAGGAAAAGAAGTAGCTCATAAACCTATTTGGAGGTACATCATAAGTCAAAAAACCAAAAGAAGTACTTCATGAACCCGAATGAGGTATATTGTGGCATAAAAAAAGGAAAAGAAGTGCCTCAAAAACCTGTTTGGAGGTACATCATAAGTAAAAAAAACAAAAGAAGTACTTCATGAACCCGTATGGAGGTATATGGTAGGTTAAAAAAGGAAAAGAAGTGCCTCATAAACCTGTTTGGAGGTACATCATAAGTTAAAAAACCAAAAGAAGTACTTCATGAACCCGAATGAGGTATATTGTGGCTTAAAAAAAGGAAAAGAAGTGCCCCATAAACCTGTTTGGAGGCACATCATAAGTCAAAAAACCAAAAGAAGTACTTTATGAACATGGATGGAGGTACATCATAGGATAAAACAGCAAAAGAAATACCCTAAGCTAGAACCACGACAAAAGTGCACGTAAAGCTCACTTGGAAAAATGGACTAAAAGTAAAATCCCGACATAGAATACATGTCGGGGCTGAGTGATGCGCTTGTTGTTTTTCTTATAGTTTTGAAAAAGCATTTTCTACTGCTTGGATGGTTTCTTTAATATCCTCTTCCGTGTGGGCAGTTGTTATAAACCATGCTTCATATTTTGATGGTGCTAGGTTAATTCCTTGTTCGAGCATTAGCTTGAAGAATTTCGCGAACATTTCTCCGTCTGTTGCTTCGGCTTGTTTGTAATTTACTACTTTTTCTTTCGTGAAGTATACGGTAAGTGCACCTTTTAGACGGTTGATAGTAATCGGTGTATTGTATTTTTCGGCCGCATCTAAAATTCCTTTTTCTAATAGAGCACCTAGCTGATCCAGACGATCATACACTCCGTCTTCTTTTAATACTTCTAAACAAGCAATCCCTGAGAGAATGGATGCTGGGTTTCCAGCCATTGTTCCTGCTTGATAGGCAGGTCCTAATGGAGCGACTTTTTCCATGATTTCTTTTTTACCGCCATAGGCGCCGATTGGCAGACCGCCACCGATAATTTTTCCCATTGCCGTTAAATCAGGAGTCACGCCTAATAAATTTTGCGCGCCGCCATACATAAAACGGAAGGCAGTGATGACTTCATCATAAATTACAAGAGCCCCAGCCTGATGAGTAACTTCGTTGACCTGTTCTAAAAATCCTGGATGAGGTTCAACGATACCGAAATTACCAACGATCGGTTCGACTAAAACAGCAGCAATCTCGTTTCCCCATTTTTCCATTGCAACTTTAAATGGTTCAATATCATTAAATGGAACGGTGATCACTTCTTTTGCAATACTTTTTGGAACGCCGGCAGAGTCAGGCATTCCTAGTTGTGACGGTCCAGAGCCTGCCGCAACTAGTACTAGATCTGAATGCCCATGATAGCAGCCTTCAAATTTAATGATTTTATCACGACCAGTATACGCACGTGCGACACGAATCGTTGTCATCACCGCTTCTGTTCCTGAGTTCACAAAACGAACTTTATCAAGAGATGGCATGGCTCCTTTGAGCATTTTTGCAAAGTCTACTTCAAACGGAGTTGGTGTGCCATATAATACTCCATTTTCAGCAGCTGTTTTAATTGCTTCTGTAATATGCGGGTGAGCATGTCCTGTAATAATTGGACCGTATGCTGCAAGATAATCGATATAACGATTATCATCAACATCCCAGAAATAAGCACCTTTTGCTCGTTTCATAGCAACAGGTGCTCCTCCGCCAACGGCTTTATACGAGCGAGAAGGACTATTTACGCCTCCAACAATATGCTCTAATGCCTCAGTATGTAAATGATTGGAATTAGAAAAATTCATTAGCTTTCCTCCTAGTTTAAACCTCTTTCATATTGTAGTACCTAAACGTATATGTGTCCAATAAGCGAAATGTTCTTCTCATACATTCGAGTCGCAGTGAGTACAATAGAATGACAAGCTATTTGGAAAAATGGGGGAGAAAAGATGATCTATCTTCTTATGATTGCGGTAATCATTTGTATATTCATGAGTTTAAGGACATTATTTTTCCCCTCTAAACTCAAGCACAAACTCGTTTCTTTTGATAATTTCCTTTTCTTAGGTTCAACATATAGTGTCATTATGATCGGTTTTGGACTATTATTTATGTTGTTGGAAATAAAAGGATTTAATGTAATTGCCGAACAAGGTTCGCATTTTTCAGGGAACTATATCGAAAAATTAAACTCCTCGATGTATTTAAGTGCTATAACGTTATTTTCAGTTGGGTATGGGGATATTGTACCGATTGGAATTGGGAGAATATTGGTTGTTTTAGAGGCATTAATCGGATATACAATTCCAGCTGCCTTTGTCGTTAAATCGGTCATCGATTACGAACAAAATAACGAAATAAAAAAGTAAATGATTTGCGATGACACACCGCTTTCATGTAGGCTCGTAATAAACGCAGTTAAAGGAGGAAAATTAATGACAATACAAGTTGGCGAAACAGCACCAGCATTTGCATTAGAAAATAACAACGGAGAAATTGTAAAATTAACTGATTATATAGGAAAAAAACATGTCGTATTATATTTCTATCCAAAAGATATGACACCTGGATGTACAACGGAAGCATGCGACTTTCGTGATCAACATAAAAGCTTCGAGGAGCTCGACGCGGTTATCTTTGGTGTGAGTCCGGATCCTATTGAAAAACATCAAAAGTTCATCGACAAATACAGTCTTCCATTCCAATTACTAGTTGACAGTGATCACAAAGTTGCTGAGGAATATGACGTATGGAAGCTAAAGAAAAACTTTGGAAAAGAATATATGGGAATTGAACGTTCTACATTTATTATCAATAAAGATGGAAAGCTCGTGAAAGAATGGCGAAAAGTGAAAGTTGATGGACACGTAGAAGAGGCGCTTTCGTATATTAAGGAAAATCTTTAGTATTCATTGCCTATTTTTACATAATAGTGGCTTCTGTCCATTCCAAACAGTTGAAAATACATACTGTATAGTAGGGCATACCTCCTCAGAAAAAAACTTCGGACCGATTGATATCGGTCCATTTTTTATTGCGTTTAAGGAGAATTATTTATGATAAGATGGAAGTAAAAGGGGAGGATGGATGTTATGAAAATTGTATTTACCTTTGAACCACCAACCGAAATGGCAAATGAGTTACGTTCTTCTTTTCCAACCGTCGAATTTCACTTTTTCCAAAATGTGAATCTCGCTGAACAGGAAATGGAAAGCTCTGAAGTGATTGTGACATATGGAGAAGATTTGACTGCTAAGCATATTGAAAGAGCGGCTGAATTAAAGTGGATCATGGTGACTTCTGCAGGGATAGAAAGAATGCCATTAAAAGCGATAAAAGAAAAAAACGTATTAGTAACGAATGCTAGAGGTATCCACAAAACGCCAATGGCGGAATTTACAATCGGATTACTCCTCGACTACGCAAGAAATTTTCAATGGCAATGGAAAAACCAACAGCAGCAAATTTGGGATAAAACTATTCCTCAAGCCGAGTTAAATAATCAATCCATTGCAATTGTAGGTGCCGGGGCAATTGGTCAAGAAATCGCTCGTCTTGCTAAAGCATTTCGAATGAATGTTTTCGGAATTAATAGCAGTGGAAGGATAAAAGAAAATTTTGATGAAATGTATTCATTGGAAAATATTCCCGATGCGCTCGAAAAGGCCGATTATGTTGTATCGATTTTACCTAGTACGGAGCAAACGATTCATTTTTACCAAATGAATCACTTTGAAAAAATGAAAAATACAGCGGTATTTATTAATCTTGGCAGAGGGGATGTCGTAAAAGAGGAAATCCTGATTGAGGCGTTGAATAAAAAAGAGATTGCCCATGCTTATTTAGATGTATTTCAAATAGAACCATTACCTAAAAAACATCCACTATGGGGAATGGACAATGTTACGATTACCCCACACATTTCGAGCACAACAAAAAATTATTTACCTAGAGCATTAGATATATTCCAAAAGAATTTACATACATATATATATAATAAGGGTCAATTTATTAATGTAATTGATTCTGAAAGGGGATATTAAGATGAGAATCTACACTAAATCCGGCGATAAAGGAACTACATCCCTCGTCTACGGTCAACGAATTCCTAAAAATGATTTACGTGTTGAGGCGTATGGAACCTGTGATGAAGCCAATTCAATGATCGGGCTTGCGATGAGCCATTTGCAAACGTCTTCTTTTGCAAACAAGGAAGAGGTAAATGAAGCATTCCATAAAATTCAAACAACCCTTTTTCATGTTGGAGCGGAATTGGCTACACCTGAAGGAAAAGAAGTAAAGTGGAAACTAAAAGATGAAGATATACAGGATTTAGAACATACTATTGATAAATGGGATGCTTCATTAGAACCTCTCAAAAACTTTATCCTCCCGGGAGGACACCCTGCAGGTGCTTCGTTACATTGTGCCCGCACGGTCATCAGAAGAGCTGAACGCTGTGCTGTTGCTATAGAGAATGTGAATCCATTAGTTCTTGCTTATTTGAATCGTCTTTCCGATTTCTTATTTGTCGCTGCAAGGTATATTAATAGTGGATTGGGAGAACAAGAAAAGACGTTGCATCAAGGTTCTTAACAGTTGATATTATTGACAAATACGCCTGTTCATTAGTAAACTAATTATAACGATTTTAAAATAATAATAAATTCTATTTAGAAAAGAGGTGCATGACGGTGTCTGAACATCAAATCAAAGAAGCAATTGAAACTTTGAAAGAAACCGGAGTTCGTATCACACCACAACGTCATGCGATACTGGAGTATTTAATTCAATCAATGTCACACCCAACAGCCGATGAAATTTATAAAGCACTTGAAGGGAAATTCCCTAATATGAGTGTGGCCACCGTATATAATAATTTACGTGTATTTCGTGAAGTTGGTCTCGTGAAGGAACTAACTTACGGAGATGCTTCAAGTCGTTTTGACTTTGTCACAACAAGTCATTACCATGTTATTTGTGAAAACTGCGGTAAAATTGTCGACTTCCATTATCCTGGGTTAGATGAGGTTGAACAACTAGCATCACATGTTACAGGATTTAAAGTGAGCCATCATCGCATGGAAATCTACGGTACATGCCCGGATTGTAATAAAGAAGTACATTAAAAAAAAGAATGGCGCGATACTTAAAATGTACCCTATAGAGTGGACACTTAAAAAAAGTGTCTTTCTATAGGGTTCTTTTTGTATAATTAAGAAAAAAATAGACTGGGGAAAATTATGAGTAAAAAGTTTTTTACAGAAAGAGAGATAAAACTACTATCAGGAAATCCTTATGTAAAATCTGTTAGTTCAAAGGGAATTACTTATACAGATGAATTTAAGGAACTATTAGTTACTGAGAATAGTAAAGGCAAGTTGCCAAGGGAAATATTTGAGGAATGTGGATTTGATATTAATGTTATTGGTAAGAAAAGAATGCAGTCAGCAGCGGATAGATGGCGTATAGCTTATCGAGAGAATGGAGTAAGTGGTTTAACTGATACTAGGAAAACAAACTCGGGTAGACCTTCGGAAAGAGAACTTACACTTGAGGAGAAATATGCTCGTTTAGAGGCTCAAAACAACTTATTAAAGGCAGAAAATGAATTGCTAAAAAAGATCAGATTTGCAGAAAGGGGGTTAAAGAAAAACAAATAGCTTTACAGCCATACCAGAAGTATTTACTCATTCGTTCTGTTATAGAGAAATACAAACTTTACAGAATGACTAGTTATTTATGCGATTTAGCTGGCGTATCTAGAAGCGGATATTATAAATACTTTACTATACTTCAGTGGAAAAAAAAAAAAAAAAAAGAAATCAAAGAGAAGTGAAAGATCAAAAGGTCAAGGAAATTGTTTTAAAGGCTTTTAATTTTAAAAAACGCAAAAAAGGGGCTCGTCAAATCAAGATGACATTGGAGGGTCAATTTAATGTTGTCTACAATTTAAAGCGTATTAGACGAATAATGAAGAAATACAATATTATTTGCCCTATTAGAAAAGCAAATCCATATAGACGAATTATGAAGGCTACACAGGAACATAGAGTAGTACCCAACCTTTTAAATCGTGAATTTAAACAGGATATCCCATACAAAGTTCTTCTAACAGATATCACTTATTTATTTTTCAGTAAAGGTCAGAAAGCTTACTTATCTGCGATAAAAGATGGATCCACAGGAGAGATATTAGCCTATCATGTATCCGATCGGATGACTATTAATTTAGCTACAGACACCCTTAAAAGACTACAAAAAATAAACATTTTAAGAAAGCAAAAAAGATGCCTTAATCCACTCAGATCAGGAGTACATTATACACATCCAAATTTTCAAAAATCAGTTAAGAAACTAGGATTGCGACAATCTATGTCAAGAAGAGGAAACTGTTGGGATAACGCTCCTCAGGAGTCATTCTTTGGCCATCTTAAAGATGAAGCCTCTATTAAAGCATGTACAACACTAGATGAATTGAAAAGAGAAATTAAGCAGTACATGGCCTATTATAATCATTACAGATATCAATGGAATCTAAAAAAGATGACCCCTGTTCAATACAGAGATCATCTTCTTAGAACTGCCTAACCTTTTTTAAAAATGTCCTTTACAAAGGGTACATTTTAACTAATCGAGCCATTCTTTTTTTATTGCTGTTTTTTACGGTTATAGTTTTCATCAAAATCCTTGCCTTCTAAATTCGGATCTAATGTTAATGGTTCACGGCAATGCATACACATATCAACCCGGCCGAGAAGCTTCGTCGGCTTTTTGCAATTTGGACAAACAACTTGAACCGCTTTTGTTGAAAGCATCCCAATCCAGAAATAAACAACCGTACTGGCAATGATGCTTAACAATCCTAATACCATAAAGATAGTCATGACAATTGGATGAGTCCGGAAGAAGATTCCGAAATACATAATGATAAATCCTATAAATATCAAACTTAACGCAAATGTGCGTATTTTATTAATTTTATTCGAATATTTAGCCATGTTCGTCCCTCCTAAATGTAATATACCATAAATGTGTAACGATGGGACATAAGCAGTAATTAGCGGATGTGACAAAACAACGATTTTTGTGTTTAAGCAAAAACAACTTTTCAAATAGCAGGAAATTTATTATCATTGTCGAAGTAATATCCTTACTAGATATTTTGGAGGAATTGAATATGGAGGACATCCTTCGCCCCATCTATCAAGAAAGGGCGAGCCAAGCAAATACGTTAGCCGTACTAAGCATTGAAAAAAAACTTAATGAAGGAACTGTAACAGATACGTTCGATACAGTCCTATTAATGATTGTAAAGGAATTAGAAGTCCCGGTTTATATAAAGCACTACACCTATGAAAATAAAAAAGCAGCTCTACATATAGTTAGAGAAAATCAATTAAAAGAATGGTTATTACTCGGCTCTAATCGAAAAATTGTAGAATGGATCACTCAGGGAAAAGTACTGTTTGACCGCAATGAGTATATGGCAAATTTAAAAAATGAATTAAGAGATTTTCCTTTCTATGAGCGAAAATTTAAAATTGGACTTGAATTTGCTAAACTTATTCGCCGATATGTGGACGGAAAAGTCTTTTTCGATAATAAACAATATCTTGATGCATATAATCATGTTGTACATGCTCTGCATCATCTTGCACGACTTGCCGTCATCGAAAATGGGTTTCATCCCGAAATTACAGTATGGAATCAAGTGAAACAAATTGAACCAGAAATTTTCAAACTCTATGAAGAATTAATAACAAGTGACGAAACAATTGAAAAAAGATTAGAACTCCTTTTCTTAGCAAGTGAGTTTTTAATCCATTCTAGAACCCGTTTTTCTGCATCACATTTATTAGAGATTATGGAAGAGAAAGATGAATGGACGATAAACGAATTGTTATCAAACCAAACGTTAAGTCATTACAGTGTTGATTTAGGGATATTAATTGAATTTTTAATAGAAAAATCATTCATTGAAGAAGTAATAGTCGAGACAAAAGGGCAAGATATTTATCACCGTCATTACCGAGTAAAAAAATTATCGTAAAATATTAATTTAAGTATTGACGAATTGATAGTAACTTGGTATATTAATAAACGTCGCTGCTGAACTAACGAATTCAGCAGTGATAAAAAAATAAAAAAGTTATTGACAAAAAGTAAACAACTTGATATGATAATAAAGTCGCTGTCGCAAGATAGTTGACAATTGATCTTTGAAAACTGAACAAAACGAAACGTCAATAAATTAACTTTTTAGAGCTATTTCAAACATCTTTTTTGGAGAGTTTGATCCTGGCTCAGGACGAACGCTGGCGGCGTGCCTAATACATGCAAGTCGAGCGAACTTGATGGGAGCTTGCTCCCTGAGAGTTAGCGGCGGACGGGTGAGTAACACGTGGGTAACCTGCCTGTAAGACTGGGATAACTCCGGGAAACCGGGGCTAATACCGGATAATTTTTTCCTTCGCATGAAGGAGAATTGAAAGGTGGCACTAGCTATCACTTACAGATGGACCCGCGGCGCATTAGCTAGTTGGTGAGGTAACGGCTCACCAAGGCGACGATGCGTAGCCGACTTGAGAGGGTGATCGGCCACACTGGGACTGAGACACGGCCCAGACTCCTACGGGAGGCAGCAGTAGGGAATCTTCCGCAATGGACGAAAGTCTGACGGAGCAACGCCGCGTGAGTGATGAAGGTTTTCGGATCGTAAAACTCTGTTGTTAGGGAAGAACAAGTATCGTTCGAATAGGGCGGTACCTTGACGGTACCTAACCAGAAAGCCCACGGCTAACTACGTGCCAGCAGCCGCGGTAATACGTAGGTGGCAAGCGTTGTCCGGAATTATTGGGCGTAAAGCGCGCGCGCGCGCAGGCGGTTTCTTAAGTCTGATGTGAAAGCCCACGGCTCAACCGTGGAGGGTCATTGAAACTGGGAGACTTGAGTGCAGAAGAGAAGAGCGGAATTCCACGTGTAGCGGTGAAATGCGTAGAGATGTGGAGGAACACCAGTGGCGAAGGCGGCTCTTTGGTCTGTAACTGACGCTGAGGCGCGAAAGCGTGGGGAGCGAACAGGATTAGATACCCTGGTAGTCCACGCCGTAAACGATGAGTGCTAAGTGTTAGAGGGTTTCCGCCCTTTAGTGCTGCAGCTAACGCATTAAGCACTCCGCCTGGGGAGTACGCAGTAAGGCTGAAACTCAAAGGAATTGACGGGGCACACACAAGCGGTGGAGCATGTGGTTTAATTCGAAGCAACGCGAAGAACCTTACCAGGTCTTGACATCCTCTTGCCCTCCCTAGAGATAGGGATTTCCCTTCGGGGACAAGAGTGACAGGTGGTGCATGGTTGTCGTCAGCTCGTGTCGTGAGATGTTGGGTTAAGTCCCGCAACGAGCGCAACCCTTGACCTTAGTTGCCAGCATTTAGTTGGGCACTCTAAGGTGACTGCCGGTGACAAACCGGAGGAAGGTGGGGATGACGTCAAATCATCATGCCCCTTATGACCTGGGCTACACACGTGCTACAATGGATGGTACAAAGGGTTGCTAGACCGCGAGGTTACGCCAATCCCATAAAACCATTCTCAGTTCGGATTGTAGGCTGCAACTCGCCTACATGAAGCCGGAATCGCTAGTAATCGCGGATCAGCATGCCGCGGTGAATACGTTCCCGGTACTTTGTACACACCGCCCGTCACACCACGAGAGTTTGTAACACCCGAAGTCGGTGAGGTAACCTTTGGAGCCAGCCGCCGAAGGTGGGACAGATGATTGGGGTGAAGTCGTAACAAGGTAGCCGTATCGGAAGGTGCGGCTGGATCACCTCCTTTCTAAGGAATATGGAAGACCACTGACGTGGTTACAAAAAAGACGCTTTCGTTTTGTTCAGTTTTGAGAGGTTAATTCCTTTCAAACTAATAGAGGTGAATTAGAAGTTTATTATTCGCCAAATTGTTCTTTGAAAACTAGATAATATGAGAAATAACCAAGTAATAACCGAGAATCGCCACTTTATGGATGAATCCATTAAGTAAGTAATAAACAACCTTTTTAGGTTAAGTTAATAAGGGCGCACGGTGAATGCCTTGGCACTAGGAGCCGATGAAGGACGGGACTAACACCGATATGCTTCGGGGAGCTGTAAGCAAGCTTTGATCCGGAGATTTCCGAATGGGGGAACCCACTGCCCGTAATGGGGTAGTATCCTTACTTGAATACATAGAGTATGGAAGGCAGACCCGGGGAACTGAAACATCTAAGTATCCGGAGGAAGAGAAAGCAAACGCGATTTCCTGAGTAGCGGCGAGCGAAACGGAAGAAGCCCAAACCAAGAGGCTTGCCTCTTGGGGTTGTAGGACACTCTATACGGAGTTACAAAGGAACGGAGTAAATGAAGAGGTCTGGAAAGGCCCGTCAAAGAAGGTAACAACCCTGTAGTTGAAACTTCGTTCCCTCCAGAGTGGATCCTGAGTACGGCGGGACACGTGAAATCCCGTCGGAAGCAGGGAGGACCATCTCCCAAGGCTAAATACTCCCTAGTGACCGATAGTGAACCAGTACCGTGAGGGAAAGGTGAAAAGCACCCCGGGAGGGGAGTGAAAGAGAACCTGAAACCGTGTGCCTACAAGTAGTTAGAGCCCTGTGCGTATTTCCTTCGGAAAGACGCCGGGTGATAGCGTGCCTTTTGTAGAATGAACCGGCGAGTTACGATTTCAAGCGAGGTTAAGCTGAAGAGGCGGAGCCGCAGCGAAAGCGAGTCTTAATAGGGCGAATGAGTTTGAGGTCGTAGACCCGAAACCAGGTGATCTACCCATGTCCAGGGTGAAGGTAAGGTAACACTTACTGGAGGCCCGAACCCACGCACGTTGAAAAGTGCGGGGATGAGGTGTGGGTAGCGGAGAAATTCCAATCGAACTTGGAGATAGCTGGTTCTCTCCGAAATAGCTTTAGGGCTAGCCTTAAGGTAAGAGTCTTGGAGGTAGAGCACTGTTTGGACTAGGGGCCCTCATCGGGTTACCGAATTCAGACAAACTCCGAATGCCAATGACTTATCCTTAGGAGTCAGACTGCGAGTGATAAGATCCGTAGTCAAAAGGGAAACAGCCCAGACCACCAGCTAAGGTCCCAAAGTATACGTTAAGTGGAAAAGGATGTGGAGTTGCTTAGACAACCAGGATGTTGGCTTAGAAGCAGCCACCATTTAAAGAGTGCGTAATAGCTCACTGGTCGAGTGACTCTGCGCCGAAAATGTACCGGGGCTAAACGTATCACCGAAGCTGTGGATGGACACCGTCTGGTGTCCGTGGTAGGAGAGCGTTCTAAGGGCTGAGAAGCTAGACCGTAAGGACTGGTGGAGCGCTTAGAAGTGAGAATGCCGGTATGAGTAGCGAAAGAAGGGTGAGAATCCCTTCCACCGAATGCCTAAGGTTTCCTGAGGAAGGCTCGTCCGCTCAGGGTTAGTCGGGACCTAAGCCGAGGCCGAAAGGCGTAGGCGATGGACAACAGGTTGATATTCCTGTACCACCTCTTCACCGTTTGAACGATGGGGGGACGCAGGAGGATAGGGTAAGCGCGCTGCTGGAATAGCGCGTCCAAGCAGTTAGAGGGGTGACGAGGCAAATCCCGTCACCATGTACCTTGAGCTGTGATGGCGAGGGAAATATAGTACCGAAGTTCCTGATTCCACACTGCCTAGAAAATCCTCTAGTGAGGTGAAAGGTGCCCGTACCGCAAACCGACACAGGTAGGCGAGGAGAGAATCCTAAGGTGAGCGAGAGAACTCTCGTTAAGGAACTCGGCAAAATGACCCCGTAACTTCGGGAGAAGGGGTGCTCTGTTAGGTGCAAGCCCGAGAGAGCCGCAGTGAATATACCAGGCGACTGTTTAGCAAAAACACAGGTCTCTGCGAAGCCGCAAGGCGAAGTATAGGGGCTGACGCCTGCCCGGTGCTGGAAGGTTAAGAGGAGAGGTTAGCGCAAGCGAAGCTTTGAATTGAAGCCCCAGTAAACGGCGGTACCGTAACTATAACGGTCCTAAGGTAGCGAAATTCCTTGTCAGGTAAGTTCTGACCCGCACGAAAGGCGCAACGATCTGGGCACTGTCTCAACGAGAGACTCGGTGAAATTATAGTACCTGTGAAGATGCAGGTTACCCGCGACAGGACGGAAAGACCCCGTGGAGCTTTACTGCAGCCTGATATTGAATTTTGGTACAGCTTGTACAGGATAGGTAGGAGCCTTTGAAGCCGGAGCGCCAGCTTCGGTGGAGGCGTCGGTGGGATACTACCCTGGCTGTATTGAAATTCTAACCCGCACCCCTGATCGGGGTGGGAGACAGTGTCAGGCGGGCAGTTTGACTGGGGCGGTCGCCTCCTAAAAGGTAACGGAGGCGCCCAAAGGTTCCCTCAGAATGGTTGGAAATCATTCGCAGAGTGTAAAGGCACAAGGGAGCTTGACTGCGAGACCTACAAGTCGAGCAGGGACGAAAGTCGGGCTTAGTGATCCGGTGGTTCCGCATGGAAGGGCCATCGCTCAACGGATAAAAGCTACCCCGGGGATAACAGGCTTATCTCCCCCAAGAGTCCACATCGACGGGGAGGTTTGGCACCTCGATGTCGGCTCATCGCATCCTGGGGCTGTAGTCGGTCCCAAGGGTTGGGCTGTTCGCCCATTAAAGCGGTACGCGAGCTGGGTTCAGAACGTCGTGAGACAGTTCGGTCCCTATCCGTCGTGGGCGTAGGAAATTTGAGAGGAGCTGTCCTTAGTACGAGAGGACCGGGATGGACGCACCGCTGGTGTACCAGTTGTCTTGCCAAAGGCATCGCTGGGTAGCTATGTGCGGAAGGGATAAGTGCTGAAAGCATCTAAGCATGAAGCCCCCCTCAAGATGAGATTTCCCTTAGTTTATCTAAATAAGACCCCTGAAAGATGATCAGGTTGATAGGTTCGAGGTGGAAGTGTGGCGACACATGGAGCTGACGAATACTAATCGGTCGAAGACTTATCCTAATTTGATTTGAAGTTATTATGAAGTGTTTCTCATCTATCTAGTTTTGAAGGAATAATTTTAAATTAATCCTTGAAAAATTTTAAAAAACATATATAATAATATATGTCCATAAGGTTTGGTGGCTAAAGCGAGAAGGTCACACCCGTTCCCATCCCGAACACGGAAGTTAAGCTTCTCAGCGCCGATGGTAGTTGGGGGCTCTCCCCCTGCAAGAGTAGGACGTCGCCAAGCTTGTAATATTCCGCAGTAGCTCAGTGGTAGAGCTATCGGCTGTTAACCGATCGGTCGTAGGTTCGAATCCTACCTGCGGAGCCATTAGGAGAGCTGTCCGAGTGGCCGAAGGAGCACGATTGGAAATCGTGTAGACGGTTAACGCTGTCTCAAGGGTTCAAATCCCTTGCTCTCCGCCATTTAAACTGTGGCCCGTTGGTCAAGCGGTTAAGACACCGCCCTTTCACGGCGGTAACACGGGTTCGAATCCCGTACGGGTCACCATTTAATAAATTGTAAATTACATAATGGAGGATTAGCTCAGCTGGGAGAGCACCTGCCTTACAAGCAGGGGGTCGGCGGTTCGATCCCGTCATCCTCCACCATATTATTATCGCGGGGTGGAGCAACGAGCGTTACTTCATCGAATAATCTGCGAGTTGTACCGATTGAGCAACATCTTGAATAAGCTTACTGAAATCGGGACAGTCGAATATGCAAAGTGCGATAATAAATCTTTATATTAACATTACCGCGGGGTGGAGCAGTCTGGTAGCTCGTCGGGCTCATAACCCGAAGGTCGCAGGTTCAAATCCTGCCTCCGCAATTGATTTGAAAATAAAATGGTCCGGTAGTTCAGCTGGTTAGAATGCCTGCCTGTCACGCAGGAGGTCGCGGGTTCGAGTCCCGTCCGGACCGCCATTTTTATAAAATACATATGTGGCTCGGTAGCTCAGTCGGTAGAGCAATGGACTGAAAATCCATGTGTCGGCGGTTCGATTCCGTCCCGAGCCACCATTTATAATAATATTAAGCCGGCCTAGCTCAATTGGTAGAGCAACTGACTTGTAATCAGTAGGTTGGGGGTTCAAGTCCTCTGGCCGGCACCATTCATTACTTATTGTAATGAGATGGAGGGGTAGCGAAGTGGCTAAACGCGGCGGACTGTAAATCCGCTCCTTCGGGTTCGGCGGTTCGAATCCGTCCCCCTCCACCATTAGAATAGGGGCATAGTTTAAAGGTAGAACTAAGGTCTCCAAAACCTTCAGTGTGGGTTCGATTCCTACTGCCCCTGCCATGGCGGTTGTGGCGAAGTGGTTAACGCATCGGATTGTGGTTCCGACATTCGTGGGTTCGATTCCCATCAGCCGCCCCATTTATGAACAAATAAATATTTACAACATATACTATTATTGGGCTATAGCCAAGTGGTAAGGCAACGGACTTTGACTCCGTCACTCGTTGGTTCGAATCCAGCTAGCCCAGTTTGCGGAAGTAGTTCAGTGGTAGAACACCACCTTGCCAAGGTGGGGGTCGCGGGTTCGAATCCCGTCTTCCGCTCCAACAATGGCGGCATAGCCAAGTGGTAAGGCAGAGGTCTGCAAAACCTTTACCACCGGTTCGAATCCGGTTGCCGCCTCCATAATATGCCGGTGTGGCGGAATTGGCAGACGCGCACGACTCAAAATCGTGTTCCTTCGGGAGTGTCGGTTCGACCCCGACCACCGGTATCATAGCACTGCTTGCCAATGTAGTGAAATCAACGTTTCTTACTCTATGTAAGGAACGTTTTTTATTTATCTCAAATACGATTCTTTGAAAATTATTGTGTACATAAAATCGTGAGCGTACCTGTCATTAAACAAGGAGGAATTTAAAAATGGCAAGGCATACAAAAGAATTATCTATTGAGGAGTATCAATCATTAACAGTCCAAAAAGCGTAAAGGAAATTGATTTCAAAACTGCTCTTTCTTTATTTGTTGATGATTGTCAAATCAGAAATCTAAGCCTCAAACAATCCAATATTATAGAAATGAATTATCTGTTTTCTTTAAAATCCTAAGAGAACAGGAAATTACCCCCTCACTAGACACTATTTCTAAAGAGCATATAAAGCGATAAAGCGAAATGTCATTCTCTATATGAATGAGAAGGGATTGCAAACAGTAACAATGGACACACGTTTAAGAGCAATTAGAGCATTTTTAAATTTCCTGCATCGTGAACGGCATCTTAAAGAAATTTAGTTAATTGACATTAAACTGCTTAAAGACCGTAAAAAATGGATAAAAATGTAAAATAACATTGACTGTTTCGGCAGTCCTATTTTAGTTCAATAAGATATACATAAAAAAACTAGCTTTTTGGTCTAGGTTTAGCGTCATCCACAGTTTTCTACACAGCAGAGAATCATAACAATTTTAAAAATCTATTCCTCCAGTCCTCTGCAAGGGCATCAACTGCCAATATCTTTTCAATTGATGCTTTATCCTGTTTTTGGTGAAAAAGAATTTGAGTAGCAAAAGAAACGGATATTTCTTTTGAGTGTTTTTCCAAAAGAGTTATTTCCGAATCGAACTTAATAGTTCCCTCTTCCAATACCCGAAAAAAGTAACCAGTTAGAGTCGTTTCAATCACTTTCTTTAAAAGTTGTTTTTCCTCGTTATAATTGGAGATAGTTACACAAGGTACCCTCCCTTGTGTTATTTGAAGAATAGTATCCCCTATTTTATATATGTCACCAATACAAACCTGTTCTTCCGTCATACCTGTTGCAGTAATATTTTCCCCAAAAGCAGGTAGAATAAGCTTTTTTTGAAATACTTCTTCCCAATAAGAGTAATGCTCGAATGGATAGAAACATACTACACGGTCTGATCCCCCGTGAAATTTGTGATTTGCAACATCATCACCAACAATGATAGATTTTTCTACTTTAAAGGATTTTACAGCCGATTTCCCTATTCCAGAAAACCCTATTTTATTATTCCAATTGTATTCCTTCGGTTTTCCAACAGCTAAATTAATAATTTTTCGATTCAATTTGAATTTACCTCACTTCAACAGAACTCCAAAATCCGCTAATATAAATTGTATTATACTAGTGTCACTTGAAAAGGTACAATTATTAAAAAAACATTGGGGTTAGGAAAAGATTAATATACTTTAAAGAATGTGCAGGAATGATCTTAAACTATAGGGTACTTTAATTAAATAAACAACTTTTCTAGAGCATACGGTTTTTTTTTGTTGGTTAAAAGGCCAAATGGATTAGAAAATGTAAGTATAGACCATGACCTAAATAAAACAAATTCATTGCTCTATATCTATTAAAACCCGCCCTATTTATATGCTTATAATCATCTATTTCTAAATTAAAATGTACGTAAACAATTACTAATATTAAGTCAAGACATGGCCTGTACAATTGGAGTAATTGTTTGTATATACTATTACTTTTTGATGTTCGAACATTTATAATAGTAGGTATTATGAGCTATTTTGACGAATAGTAAATAGGGTGTCACTAAGTGATTTTAGCGATAAAATGAGATTAGCTATTACAAAGCGATAAGCATTTTAAAAATTACTCAAATTATCTCAATCTAGCTACATGAAAAGTAGATTCGAAAAAATTTATTAAATGAGGTACATAAGATGATTAACTTCCAAGACAAAGTAAGCTTCATTTGGTCAATCGCAGAGATTTTACGTGGACCATATAAACCAGAAGACTACGGTAAAATCGTTTTACCATTAGCAGTATTACGTCGTTTTGACTGTGTATTAGAGAGCACAAAAGAGGAAGTATTAGCAAAGGCAGAGCAGTTTGCTTCAATGAAAGAAGATGCTCGTGAACCGATTTTAAATCGTGTGTCAAAGCAAAACTTCCACAACACAAGTAAATATGATTTCAAAAAGCTATTAACAGATTCAGATAACATTGCTGATAACTTACGAGACTATATAAATGGTTTCTCAAAAGTGGCTCGTGATATTATGGATCACTTCGACTTTGACCGCCAAATTGATAAGCTCGATCAAAATAATTTGTTATATTTAACAATTAAACGCTTTAGTGAGATCGATTTACATCCAGAAACAGTGTCAAACATTGAGATGGGCTATATATTTGAAGAATTAATCCGTCGTTTCAATGAACATGCAGAAGCAGGGGATCACTACACACCACGTGAGGTAATTCGCCTAATGACGCATTTATTATTCTTACATGACGATGTAAGCATTTTAAAGAAGCCGGGTTTAACGCAAACATTGTATGACTGTGCAGCCGGTACAGGTGGTATGGGTTCTGTAGCACAAGACTATTTACTAAGTCAAAATCCAACAGCACACTTAGAGTTCTTCGGTCAAGAAATTAACCCAGAATCATATGCGATTTGTAAAGCGGACTTGCTGATTAAGGGGGAAGACGCACGTAACATTCGGTTAGGGAATACGTTATCAAACGACCAATTCCCGCGTGATAAATTCGATTACTTAATTTCAAATCCGCCATACGGCGTGGACTGGAAAGCGTATGAGAAGCCAATTAAAGAAGAACATGAGAAACAAGGTTTTAAAGGTCGATTTGGTCCGGGAACACCAAGAACGAGTGATGGACAGCTACTATTTTTAATGCACTTACTCTCAAAAATGAAGCCTGTCACTGCAGAAAATCCACAAGGCTCTCGTTTAGCCATCATTATGAATGGTTCGCCGTTATTTACAGGTGATGCAGGTTCTGGTGAAAGTGATATTCGTAAGTATGTGCTTGAAAACGACTTAGTAGAAGGCATCGTGGCACTGCCGAACGACCTTTTCTACAACACAGGTATTGCAACGTACATTTGGATTCTAACGAATAATAAAGCACCACTTCACAAAGGGAAAGTACGTTTAGTCAATGCCGTAGATTTCTCGAAAAAAATGAAGAAGTCGATGGGTAGTAAGCGTAACGAAATTACAGAAGAGCAAATTAATGAGATTGTTCGTTTATACGGTGATGCACAGCCAAATGAGTACGTGAAGATCTTTGATAATAAGGACTTCGGCTACGCAAAAATTACAGTCGAACGTCCATTACGCTTAAACTTCCAAGTAAATGAAGAGCGTCTTGCTCGTGTTGCAGAGGAAAAAGGTTTTGCAAACTTAGCAAAATCGAAGAAAAAAGGCGATGCAGGGCACTTTGAAATTGAAGAAGGTAAGAAGCTACAGTCGCAAATTTTATATGTTTTACGCACTTTAGAAAATGACAAAGTATATAAAAATCGTGACGAGTTCACGAAAGTAGTAAAAGATGCATTGAAAGAAGCGGGCATTTCGGTTGGTGCACCTATATTAAAAGCGATATTAGCTGGTCTATCTGAAAAAGATGAAACAGCTGACGTATGTATGAAAAATAAAACAGACATCGAGCCAGATACAGACTTACGTGATACAGAAAACGTACCGTTAAAAGAAAACATTCATGATTACTTTGCACGTGAAGTATTACCACATGTTCCAGATGCATGGATTGATGAATCAAAAACAAAAATCGGCTACGAAATTCCATTCACGCGCCATTTCTACAAATACACAGCATTACGTAGTTCAGCAGAAATTATGAATGAGATTCGTGCGTTAGAAGCAGAGATTCAAAAGCAGTTGAAGAAGGTGATGGGATGAGTAATAAGCTATGGCCAAAGAAAAAAATATCATGGCTATTCGATGTAATAGGTAGTGGTACTACACCTTCAGCATCAAATGAAATGTATTATAACTCTCCAGATATGGCTTGGTTAAATACAGGTGATTTAACAGATAGTTATATAGAAAAAACATCTAAATACGTATCTCAACAAGCATTAGATGAAATTTCAGCCTTAACTGTTTTTCCTAAAGATTCTTTAGTTATGGCTATGTATGGGGCAACCATTGGTAAACTAGGTATAACTAAATATGAAACAACTACTAATCAAGCATGTTGTGTGTTATCAAAACCTAGAGAAGTTATTACTAAATTTATTTTTTATTGGTTAATGGGACATCGTGCAGAAATTATTAATCTTTCTCAAGGTGGAGGACAGCCGAATATTAGTCAAGGCATTATTCGAGATATCAGAATAGCTGTACCACCCGTAGAACTGCAAAATAAAATAGTAACTTTTATTGATAAGAAATTTGAAGAAACTAATCAATTAATTAATAAAAAAGAAAAGATGATAAAGCTTTTAGAACTACACCGCCAATCAATCATCACAGAAGCTGTTACAAAAGGTTTAAATCCGAATGTGAAAATGAAAGATTCAGGTGTTGAGTGGATTGGTAAGATTCCAGAGCATTGGGAGATTAGCAAAATTAAATATCAAACTGATATTAACAAAAATACATTAGCTGAAAATACAGATTCATCATATGAAATGCAATACATTGATATTGGGAGTGTTAATTCAAAAGGGGAATTGTCCACTCTTGACAAATATCGATTTTCGGATGCCCCTAGTCGTGCCAGAAGAAAAGTGAAAAAGGGCGATACAATTGTATCAACTGTTAGAACATATTTAAAAGCAATTGCTACTATTGAAAGTGAAGATGAAAATTTAGTATGCTCAACAGGTTTTGCTGTATTAACAGCAAGAAAAGCAGTTAGAGAAAAATATTTATCTTACTTATTTAAATCTACTATCTATGTTGATGAGATTGTGAGCAGATCTACAGGTGTAAGTTACCCTGCAATTAATGCATCTGAAATAGGAAACTTAGAATGTTTATTACCTACTCTAGATGAACAAAAGGCGATAGAAATTTATATTGATAAACGCTTGCTTGAGATAGATAATTTAGTAAAAAACATAATTAAGCAAATCAAAAAACTAAAAGAATACCGCCAATCCCTTATCTACGAAGCAGTAACAGGTAAAATCGATGTACGAGATATGGAACTTGAAAAAGTGAGGTGAGTTGCAAATGGCAGTGGATACTTCAGAAAAAGGTTTTGAAACAAATATTGAAATATCATTAATTGCGAATGGTTATAAAAAGCGTGTGCTTGAAGGAGAGGCGAGTGCTTCTTTCAAACAACATGCAATCGACGTAGAGGAGTTATTTGCTTTTTTAGAGGATACGCAGGAAAAACGTATGCGTACGTTAGAGAAATCGTATGGTCCTTCTTATAAAGAAGAAGTATTGAAACGTATTAAAGACCAGCTGCATAAACGAGGCTTGGTTGAATGTTTACGTAAAGGGATTAAAGACCGTGGTGTGACATTACAGCTTGCGTACAATAAGCCACCAACGGATATGAATAAAACATTAAATGAGCAGTATGGTAAAAACCGCTTTAACGTCGCTCGTCAAGTGTACTACAGTGATAAGCATAACAATAGCTTAGATATGGTGCTATTTTTAAACGGTTTGCCGCTTGTTGTGATGGAACTGAAAAATCCATTAACAAATCAAACAGTTGAACATGCGATGAAGCAATTAAAGACGGACCGTGATCCACGAGAGCAGCTGTTCAAGTTTAATGAGCGTGTTGCAGTTTATTTTGCAGTTGACCCAGATGAAGTATTTATGACAACAAAGCTTGATAAAGATAAAACCTACTTCCTACCTTTTAACAAAGGCAATAATGGTGGGAAAGGTAATCCGTTAACTTACGGTGACAATTATCGTACGCATTATTTATGGGAAGAAATTTTAGCCCCAGATAGCTTGCTCGACATTTTATACCGCTTCATCTTTATTAAGAAAGACGACATTAAAGATTCAAACGGTGAAACAATTGGTGAGCGTCAAATGCTTATTTTCCCCCGTTTCCATCAGTTAGATGTTGTACGAAAGTTAGAAGCAGATGTTGCACAAAAACTTGTCGGTCATAATTATTTAATTCAGCACTCTGCGGGATCGGGTAAGACGAACTCGATTTCATGGCTTGCACACCGTTTAGCGAAACTACATAACGAGGACAATGAATCAATTTTTAGTAGTGTAATCGTAATTACTGATCGTCGAGTGTTAGATAAGCAATTGCAAGATGCGGTGTATCAGCTGGAGCATAAAGCAGGAATGGTAGAGCCGATTGATAAAGATTCAGAGCAATTAGCACGTGCCATTAATAATGAGACTCGTATTATTATTACGACACTTCAAAAGTTCCCGTTCATTTTAGAAAAAGTAGCGGGCTTAGAGCGTAAAAAGTATGCGGTCATTATTGATGAGGCGCACTCATCCCAAGGTGGTAAAGCTTCAACTGCATTAACGAATGTGTTATCGGATAAAACGTTAGAAGCAGCTTATGAAGAAGACCGTATTGCGGAAGAAAATTTAGATGATGTGGATGAAAAAATCGTTGAAGCAATCATGAAAAGTGGTAAGCAAGATAACGTATCGTTCTTTGCTTTTACGGCGACACCAAAGCCGAAGACATTAGAGAAATTCGGTACGATTGGCATAGATGGTAAGCCTGCTGCATTCCATCAATACACAATGCGACAAGCAATTGAAGAAGGTTTTATTTTAGATGTACTTGAAAATTATACGACCTATAAAACGTTCTGGAAAATTGCAAAGACAGTTGACGATGATCCAGAGGTATCAAAAAAACAAGCTACGAAAAAGCTCGCACAATACGTGTCACTTCATCCACATAGCATCGCACAAAAAACAGAAATTATTATCGAGCATTATCGCAATTTCGTACAGCGCAAAATTGGCGGTCGTGCAAAGGCAATGGTTGTAACAGCAAGCCGTTTACACGCAGTACGTTACAAAATGGCTTTCGATAAGTATATTAATGAAATGGGGTACGATGATTTAAAAACAGTAGTTGCTTTTTCAGGTACAGTGAAAGATGGCGAGATTAATTATACCGAGCCAGAAATGAATCAGTTCTCTGAAAAAGAGTTGCCTGAAAAATTTAACTCTGATGAATACAAAGTGTTACTTGTAGCAGAGAAATATCAAACTGGATTTGATGAACCATTATTGCACACAATGTATGTAGACAAGCCATTAAGCGGTATTAAGGCGGTGCAAACGCTATCTCGTTTAAATCGTACATGCCCTGGAAAAGACGATACATTTGTTTTGGATTTTGTAAATGATCCAGAAGACATAAAAGCGTCTTTCCAGCCTTATTATGAATCTACAAGTCTATCAGAGATTTCTGATCCGAATATCCTTTATGATATGCAAGCTGAGCTAGAGCCATATCAGGTATTTACTGAAGATGAGGTGCAAAAGGTAAATAAGCTTGAAGTAACGGGTGGTGTGAAGAAGTCTACGAAGGCTCAAACTGAGTTAAATGCGGTTCTCGATAAAGGAGTGGAGCGTTTTAAAAAGCTTTCGGGAGAAGAACAATTCGCATTTAAACAAGTGGCTACGAAATTTACACGTACGTATGGCTTTGTACTGCAAGTTGTAACATTTATCGATTTAGATCTACACAAGCAATATATTTACCTGACGTACTTGTTACGTAAATTGCCACGTGATCGAGGAGATAAGGATGTTTACTTGGCGGATGATGTAGCACTTGAATACTACCGCAATCAAAAAGTATTCGAAGGTAGCATTGAGCTTGAGAAAATGGGTGGTGTAGAACTCGATCCACAGAAACACGGAGCTGGTGGTGCACCTGAAGATGAAAAAGTACGATTATCGAGTATTTTAGAGAAGTTAAATGAGCGATTTGGCACGCAATTCACAGAAACAGATTTGCTTTCTCGTGAGCAAGTAAAAGAAGACATGTTAAATGATGAAGACATTCGCCAAAAAGCAAAAAACAACACAAAAGAAAATTTTAAATTTGCCTTTGAAAAATCCTTTATGGACTTCGTTATTGACCGCATGAGTAGCAATCAGGAGTTCTTTATGAAGATACTGGAGAATGATGAATTTAAAACTGTGATTATGGAAGATATGATGGATGAGGTTTATGGTGTGGTGAATAGTTAGTTTTTGAGTTTGGATGGGGTTAAGAATTTGATCTTTTAAAGGCCACTGAAGACAAAATGTATTTAGCCAACGAAGATGCTTTTCTATATTTTGACGGTAGCACAATTGTATTAACAGAGAGAATTTCAGATTATATGGGCTATGAAAAGATAATGAAGAAATTAAAAGATTTCCTAATTAAATACTATGAAAAATGTTTCAGTGGTATGTTTCTTTATCAAAGGATAGGATTAAATATCCGTACCATTTTTTATTGTTATTTTTGCCGGTGTTAAATTACCCCGATTTTCTAGAAGGTTTATGGTAAAATATGTAATGAAAAAGAGTAACTAAAAACAGGCTATTATCATTTCTTTTAAGAAACTGCTCTTTTAATGAAATGAATTTTTTCTTAATGATTCTAATGAACAAATTCGAATGGTTATCTAATACTTCAAACAATTATTTTAAAGGAAATTTTTATGCAATTATTGAAACTTCTAGGGATTTACAGAAGGTTATTCAAAAATATTATCTGGAATGTTGGGTGGTAAGAAAATGGTTTATAAAGCTTTAATTATAGCTGTGGATCAGTATAACAGTGCAAGTGGTCTCCCAAATACAGTAAATGATGCTTTAGAAATAAAGCGTCTTCTTTTAGAGTCTCCTTCCTTTTTTAAGGAACAAGATGTCCAAGTTTTCCAAGGTTCTATCTCAAGAAGAAATATTTTACTTCCTGCTCTAAAACTATTCTTTGAAGGTGCAGCTGATACGGATGTATTATTTCTTTTTTGGGCGGGTCATGGTGCATTTATAAATAATGAAGGTTATTTTGTTCCATTCGATGGAGATATCTATTCCCCTGGTATTACCATGATAAAAATGTCCGAAGTAAGAGATTTGATTGATCAGACAATTGCTAAAACAGTTTTATCATTCTTTGATACATGCCATAGCGGAGCGATTACGCGAAGTATTCAACAGGAATTGCATCGAGGATTGGAAGTCAAAGGATCAGGAAAGGTACTAATTGCTGCCTGTTCTGCCAATCAATATGCTTGGGATCGAGCAGGTCATGGTGCGTTTACAGACTATTTAATTAGAGGTTTGGAAGGAGAAGCCGCTAATAGAGATGGAGACATAGATGTATATAATCTTTATTCATATGTTAGCAAAAGTTTAAATGAGGAATTTGGAGATCAGAGTCCTGTAATAAAAAGTACTCTAAATGGAGAGCCGTTGTTGTTAAAAAGAACAACAAATAGAAGTGAATTTACTTCAATAACAAAATTCGCAAATCATCGACAGGTAAACTCTTCCGGATTAAGTTTTTGGCTAGGCACAATTATAACCGATTATGATGAGTTTCATAGCAAAAATAAAGGCGAATATCAATTAACACTAATTAATCCAGATCCTAAAATTGAACAAGCTTTAAAAAACATGAGAGAAAAAGAGACATATCCTTTTGCGATAAGAGATGAGGCAGATATTGTATCGGTTGAAAATATTGACATCAGATCTACTAGAGAAGGAACATACATTGTCATAAACCTAAAGGGAAAAGGAGAAGGTAATAGTTCTATCTTTTCTGAAATGTCAATCGGTGGAGGAATGGGTAAAACACTGACTCCTGATGAGATAGCAATGTTGCGTATTAGACGCATACTATTCGGTGAAAAGGTTATACCATCTGGTTATGGAGACTCTTTAGTGGAATCAATGATTAGTCATCCTACAAATGCAAAAATCCAAGTGATACCAAATATAATTTCGAGCTTAGCTAGCCAAAGATACACGCCTGAGAAAATAAGAGTTATGATTGTGGGATCTCTTATTTTAACTGGTACAATTGAAAAAATTGAAACTCTTTCACTTACATTGGATAACGATGTAATTACTAAACTTCACCTAGTAGGATATCGTCCAAAATATTATTCAAATGTCGATCCCAAGAAAATTGAAGTTAATGAAGAAATAAATATTTCAATTTGTTAATTTTATATAGTATTTTAATAATTGTTTCAGCTCATATCTGTTAACAGTTTGCTAACGCAATCCGATTTTGCACTAAAAGTTAATCTTCGTTTAACGACAATCGGGTCTAGCTTATTCTTATTTTAACAGTCGAATTTTCAAAATGTGTTTAATATCTAAGGAAATCAATCAAAGCAGGGCGAAATTTAATCATATACGGTTAAATTTCGTCCTGTTACGTTTTGACAATAATATAATAATTTATTTATTATGTGATTTGGACATAATAACAACATAGATTAATAGAAACAGGAAAAATAAAGCTTGAATTATTTTTGTTATAAAATGTATTTCGGGATTGAAATTAAAATCAAAAAGAATATTAGCAATTACATAGATCCCTGTTATGACTATCAATATTTTTAAAAGAATTTTCACTGAATATCACCACTTCATTAATTATTATAACAATAACGTTACCAATGCTCTTGCAGGTATTCCAGCTAACTAACTAGGTACTCCTATATGTTTTAGCTGAGTTGTTAAAGCGTTCGTTATATTAGCCTCAAAGTCTATCATAATGTTAAGGGTTATCATAACGGTTATCTATGTACAGGTCACGGCGTTGTATTAAAAGGAGATATAAATAAATTTATTTCAGATTTGCTTTAATTTATTCCGAAGTAGATATGTAGCCCTGACTAGATAAACCGTATTCCAAACGCTAATAGCATTTATGAGGATATTTAAAGCATTTGCACGCTGCAACTGATCCTGCAAAACACGTTTCCTCAATTCTCCATGCTTCCCGAAGAAAATGGCCCGTGACAAAGCATTCATTGCTTCACCTTTATTTAAACTCCGTTGAATCCTCCGACGGATTGATTCACTTGAAAATTTGGATATTTATGTTAAAGTACAGATGTGATTGTGAAGGAGCGAACTTAAACTGGCAGGTTACTTTTTATAAGAGATATAAAATAATTACCGTTTCTTTAGAGAAAATCGAAGAAGAGACGATCCATAAACATATCTAAAATAATGACCTAAACGAGGAAGAAAATTAAAGTGATGAAAGATTGAAAATATTTGAATGTAGTGTTATAGTTTTCCTTGAATAAGACTAAGGAGGGGTACCATAATGAAAAAAAGATCATTGAATTCTTTATCTAAAGGTGTGGGGTACTCAACTGCCGTTTTTTTCATGTTCGCTAATCATGGGAGAAGTCTGTCTAATTTCAGAAATAACGACTTAAATCCTTTGATTAGAATCTCTAATTAAAGTAGTGGGATAAAAACCACAGGTCGTTTCCTGTGGGGATTAATAAAACATGTTAAACCACAGGGATTTTCCTGTGGTTTTTTTATTTTCAGTGGGAGGAAAGATCATGGAGAAAAAGCAAGAGATATTTATTAGGCAATTGGAATTATCGGATGGGGAGGATTTGCTTAAGTTAGAGGTTGAAAATAGAGATTTTTTCCAACTCTATGGACCACTAAAAGATGAAAAGTTTTATACACTTGATGGGCAAGTTGAGCGAATTAAAAATTGGGTTTTACTAGCAGAGCAGGACTCAGGTTATGCTTTTGGGATATTTCTTACAGACAGCAAGCAATTGATTGGAAATGTAACACTATCTGAGGTTGCAAGAGGTAACTATCAGAGTTGTTGGATTGGGTATTACTTAGACCGTAAACATAATGGGAAGGGATACATGACAAAGGCCGTCAAATTAGCTGTAGACTATGGATTTAATAAATTAAAGTTACATCGAATTGAAGCTGGAGTTATGCCTCATAATATACCTTCCATCAAGGTGCTGGAAAAAGCAGGGTTTCATAAGGAAGGAATAGCAATTGAAAATGTCAAGATTAATGGAAGGTGGGAGAATCATCAAATATTAGCGATTGTTAATAATGAAGAGTACAAATCGAAAGTAATTAGAAAAAACCCTTAAGGTATATTGCTTTGCCAATGGGAGAATACACACACCTAACGATTGTGCCGAGTGAAGCGGAATTAATCGTTTCTTCGGGCCAAGTAGGAATAGATATAGAAGGGTATTTTCCCGATTCAGTTGAAAAACAATTTCAGATTGCATTGTAAGTTTTTAAAACAAACAATGCATTTTTATTATTAAAATTTTTTGAAGGTAGATATAAGTTTTTGTGTCTACAAAACAATCCTAACATCAATTACTGGTTTGACATAAGGTACGATGATATAATTTTTAAAAGAATATAAGTATGATTGGAGGGAGGTAAATTTATGGAACCACTGCAGCATGATAGTTTGATTCCACTTTATCACCAATTAATGGAAAGGCTAAAGGAGTCTATTGAAAAGAGGTATTGGACACCTGGTGATAAAATTCCATCGGAAAATCAATTGATGGACCAATTCGGTGTAAGTCGCAATACGGCTAAAAAGGCAATTGAGGAGCTTGTTCAGGAAGGAATCCTTTACCGGATCCAAGGAAAAGGAACATTTGTCGCAAAACCAAAATTTCAGCAGTCATTGATGGGGTTTTATAGCTTTAGCAAAGTATTAAAAGAAAAAGGATTAAATCCTAAGGATATCATTCTGAAACTAGAAGAAGTAAAACCGACTGCAAAAGTCCGGGAAGCGTTACAGCTTGGAGAAGACGAGGATGTTATTGAAATGAAACGCCTTCGTTGTGCAAATGATGAGCCGTATATTTTGGAATCGTCTTTTATTCCGAAAAATGTGGTTTCGGATATGGAGAAGCTTAAAAAAGTTGGTGAAATATCATTATATGATTTATTCGCACAGGAATTTAATATCATAGTAACTAGAGCAAAGGAGGCATTTGAACCGGTCCTCATTCGGCCGGAAGAAAGTGAATACCTTCAAACGGAAAATGGCCGTCCAGCACTATTACTTGAGCGAACAGCCTATGATACTAATGGAGTAATTGTTGAATTTTGTATCTCCATTGTACGAGGCGATCGCTGCCGCTTTTACACAGAATTAACATAACGATTGAATCACTCATAGCATTGTGTCTATGAGTTTTTATTAAAATTCACCCAATACCATTAACCTGTTTTAATAACTTCTTTTAGAGCCACTGTTGATTGAACCTTATTTACGAACATATTTATGATTCAACAGCAGATTTCGGATCCGGTAGAGGGTAACGTAAATAGTCTAAACTCGTTGGTTAATGAGATTTTAATTTAAGTTGATGGGTTGACAGGTTGACGAGTGAAGATGTATATTTTAATTATTAAAATTTTCAGGTAAGGGTGATAAATAAAACATCTCTTATAAGTCACTATCAAAATCAAAAAAGATATTTTCGAAATTGGATATAAATTTGTTATCCTATTAATGAAAGTATTTAAATAAGAGGTGGTTTATTAGTGGCAAGATTAAAGGATATTGCGGAATATGTAGGCGTGTCAATTTCAACTGTTTCGCGAGTTATTCAAAATGATCAAACAAGAAATGTGAACCCGGAAACAAAAACGAAAATTTGGGAGGCTGTTAAGGAATTAGGGTATATCCCCAATCAGCATGCTCGAAATTTAGTTACCAACAAACTAACAAAGAATAAAACAAGAACAATGAAAATTGGCTGGGTTGCCAATCCAAAACAGGTAGAAACGAACCCTTACTTTGTAAATATTTATTCAGGTATTCACGACACATTAACAGCTAATGATTATACCCTAATCAGTATTACCAAGGATGAACTTGAAAACGAGACGCTGCTGCTTAAAGCAATTCATGAATTAGGGATTGAAGGACTTCTGCTGATTGACAGGATTGATGACAGCCTAATTGAATACATACAGCAAACCATCCCGGTGGTTGGACTAGACTTTTTCTATACAGATAAGAATATCGCTGTCATTGATTACAACCGCGAGGCTGCTATTAAAACGGTGGTTCAGCATTTAATTAGTCAAGGACATCGGGAGATCGGGTTTATTGGCGGTGGGCTAAATGAAAGCTTTGAAGATTTGCATGCTGAATATCGGTTTAAAGGGTACCAATCTGCTATGGAAGAAGCGGGACTAGCTATCCGGCCAGATTGGGTCATCAATACGAAGTGGAAAATGGAAAATAGCTACGAAGAAATGAGTCGGCTCATAAAAAGAGACCGAGCCCATTTGCCAACAGCAATGGTTTGTGCCAGTGACTTGATGGCCATTGCTGCGATGAGAGCTGTGATTGAAAATAATCTTCGTATTCCGGAAGACATTGCCTTCTTTGGAGTGGACAATATTGAAATGGGGAAATATTCATCACCACCGCTTTCTACAGTGGAAATCCCTAAATACGAAATGGGAAAAATGGCAGCGAAAACGATGATGGAAATGGTAGAGGAGAAAATCAAGCTTCCCATCAAGCTTATTTTGCCATTTGAATTAGTACTTCGTGAATCATCAAATATAAAACGAACCTAACCGGTTCTTTTTTAAACAGCTGTTGGAAAACGTTTGGATAGTTTCAGGAAAACAATCCAAGAAAAATAAATGGAATGGATGAGAGGAGAAATTCACATGAAAAAAATGACAGCGCTTCTTATCGGTGCGGGTGACAGAGGAGCACGGGCATATGCGCCATATGCCTTAGCCTATCCGAATGAATTAGAAATTGTCGGAGTGGCAGAGCCAATTAACGAAAGAAGAACGAAATTACAACAAACACACAATATTGCAGCTGAGTATTGTTACGAGGCATGGGAAGATGTATTAAATCTCGACAAAAAGATTGCTGACATTGCGATTATTTGTACACTTGACCGTAATCATTTTAAACCAACGATGAGAGCTTTGGAGCTTGGCTATCATGTATTACTCGAAAAACCAATGTCCCCTGATCCGCTAGAGTGTATTGCGATGGAACAGGCGGCAAAAAAATATAATCGTCAGCTGACAATCGGACATGTACTAAGGTATACCGACTTTTGGTCTACCATTCAAAAGGTGATTGCCAAAGGGGAAATTGGCGAGGTTGTATCGCTGCAGTTAAATGAAAATGTAGAAGTGATGCATATGTCCCACAGTTTTGTCCGTGGTAACTGGAATAATAAAGAGATGTCGAGTCCGATGATCCTACAGAAATCTTGTCATGATATGGATATTATTTCGTTTGTTATCGGCAAACAATGTAAGCGCATTAGTTCTTATGGTTCACTAATGCATTTTAAAGAAGAAAATGCTCCTGCCGGTGCACCGAAGCGCTGTTTAGATGGATGTCCTGCGGAATTAGAGTGCCCATTCCATTCGGGCAGGTATTATCTTGGTGAGGGAAAAGGCTGGGCCAAGAAGTTCACCGAAGACTATACAAATGAGGGTATCATCAAGGCGTTGCAGGAAACACCATATGGAAAATGCGTCTACCGTTCAGATAATAATGTCGTCGACCATCAGGTGGTCAACATGGAATTCGAAGACGGAGCAACCGCAACATTCAGCATGTGTGGTTTTACAAGGGAACAAACGCGGATCGTGCAAATTATGGGAACAAAAGGAGAAATCCGCGGGAACATGGAGGAAAATAGTATTTCCATTTTTGATTTCCTTACCAAGCAAGAAACTATCATAAAATTTGACAACCCTGTTGGCGGACATGGCGGCGGAGACAATGGAATCATGAGGACATTTCTCCGAGAAATTCAATTTGGTAATCAAGGTGAAAGTGTTTCCTCTACATCAGCTTCCGTAAGAAGCCACCTCATGGCATTTGCCGCTGAGGAATCAAGGTTAAACGAGGGTCAATCGATGAATATCGATGACTATTATCATATTTTGCTAGAAAATCTAAATGCTTAAGAGAAGGTTGTTCACACCAAGTTTCGGGGTGTTGTAATAATAATGTCAAATGTTAAGAACAAAGCTTATGAGGAAGTAATTCCAAGAAAACATTATCGTTGAGGGTGATCACGTTATCTGAAACATTTCAATGGTGTAAGACAATTTTTTTATCAACCCTAAAAATTTAAAAATGATTTACAAAGGAATCTACTAAACTTTAGATGAAGGAAGGGCAATGTGATGAAAAAATGGCTAATAATGCTTTTAACCGTAGTTCTAGGATTAGTGGGGCTTGCTGGGTGCAGTGGTAATAAAGCCTCAAGTGATGCAAAGGATGGAAAAGTCGAAATTACCTATGGTTTTTGGGATAAGAAGCAAGTCCCTGCCATTGATGAGATAATCAAATTATTTAACGAGAAATATCCAAACATTAAGGTGAAAAAAGAGATTACTCCTTATGGTCAATACTTCCAAAAGCTTGAAACAGCTGCAACGGGTGGTGCTTTGCCTGACGTTCTTTGGATGAATGGTGCTCACGTTGTCCAATATGCAGAAGGAAAAGTGATCCTTCCATTAAGTGATATGGCGAAAAAAGATATCTATAGCTTAGATAATTATCCGAAATCGCTAATCGATCTTTATACTGTCGATGGAAAAGTTTATGGGATACCAAAAGACTATGATACAACAGGATTATGGTACAACAAAAAAATCTTTGATGAGGCAGGTGTCCCGTATCCTGACGACACTTGGGACTGGAATAAGTTAAAAGAAGTAGCGAAACAGCTGACAAACAAAGATAAAGGTATCTGGGGCTATGCTGCAATGATGGGCAACCAAGGCGGATATTATGATTTCATTTGGCAAAATGGCGGCCATATTATTTCTGAGGATGGCAAGTCCGCTGGATTCGATCAGCCTGAAGCGATTGAGGCGCTTAAATACAATATTAGCTTCATTAAAGAAGGCTTGTCACCAACCCAAGCGCAAATGACAGAAACAGCTGCATCCGAGTTATTCTCTTCAGGAAAAGTAGCAATGATGTTCGATGGTCCTTGGATGGTTCCAGAATATAAGAAAAATCCTGATTTAGATGTTGCTGTTGTGCCAAAGGGGAAAAAACGCGCGGTAGCGATTCACGGGTTATCCAATGTGATTGCAGCTAATACGAAACATCAAGATGCTGCATGGAAGTTTGTTCAGTTCTTAGGCTCTAAAGAGGCTGCAGAGGTTTATGCGAAAACAGGAACAGTCATCCCGGCATTTAACGGTACACAAGATGCTTGGAAAAAAGCAGTTCCAAATTTAAATCTTCAAGCATTCATTGATGGTGCAGAATATTCTGTTCCACTTCCAAGTGTGAAAAACACAGGGGAAATTTGGCAATATGAAATAGATATTCTGAAAAAGGCTTGGAGCGAGGAAGTAAGTGTAGAAGATGCTGTAAAAGAATTAACGCAAAAAGTAAATGAGGCTCTATCTAAAAAGTAAAGAAAAGTGCAATTGTCTAGTCTATACCCGCTGGGCGTTGGAGCTGGACAATTCTAAAAAATGAAGAGAGGATGTATTTCTTCTCTTCAAATTCCTTAAAGGGAGCGAATGCCATGAAAGAAACTCCTCTACAGGCGGAAGTGAAAGCACCAAAAAAATTAAAGGTACCCAACTTAACAAAGACAAGGAAACGTTCCGATTATCTTTGGGCATATTTGATGATTGCACCTACCATGTTAGGATTGTTTATTTTTTACTTATGGCCGATCATTCAGACCTTTTACTATAGTTTTACCGAATGGGGCGCATTTGGGCAATACGAATGGTCAGGGCTAGATAATTATAAGCGGATGCTTGAGGATTCCAACCTTTTAAAATCGTTTAAGAATACAGGGATTTATATTATTTTTACTGTCCCAATAGGAATATTCTTATCCATTCTTGTAGCTGTTCTCTTGAACCAGAAAATAAAAGGGAAATCGGTTTATCGTACGTTATACTTTTTGCCTGTGATTACGATGCCGGCAGCCATCGCAATGGTTTGGAAATGGCTTTTTAATTCTGATTATGGACTACTAAACTATTTATTATCCTTAATTGGAATCAAGGGACCGCAGTGGGTAAGCGATCCGAAAATCGCCCTTTTTTCAATTATTGTAGTAGCCATTTGGAGCGGAATCGGCTATAACATGGTCATCTTCCTCTCAGGACTGCAAGGGATTCCAAAAATGTATTATGAAGCAGCGGAAATTGATGGGGCTGGCCCAATCAAGGTGTTCTTTAAAATTACACTGCCACTGCTATCTCCGGTTATTTTCTTTGTGTCGATCATGTCTCTCATCGGTGCATTCCAAGTGTTTGACTTGATTTTCATGATGATTGGAAAAGGAAGTACAGCGCTGGAAAATACGCAGTCAATCGTTTATTTATTCTATCAGCATGCCTTTGTATTAAACGATAAGGGATATGCTGCTGCCATTGCAGTTCTTTTGTTAATTGTTATCCTGATTATTACTGCGATTCAAATGGTTTTACAGAAAAAGTGGGTTCATTATGATTAAAGGAGGGAGAACCATTGGAAAGAGCAAGAAAGCTTGTGACAAGTAAGACATTCCTGATCCATTTCATCCTTATTATAGGATCGGTGGCAATGGTGGTTCCTTTTTTATGGATGATCCTGACCTCGTTAAAAACCTATGCGGAGTCAATCCAGGTTCCGCCTGTTATTATTCCAAAGGATTTCCAATGGGAGAACTACAAAGAGGTTTTTGGACTGCTGCCTTTTTTCAAATTTATGTTTAATACCATTATTATTACTGTTTTACGGACAGCCGGTCAGTTGTTCCTGTGTTCGTTAGCAGCCTATGCCTTTGCTCGGATTGAATTTCTAGGCAGGAATATTCTATTTATGTTAGCACTAGCAGTTTTAATGGTACCAGGGCAAGTGTTTTTATTGCCGCAATATATGATTATGGTAAAGCTTGGCTGGCTGAATACTTTACAAGCAGTGATAGTCCCGGGTATTTTTAGTGCATTCGGTACTTTCCTGTTACGACAATTCTTTATGGGGCTACCAAAGGAATTAGAAGAGGCGGCACGACTGGATGGCTGCAACCATTTTCAAATTTATTGGAGAATTATGCTACCGCTAGCAAAGCCTGGTCTAATTGCGTTAGGGATTTTCACCACGCTTTGGAGCTGGAATGAATTGATGTGGCCGATGATTGTGAATAGTTCTCCGGAATCGATGACACTTTCGGTTGGATTGTCATCACTCCAAGGTCAATTTTTAACTAACTATCCAATACTTATGGCTGGCTCCTTTTTAGCTATACTGCCAATGCTGATTTTATTTATGATCTTGCAAAAGCAATTTATTGAAGGTATTGCAGTAACAGGTGGTAAATAAATAGGAACTGTTCCTGAAAAAAATATTTGTTGGGTTGACCCTACAAGTTAGGTTGATATAATAGAATTACTAAGTTAATGCACTCATAGCATCTTGTCTATGAGTTTTTCTTCTGATTCACTCATACCAACAACCCATTGTCGCATAAAAGCAAAATTTTACAGTAGGGGGACAGGAAAATGAAAAAAGCAATCGGCATTGATATTGGGGGGACAAAGATTGCCGCGGCAATCATTACGGAATCGGGAGAATTACTTAAGCGTACAGAAGTAAAAAGTGATCCTTCAGACCGTGAAAAGATGTTTGGTCGAGTCGTCGAGGCGGTGGAACAAGTCCTTGAAAACTCAGCAATTTCTATCGATGACATCAAAGGTATCGGGGTAGGAGTACCAGGTAAAGTGGATCGTGCGAAAGGCATTGCTGTTTTTCAAAATAATTTGCCTTGGGCACAATTTCCCATTATGGACCGTTTACGAGAGCGATTTGGTACTGAACGAATCTCAATCGACAATGATGTCTACATGGCGGCTTTTGCCGAATGGAAAGCAGTACAGGGGAAAAGTGATGAGACCTTTGTCTACGTAACTATAAGTACGGGAATCTCCTGTTCTATTATTCATAAAGGTTCGTTTTTCAGGGGAGCAGGATTTGCTGGGGAGCTAGGTTTAATTCCTGTCCTTTCTAAAGGAACCAATAAGCCTTTGGAAAAAGTAGCAGCTGGACCGGCTATCCAACAATTTGCTGCACGGGAATTGCAAGCAGAACAAATAGTTACGAAAGATGTATTTGCAGGCTATACAAATGGGCTGCCGGAATATCATTCGATCATTAATGAAGTGACCGACTATTTAGCGCAAGGCCTCTATTCGATTTCCAGCTTATTGGATCCGCACAAAATCGTTTTTGGCGGCAGTGTCATTGTAAACAATCCTTTTCTACTAAAGTTGATCAAGAAAAAACTAAACATCTATCAACTCCCTGAGCAACAGCATATTTTAGAGCATATGAGCATTAGCACATTAAAGCAAAATAACGGTGTCGTTGGTGCTGGACTAAGAGTATTTGAAAGTAATTAAAAGAGAGGTGCAGGAAATGTTTTCATTAAATCAAGAAAAATTAGTACCATTAGGTGCTTCGATTACAACTGCGGAGATTAAACAGCAGCCTGATTTATGGGCTGAAACGTATGCATTGTATAAGGATAAACGTAGTGATATCGAAGCATTTCTACAAAAACTATCAGAAAGACACGATCGGGTTCGCGTCATATTTACTGGTGCAGGAACATCTGCCTATGTAGGCGAAACCGTTCTGCCATACTTAAAAGGAAAAGTGGATGAACAAAAGTGGGAGTTTTTAAGTATTCCGACAACCACTTTAGTATCGAACCCCTATCAATTTTTAAAAGCAGATTTCCCAACCTTGTTAGTTTCTTTTGCTAGAAGCGGAAATAGCCCGGAAAGTGTTGCAGCTGTTGAATTAGCGGAACAGCTAGTAAAGGACTTCTATCAAATAACAATTACCTGTGCAAAAAATGGAGAATTAGCAAAACGAGCGCAAGACGATACGAATAATTTGCTGTTATTGATGCCTGAAAAATCGAATGATCAAGGATTTGCCATGACCGGTAGCTATTCATGTATGACACTAACTGCATTGCTCGTTTTTGATCCTTTGTCAGTTGAAGAAAAATTGTCGATTGTTAAAACAATTCGCCAAATGGGCGAAAGTGTCATAAGCAGAGAGGATTTTATTCAAAAAATTATTTCTGCTGATTTTGATCGTATTATTTACCTTGGTTCAGGTAGTTTAGAGGGACTCTCAAGAGAAGCGCAGTTAAAAGTATTGGAATTAACCGCTGGTAAAATTGTGACTGCTTTTGATTCCTCACTCGCTTTTAGACACGGTCCAAAATCATTTGTTAATGAAAAATCGTTGGTATTTGTGTTTGTTTCCAATAATCCGTATACACGTCAATATGATTTGGATATTTTAAATGAATTGCAGCAGGATGACATCGCAAATGGAATATATGCGATATCTGTGGAAGGTGAAACGAACTATGATGGAAATACCTTCTTATTTGATAGCGATGCACAATGTGTACCGGATGCATACTTGGCACTACCATTTGTCATGATCGGGCAAACGGTCTCACTGCTCACATCCGTAAAAGTAGGAAATAAACCGGATACCCCATCTCCGACTGGAATGGTGAACCGGGTTGTTAAAGGCGTTACCATCCACGAATACGTTTGATTTAATTGAACTTATCTTAATAAAGTTTGCCGGTATAAGAAAGAGGGAGTGCCATGATACTAACTGTCACCATGAATCCATCCGTTGATATTTTTTATCCTATTGATGGATTCGAGTTAGATGATGTCAATCGGGTAGAAATGGTCAGAAAAACGGCCGGGGGAAAAGGCTTAAATGTCGCCCGGGTGGTTGCGCAAATGGAAGAAGAGGTCCTCGCTACAGGGGTACTGGGCGGAACGATTGGCGATTACATCATTCAAGAATTAACTAAATGCAATATTCAAAATAACTTCTTGAAAATCAATCAGGAATCAAGAAATTGTATCGCAGTTCTTCATGATGGGATGCAAACAGAGATTTTGGAGGCTGGTCCGACTTTATCTTATGCTGAAGGAGCGGCATTTTTAGAAAAATTCGCGAATCTCCTGACTAGCGTTACAATTGTAATCATTTCCGGCAGTTTACCGAAAGGATTGCCCAATAATTTTTATCAAAAAATGGTAGAAATCAGTCGGGAAAAGAATATTCCTGTTGTAGTGGATTCGGCAGGAGAACCATTAAGGCAAGTTTTGTTGCATCAGGTAAAACCATTTGCCATCAAACCGAATACAGCCGAATTGTCTCATATGCTTGGGATGAAAGTTGATGCAGATATAGACAGTTTGAAACGGGCTGTAAATCATGAATTACTGACTGGGATTGAATGGATTGTCGTCTCGATGGGAAGTGAAGGCGCCTTTGTCAAACATGCTGATAATTATTATCGGGTCACGATCCCTCAAATAGATGTTGTTAATCCTGTTGGCTCCGGTGATGCCACGGTTGCTGGGTTAGCCGTTGCACTGAAACATGATCAGACGGTTGAAACATTATTGAAAACGGCGATGACTACAGGAATGCTGAATACGATGGAAGCAGGAACCGGATATATTAATTTCACTAAATTTAAGCAATTGTTTGATACTGTAAAAGTGGAAATAATAGATTGATAGAGTGGAAGGTTGCGTATATTTTTTATCAAGGGAAGGGGTCGGCAATTCTACTAAGTTTGAAAACAGTGGATTTCTTGCCGATTTATGGTGACATACAGTGTTAGAACTAACAACGAATAAATTAGAGGCTTTAAAAAGATTATCTGATGAAACGGGTGTAATTGGAGCATTAGCGATTGACCAACGTGGATCATTGAAAAAGATGATTGCAGCCGGAAAGGCGGCTAATGTAGGAGACGAGAGTATTATCCGGTTTAAAGAATTAGTATCTGAAGAATTGACCCCATATGCGACTTCCATTCTATTGGATCCTGAATATGGTTTGCCAGCTGCAAAAGTTCGCCACAAAGACTCCGGTTTATTAGTGGCTTATGAAAAAACCGGCTATGATGCAACTGCGGTGGGGCGTCTTCCCGATTTATTACCTGAGTGGTCGGTTAAACGATTGAAAGAAGCAGGAGCAGATGCGGTGAAATTTCTACTCTATTATGATGTAGACGAAGATGAAAAAATTAATCAGTATAAACATGTGTACATGGAACGTGTAGGCTCCGAATGTATCGCTGAAGACATACCGTTTTTCTTAGAAATTGTGACATATGATGCCAACAATGATGATGTGAAAAGTAAAGCGTATGCCAAAGTGAAACCTCATAAAGTGATTGAAGCAATGAAGGAGTTTTCTAAGCCACAGTATAATGTAGACGTTTTGAAAGTAGAAGTTCCTGTTGATATGAACTTTGTCGAAGGATACTCGGAAGGTGAAACGGTCTATAGCAAAGACGAAGCTGCTGCATTTTTTAGACAACAAAGTGAAGTAACAGAGCTGCCATTTATTTTCTTAAGTGCCGGCGTAAGTGCCAAACTATTCCAAGAAACATTGAAGTTTGCTAAAGAATCCGGTTCCACCTTTAATGGAGTATTATGCGGCCGGGCCACTTGGAAGAAGGGCGTCGCACCTTTTGCTGAAAATGGTGAACAAGCAGGCAGGGAGTGGCTACAAGATACCGGGATAAGAAATATTGAAGAATTGAATCAGGTCTTGAAGGAAACAGCTACCTCCTGGTTTGATAAGGTAAAATAAAAAATAGTCATTAATGTATCTCGCAATTCATTTTAAAAGTAGGCAATTCCTCCTTGTGGATGTTGCCTACTTTTGATCGTCGAAGGCATTTATAAAGTTGTAATAAATACGAAAATGTGAAGTTTTGAAATTTGTATTTATAAATAGGAAAAATTAAACTTTTATCCAATCTTTTTTACAAAATATTGATACTAGAATTTATTCCTCTCATTGATGAGTTCCCACATTGTTCGCATGTAAATCGGGGGATTTGTTGTCCTCTTTTTTATGTTTACTATAGGAATTCGAACTACTGCTGTAGTAAAAAAATTTATATTCCAATCCCCAACCTCTCCAACATTTTCTCAACCTCTTCATCATTATGTTTCACCTGAAACTGCTTAATCGAATCAAGAAGACTTAAATGAGGGGTCCCATTACGATCAATGACTGTTTCTGCATGAACGAGTACACTTAAAACGGACTCATCGACAGCTGAGACAACGGCCCTAAAGTATTCATCCATGTGGTTTTCACTAACACGAAAGATTTGTTCAATTTGTTCGTTTTCATAATGGGAGACTCTGTTTGCTGTTGAGAAGGCAACGGTTATTTCACCGCTTCCGTTGCCGATGAATGAGCCACTTCGAGTAATCCCAACACTTGAACGTTTTGCTAATCTTTTGAGTTGACGGCTGTCGAATGGAATATCGGTCGCTATGATGGTAATAATGCTCCCTTTTTCGATCGGTTTTATTGCTTTATCTTCGGATAACATTTTTCCAATTGGGGTTCCATAAATATTCAACACATCAAGAAAACCATGATTTGCTAATACTAAGACGCCGATTGTATAGTCTTTGCCATCTATAGAAATTACTCGAGAAGCAGAACCGATGCCTCCTTTTAAATCATAGCAGCTCATACCTCTTCCAGCACCAACAGCACCTTCTTCAAAGTCTTCGCTTGCTTTTTTTATCGCCTCAGAGACATGATCTTCTGTTATCACCAAATTACGTATATTGTTAATCACGCCGTCATTGCATTCAAGGACAACGGAGTTGATCGTTCCTGTTGAGTTACCAATATCGGTGTTATGGCTGAGCATATACTTAATATTTGCGGTTATCGCTGTGCCTACTGCAAATGTGTTTGTTAAAATAATTGGGCTTTCCAGGGTACCAAGCTCATCAATTTGAACCAAGCCGGCACTCTTGCCGAAGCCGTTAATCACATGTGTAGCAGCGACGAGCTTTTGTTGAAAAAGGTTGTCGGGTTGAGGCAAGATAGCTGTAACACCAGTCTTTTGGCTGCTATCATCGATGGTCACATGTCCGACCAAAACACCCGGCACATCTGTGATTAGATTTTTTTGCCCACTAGGTAAATTACAAATGTCATTGTATCTCTTTTTTAATCCCATAATCTTTTATAAACCTCCATTACTTGTAATCGTTTGGATTGACTTGCATAGGTCCGTAAAGTGAAGCGTCTGTATCTTGATAGTCCCACCATTCATTTTCATACCCTTTAAAGCCGGCTTTTGTCATAGCGCTATCGAGAATGTGATAATGGTACTCCTGTAATGGGGTACGAACCGCATTTCTTTTTGCGGCGTTACTGAAATCATCGAATTGGCTTTGCATTTCTACTTCTTTCCCATCCAAATCGGCGAGAGTTAAATCGAAGGTAACACCTTTTTCATGGCTATGGTTTGGATTTGGCGGAGCTACCCAAATTGGATCTGGATAAATTTCGAACATTTTCTTTTGAGCATAGGAAGGTCGATAGGCATCCCATACGATTAGGCGAAACCCCTGTTTCTTCAGAATGTTTGCCGCGATGCCTAATTTTTTTGCGGTTCCTACTCTAGCGACAGCGATGGAAAAGTCGTATATTTTCTGTTTAGTAAAGTTGTCTGCAGTAGCGTATTTAAGATCAACTATGATACTATCGTCAATTTTCTTTATATTGATAAATTCCTTATCTTTTTCGGATATCGTCACAAGTACACCTTCTCCCATATTTACTTTTCCTCTCGAGGAATAGTACGTTTAAACATTAGATAGACTCCAGCTCCTATTAATGGAATAAGCAGACCCAATATGGACGTTACCGGATCATCGAAGAGATTATTTAATAGGATGACTGCAAAGGCCACCACCGCAATAATAACCGTGATTGGATATCCCCATACTTTATAAGGACGCTTTTCATTTGGCATTTTTTTACGTAATATAGGAACGGCGATAATAGATAGCACATTAAAAATAGCTCCTGCAAAAACGACGAGCGACGTTAGCTGGTCTAAGTTACGGGTTAAAACTAAAAGAATGGATATGACCATTTGCAGCAGTAATCCGTAATGGGGTGTATGAAATCTTGGATGCAGGTTTGCAAAGGATTTAAAGAAAAATTTGTCTCTGGCAACAGCATAATACGTTCTCGAGAATGATAGAATCATTCCGTTAATGGAACCGGTCATGGCGAGAATCATTGCGATGACAACTAATATAGTGCCTGCATTACCAAGAAAGACATTTGCTACATCGGTTCCTAAATAAAGATGGTTGTTCTCTATTGATTCAGTAATTTGGTTGGCAGGTAAAACACGATAAATCGCGTAGTTAAACAGGACGTAAATAACCATCGTTAATCCTACGGAAAAAATTAAAGCTTTAGGCAAATTGACTTGCGGCTGTTTGATTTCTTCTGCCACCGTATTAAGATTTGTCCAGCCTTCATATGCCCATAATGAGGCAATGACTGCAAAGGACAACATTTTTACCCAATCGAGCATTCCTGCATTTGTTGGATTTAACGCTAGTTTAGGAAGCTCGGAACCTCCCAAAATACCTAATAAAATAATGAGAATAATGGGCAGCAGTTTAGCTACATTGAATAGATTCTGGACGACTTTTCCGGATTTCACGCCAATATAATTAATAAAAGTAAAGAGGATGATGACAATGATGGCTATTAGCTTAATGGTTGTTCCACTTAAACTTACGACGGATGCTAAAGCGGATGGAAGGGCAATGGCTAGAGCGGCAATCGAACCGGGCCCTCCAATAAGCATACTTTGAAAACTGAACATGTATCCAACAACCGGAGAGTAAGCTTTTGATAAATAAACATAAATTCCCCCAGCTTTAGGGATCATGGCTCCTAATTCGGCAAAACACAAGGCGCCAAGAAGTGTGACGATTCCCCCAATAAGCCAAGCTAATAATGCAGCGCCCATTCCCATACCCGACCGCTGCATTACATACGATCCAATATAGAAAATTCCTGAACCAATCATGATGCCCATTAAAATATTAGTTCCGCCAAAAACTCCGATTTCTCTTTGGAATCGGCTTTCATTATTTGATTGCTCATTTGCTGTTTTGTTTAAGAGATGATTTTGCATACTTCTCCTCCTTCACATAATAGTTGTCTAAATATAAAAAATACTCTTTCATTTTATTCTATTATTGTCAATTTAAATCCTCTTTTGATGTATAATTGAAAAAATAAAAATTCCGGATAAATCATAGACAGGAGAGAGAATATGAGTAAAATACTCAATTGCAATGGATTTATTACTAGAAAAGAGGGGAGTCAATCGTATTTGTCCGATTACACTCCCGGTCCAATTCTTACATTCAAATCGATGTGGCGCTTTACTAAAGAAGTTTGTTTTGATAATGATCCATACCTAGTAACTCATAGTGGGCTGGCAGTAAATAAAAATGATGTCTATCTTGAGGGTGAGCCGTTTTTTCATGTCATAGAGGTTTTTGAAACAATGATCCTTATAAAAGAAAAAATCACATCAAAGAAGATCGATGGAAGCCTTGGAGAAATAGTATCCCGTGGCACTCGTAAAAAGACCGAGGGGACAGTAGTAGATGTTTTTGGTGAATACTGGTGGTGGACAAATGATGGGTATTATATCCCGAAGCAATTTGCGATTGCTTGCCGTGAATCGTTTGAACTTAAAGAAACCTTTAGTGATGTATTATGTGGAAAAGTCACCACTATTTACGGTGCAAGTGTTTATGACCGATGTATGAGAGAAATACGGAACATTCCTTTCCTTGGAACTGTGAGTATTACCTCCATATATGCACGTCAATCCGAAGAATTTTATATGACTGATGAAGGTTTATTTTTAAAAAGTGAAGATGTTTTCATTATGGATGGGCGTAGTATTTTTTATAAGAGCAATGAAAAGGAATTTGATTGCTCTATGTATGCCTATGTGATGGAGCCTAATAGTAAAGGTCTCAATCAATTTGAACGACCGATTGATTTGTCACCAGGAATTTCTTATGAAGTAAAGAAAAAGAAACAAGATATTTATAAACGATGGTGGTATGAAACAACTGGTGAAACGTTATATTTGCCTACAGGACACTGTTTACTTTTACATGAGCGAAACGATCTTGTTATTCCGAAAAATCATAAAGATTATTATTTGTTAGCTACAAAGCATATTAATCAAATGGCATGGCAAGTAGAAAATGGATGCGAAGCGGCTTCTCTTTTAATGGGGCTGCAATACAAGGGATACGCCGTTGATATGAATTATGGTGAGTTTGTCAAACAAATGCCGATCGATCCTGAATACAATCCATATGACGGGTTTGGGGGATCTCCTTACAAAATTAATAAAGGTAGATTTGAAGCAATATTCCCGGAACCTCTTGAACAATGGGGGAAACAATATGGAAAAGTTATCGACATTTCAGGCGCTACAATTAGTCATTTGAAGACATGTATAATAGAAGATCATCCAGTAGTTGTATATGTCACAATTGGATTTGGTTCCCCGAAGTTTCATGACTATCCTTGGGGTACAGCCATCGCTAATAATCATGCGGTCTTGCTGGATGGTGTATATGGAGGTTTTTTGCATGTCAACGACCCGATTGACGGACCATATTGGATAAGTGAAGAGCAGTTTACGACTATTTATGAACTTAGAAAGTGGGCGGTGGGAGTGTTCTAATAGAGATATTTGTTTCCTTAGAAACGTACATAATTATTTTTATTGATCGCAGAGCTTTTGTTGTTGTATAAGAATATTCAAAGTGTTAGCTACTGTATAATGCATTTTATGGCCTAGGCATTGTTAAGTTGATTTCACTATGTTTGAAAAATAACCGGAAAGATTCCGTTTAAGTTGGGAAATACCCATATTTCCTTAAATATAAGCGGAATTTTCCGCTTATATGAAGCAAATCTTTGAATTTTTGCCAATTCAGAGCAGCTAACCGGAATTTCTCCGCTTATCCCTGCTACTTAAGCTTCCTCTATATACATTAGCCGGAAATTATCCGCCTATGAATTCTCATATCTCTACGAAAATCATCAATGAATAACTATAGAGCCAAGGCCAAAGAACCGTGGTTTTGTAAATAAAACTCCCCAACCAACACGTTAACAAATTAAAATGTTGCTATATAGAAGGAACTACCAACAACAATCTAGAAATACATAAAGGATAAAAAAAGGAGGTTTTCGAATGGAAAAAACATTGCCTGTAAAAAACCAAATGAATGGTGTTTTTGTTCATGTTACAAATTTGATGCTTTCAGCAAAATGGTACTCCGATTTGTTAGGGTTAGATGTCGATTTAGATCGCGTTGTTTCGCCTGTTTATAACATACCATTGGTAGGTACTACGTCTTTAACTTTAGATGACCACACGTTTGACCCTGAATTCAAGCATAATGTAAGTCTAAGCCCAATTTTTAATCTCTACGCACCAAAAATTGATGACGCCTATCAATATATTAAAGACAAAGGCATTGAAATTGTGAGAGAAATCGAGACGGTTGGTGATACGGCTTGGTTTAACATAAAAGACCCGGATGGAAATGTAGTGATGATTTGTAACTGTTAAATAGGTAAATACACTTTAAAAAGTTAAGGGTTGTTGGTTTTCTATCAATTTAATTTTAATTTTTCTTAGGAGTGTAAAAAAATGGATGTCTTAATTAAAGAACTTCCTGACTTTGATGTAGCGTATATTAGGCATGTCGGTAGCTATTTTGAACCCCAACCCCATTGGGGAAAATTAGGTCAATGGGCAGAAGAAAATGGGCTGTTCCCGCCTAATCAATCCTTTATCGGAATATCTTTAGATAATCCCGCGCTTGTGGAAGCAGAATCTTGCCGTCACGATGCATGTGTAACCATACCTGATGGTTTTGAAAAAGAAAAACATACTGATATTCAGTTTAAAAAAATATCTGGTGGACTTTATGCTTTCTATCAGTTTTACGATACACCCGATAAGTTAGGTAATACTTATCATAAGGTATTTGAGGAATGGTTACCTAAAAGTGAGTATGAGGCAGATCATAAATATAGCCTGGAATTTAATCTGAATAATCCAGCGTTTGACCCTGAGGGGAAATGTAAAGTCGATTTGTACATCCCCATTAAGAAAAGGCTATCAAAAAGTGAATGGTAAACTAGAATGGGTTTTCTTGAAAAATTGATTCGAAGCGGCTACCCAACTGTGGGTAATCGCCTTTTTTATTTCAAGTACTAGTCAACCTTGCCGACTCCAACAGCTAATTGCTCCCAAAGAATTTTCTCGACTTCTCGCCCTTCAGATTCGTTACAATTTACAATAATAATTATTTCCGACGTCTTTCCTTTTATAGTTCTTCGTTTTTTCGTCTTTTTCAAATTTATGTATAAATCAATGCAGAAGCCGAGAATAAATCCAAAGGCGGCTCCAATCAGTCCCCAATAGATTGGGCCCCAATCAAGTTTGAAGCCTCTGCTTGCCCCTATTACGGAAAAAAATACAGCTAGGATCATTCCTTTACTCAATAATGATTTTCCATCTGAACGATGAATGGAATCAAAAATTTCACTATCTTCGGGGCCGTTGTTCAGTGGTACGGCAAATATTTCGCTTATCCCCATTTTTTCTAATTTAGTGATGGCTAATTCTAAACGTATTGAATAATCAAATGTTGCGTAAATTTGCATTTGAACTCACCTTGGTTGCCTTAATTTTAAAATCACTCGATTGGTATTTTCTTTTCAGGAACATTTTTTGTTCCACTTCAAATAATTTATTATTTTCTACAGCATTCATGTAGGTCTCAAATATATTAAAGAAATACAATGAAGGCATATAAAGCAGCCATTGTTTATCAAGCACCTCAGTAGACTTTATGATATCTCCAAGCATTAAATAATGTAATCCTTCTATAAAGTGTGAGTAATGAACAAAAATAACAGTAACCACTAGAGTAAAAAATGCAGAGATAATCTGGTGAAGGTATAATTGACCAACGCTAGGAACCGTCATTGACCAAAGCAACGCTACTAAAGGACTTCTTTTATCAAGATAATTCACTTCAAATGGTTTTACAATTAGAGCATTAACAGAGGGTTTTTCTTTTTCAGCCAATAGATAAAGATTATTCATTTCCACAGTAGTACGGTAACTGTCCCAAATAGCAAAGATGTAAAGAGGAATATACATATAGACATAATTTATATTTAATACTTCTTTCGCAGCTTCAATGTCTCCCATAAATGAATACACCATTGCGAGGTTTAGATGTGAACTTTGATTTATAAATACTTCCCATATAATTAAAGAAAATCCACGTATATACTTATGTAATAATAGATGCCCATAACCAGGAAAAGTCGTTGACCATAATGCCACGATATAGGGATTTCTTGGATGAAGATATGTTGTTCCCCAAATACTCACATTTGCGACTTTACGTCGAAACACTTTGTCCACATTAGTCATATAAGTCCTCCGAGTTTTCATCACTTTGTCTGTAAAAATCTGAAATAATACGTTGAATTTTTTCTAGATCAGTCTGTAAGCTCCTACCCTTGTAAGAAATAATATCCCCTAGAATAGAAAAAGTATAAAAAACAACACGCCAAATAGGACTTTTTTGTTGCTCGGGAAAATACACGTTTGTAGGATGTCAAATGCCGTGTAATGTTGGAAGCGTTGTGCCATTTTAAACAAAAATAACTCCGTATTAGGAGTTATTATTTTTATTATGATAAAAACGCTTTGCTTTTGCACGATTCCCGCAGTCTGCCATCGAACACCAACGCCTGCTGCGATTGCGGCTTGTATCAAAAAACAGCCAACCACACGGATAGCCTTCACACTTTTTCACCCTACTTAGTTCTTTTTCAGAAGTAAGGATTTCAATAGCAGATTGAACAATCGGTGGAAGCATCCCATCTAATTCTTCACAATTCAAAAATTCCAATGAAAATTTATTCTCATCGGGCACTACTTGCATCTTTCCGTAAGCATTGCCTATGGCAGTATTCAAAATAGCAAGATCTTTAGCGTTTGGAGTATCATCGTTTGATACTAGACTAAAAATATGGTAAATCGATTCCCTTAACTCAACCGCTTGTTGGAGAACCTTTTTTGCCTCAGAAGGCCGATTTTCTGCCTTCTTTAGTAGTGAAAGCGCCTGTTGTTTCTTAAGAATATCGGCATGCAAACTCCAGTTTACGAGATTCTCGTAACTCGTCAGCCACTCCTGTGATTTCTCACTGCTATCGTGCCAACTTACTGTATTGGCAAAATCCAAACACAAACGGCCGCCAAGTAAATCATGCTTGTGTACATCTTTATTTATATCAGACATATGACTTCTCCTTGTCTTATCTACAGTCGGACTTTAATTTTTCTTTTAACCATTATAAAAGGTATTGACAGTTAGAATCAACCATTACATAATATAACCATCAAAGTAATTATAGAAGGTTAAATACATCAGAGAACAATGTGCTGATTTCTCTCGAAAGATGCAAAGGATAATCTGCCAAAAGGTTGTTCGTTCAATTGGCGGTTGTGTGCATGCATAAAAAATTTATTGGAGGGGTTAAACATGTGTGAAAGATTGATAAACTCGATTAAAACGATGGTACGAGAAACATTCGAAGGACCCCCAGTTCCTGTAAAAGGAAGTTGGTTCACCAATTCGGAACCGAATTCCGGAATTTTCGGTGTACTTGAGGGAATGACTTGCGAACAAGCCTCCATGTCAGTTCATGGAACAACGTTTGCTGCACAAACAGATCATATCCGCTATCATATGTGGGGAACGAATGGAATCTTAAAAAATGGGAAACAACCAGAAATGGATTGGGGAAAGAGTTGGGAAATTCATTCAGTTGATGAACAGCAATGGAAACGAATTCAAGATGGATTGCGAAATGAATACTTCACCCTTTTGGAATCGATTGACACGATTGAATGGAATGAACAACTGGCGAATGAAGTGTTATCTTCTTTGGCACATTCAGCATATCATCTTGGATCCATTCGACAAATGTTAAAAGCAGTATAATTAATTTTTTTCCGTAAGTAGGTAATTGATGTCCTTTTTGAGAAACCAAAGATAATTAAGTAAGCGGATATTTTCCGGTTAGACAGTAGGATCGAGGTCGGTTCGGGATATATAAGCGGAAGTTTTCCGATTAAGCAAAGCAAAATCACCCATTTTCACGTTTTTCGAGTAAATAGCCGGAATCCTTCCGGCTATTTAAGGTATTTTCTATGCTATTTTTTAATTAAGGGAAGTTTCTCCGCTTATTCATCAAACTGGATTTAAAATCGACTGAACTTGTACAACTTCTCGTGCTGGTAACGATCAATATCACAAAATAAATTCATCTTTTATCTATGTGGTACTATTCGAACTTTCGGCATTGTTTGTGGCTTTCTTCCGACGAAATATGTTTCTTTATTTTAATGTTTGTCACTTGTAAACCTTCAAGGTTAGAATCTCTTATAGAAAATGTAAGTTTATCGTAATCACCTTAAAAAAGGGTCAAAATGGTAATAACATTAGAAAAATCCAACAGTTGTTTTTTAAAAAATATTCCCTTCGGAGCACTTCCCTGTGTGCATCATACTGTACGTGTACGTGTACGTCCTAGCTCTCATGGTTCAGTGGCCACTAATATTATGTTTTCATCATTATAACGCATCCTGATATTACTCCCAGTCAAAATATATCCTTCCCCTTACTCGAATTTCTTTGCACTTTTCGCTTGTTAATAGTAAAGTTTATAATGTTCGAAATTTACTATCGTTTGATAAAAAACGCTTACACATGGTATAAGTGTAAAAGGAGCAGGAACATTTTTGCTTTTTTATTTTGGGACGAAAGTTGAACGGAGATCCCATTATGAAAGGACTTGAATTGATAATGACAGACAATTTTTGGCGTGATTTACCACGGCCATTTTTTATACTTGCACCAATGGAAGATGTGACGGATGTTGTTTTTCGTCATGTTGTGAGTAAAGCAGCTAGACCGGATGTGTTTTTTACAGAGTTTACAAACACGGTGAGTTATTGTCATCCCGATGGGCAACAGAGCGTGCGTGGGCGTTTGACTTTTACAGAAGATGAACAACCAATGGTGGCACATATATGGGGAGACCAGCCTGAATATTTTCGGGAAACGAGTATTGGTGTGGCGAAAATGGGATTTCGGGGTGTGGACATCAATATGGGCTGTCCTGTGCATAATGTGGCAGCTAAGGGGAAGGGAAGCGGTCTGATCCTTCGTCCTGAAGTCGCCGCGGATATCGTACAAGCTGCTAAAGCAGGGGGATTACCTGTAAGTGTGAAAACAAGGCTTGGTTACACGAATATAGACGAATGGCGTGATTGGCTAACACATATATTGAAACAAGATATCGCTAATCTTTCTATTCATTTGCGGACAAGAAAGGAAATGAGCAAAGTTGATGCCCATTGGGAGCTGATTCCGGAAATTAAGAAACTTCGCGATGAGGTGGCACCGGATACACTTTTGACGATCAATGGTGATATACCTGACCGTCAAACTGGATTGAAACTCGTTCAAGAATATGGTGTGGATGGGGTTATGATTGGCCGGGGTATTTTTACAAATCCATTTGCCTTTGAAAAAGAGCCGAAAGAACATAGCAGTGAGGAATTACTTGATCTTTTACGATTGCAGCTTGACCTTCATGATAAATATTCAGAGGAATTTGAGCCGCGTCCTTTCAAACATCTTCTTCGCTTTTTTAAGATATATGTCAAAGGGTTTCGCGGGGCGAGTGAATTAAGAAATCAATTAATGAGCACAAAGACAACAGATGAAGTACGTGCAATGCTTGATACCATTGGTTCTGATGGGGCTGGGGAACCGGAGAATAGTGTGACCCAAAAAAGTTAGTATGTATATTTGCAGCTTATTGGCTGGTGTAAGTTCGGTATTAAACTGGACTTATACCAGCCATTTTTTTATTTAGTTAGGTGTGAACATTATTTGTAAATGGTGTTCTGTCAAACGTGTTCAGGAATTGAAGAGTTTTGGAGCAATTCGGCAGTATAGCCGTTTAATCCGATATCTGTATTGTGAAATTAAAAGGACAAAATGTTCTTTCACTTTTTAAAGGGAAATACGACATACATAGAGTATTAAGATGATATGGAATTTTTAAGTATCCAGTTAACTCCATTTTTTTGGCAAAAAAATTTTTTTTATCCGGATGTGTCGATTTTGTTTATAGTCGTTCGTCGTCTTATTAGAAACGGAAATAATTCATAAATATTGAAAGCTAAGTATAACGATTAGGAGGGAAATTTTATGTTTACAGTTACTTCAAAAGACGGAACGAAAATCGCTTATGACAAAGTTGGCCGGGGGCCAGCTCTCATCCTTGTAGCAGGTGCCTTTAGCTATCGAAAATTTCCACAGCAGGTGGAGCTTGCTACCCTGTTGTCCGAGTATTTCACGGTTTACAACTACGACCGACGCGGCCGGGGAGATAGCGGTGATACACAGCCATATGATGTTGAGCGGGAAATTGAAGATCTTCAGGCTTTGATTGATGATGCCGGTGGTTCGGTATATGTTTGGGGATTATCTTCGGGAGCTTTTCTAGCCCTGCTAGCTGCAAAGAAAGGGTTAAACATTACGAAATTGGCTCTGCACGAACCTCCTTTCGTGGTAAAAGCGGAGGATCGTCAGCCGCCGAAAGATTTTACTAAGTATACTGCTGAACTGATTTCCAAGGATAACAGAGCCGAAGCCATTAAGTACTTTATGACCAAGGTTATGGGGGCACCCTCATTTGTTGTAAGCATGATGCGCATCATGCCTGGGGTGTGGTCTAAGCTTATGGCGGTTGCACATACGCTTCCATATGATGCTGCATTGTTGGATGGCTATATGGAAGGAAAGGAACTGTCCGCTGAGTGGTGGAGCAGTGTGACGATGCCAACGTTGGTATTAGAAGGGACGGAAAGCCCTGCATCTCTACGTCATAGTGCTAAAAACTTGGCAAATGTACTCCCTAATGCACAATTGTTGAGTAAAAAGGGTCTTGGCCATACGAAGAAGCTTGATACTAAAAAGATATCACCAGAGCTTACAGTATTTTTTTCGGCTAATCACTAATGAGACAAAGATTTTCGCAAAAAAATGCAAAAAAATAATTTCGGTTGTCGATTTAACAAAAAAGGTATTCGTTGTATAAATAGAAGTGGAATGAAGCTTCACCATAAAAAATTGGAGGTTATTACTTATGAGATTTATGATGATTGTAAAAGCGACTACAGACTCAGAAGAAGGAAAAATGCCTAGCCCGGAGCTTATTGAGGCGATGCAAAAGTATAATGAAGAATTGGTGAAAGCGGGTGTTTTACTAGCAGCAGATGGACTGCAACCTAGTTCAAGCGGAATAAGGATTTCCTATCCGGAACCGGGGAGTAAACCAAAGATTATGGACGGTCCATTTACGGAGGCGAAAGAAATCATTGCGGGATATACCTTAATTGAAGTTAAATCAAGAGAAGAAGCGATTGAATGGGCATTACGGATGCCGGATCCGCATGGATTTGGTCAAGGAGAAATTGAGCTTAGACAGGTATTCGAGGCGGTAGATTTGACAGATAATCCGGAATTTCTGGAAAAAGAAGCAGCACTTCGCAAACATGTAGAGGAGCAAAAGAAGGCGTGAGTTTGCCCAAAACACAACGAACAATTGAAGCGATATGGCGAATAGAGTCACCAAAGCTCATTGCAAAGCTAACCGGGATGGTTCGGGATGTTGGCCTTGCAGAGGATCTTGCTCAAGATGCCTTGGTGGTTGCTCTTGAAAAATGGCCGCATGCCGGGATACCAGACAATCCCGGCGCATGGCTGATGACGACGGCGAAACGGCGTGCGATTGACCTTTTACGAAGAACGAAGATTCGTGATCAAAAGTATGTGGAAATTGCTAAAAATGCAGATTTATATACTGAGGAAGACATAGATCATGTTCTGGATGGGGAGATTGGTGACGATCTCCTTCGTCTGATTTTTATGACTTGTCATCCAGTATTATCACAGGATGCCAGAGTTGCATTGACACTGCGCCTGTTATGCGGACTTACCACAGAAGAAATTGCACGTTCATTTCTCGTTGCGGAATCAACCATTGCTCAGAGAATTGTCCGTGCTAAGAGAACCCTTAAAGAAAAAGAGATTCCTTTTGAGGTCCCTCTTGGAGAGGAACTTCATGTTCGTCTGTCGACCGTACTTGAAGTGATTTACCTTATGTTTAATGAAGGATATTCAGCAACTTCCGGGGAACACTGGATCCGTCCTTTGCTATGCCAAGAGGCACTAAGATTGGGACGTGTCCTTGCCGAGATCGCACCGAATGAACCAGAAGTTCATGGGCTAGTCGCTTTAATGGAAATTCAATTTTCTCGGTTCAAAACTCGAGTTAATTCTAAAGGAGAACCTATCCTTCTTATGGATCAAAACCGTGCACAATGGGATCAATTATTGATTCGCCGTGGATTGGCAGCACTAGAGCGCAGTAGGAAGTCAGGGCGTTCACTTGGACCATATTCTTTGCAGGCAGCAATTTCTGCCTGCCATGCTCAGGCACTGACTCCAGAGGATACGGATTGGCCTCGAATTGCTGCTCTTTACGAAGCGCTTTCGATTGTCATGCCCTCCCCAATCGTAGAGTTAAATCGGGCAGTTGCTATATCCATGGCATTTGGTCCGGACATTGGCATCCAGATTGTCGACGTGTTAAATGCTGACCCATCCTTAAAGAAATATCATCTATTGCCAAGTGTTCGCGGGGATCTCCTTGTTAAGCTAGGGCGCTATGATGAAGCTCGGGCAGAATTTGAACGTGCTGCATCACTAACCCAGAATGAACGTGAACGATCCCTACTATTAAATCGCGCGATGGAATGTGAAAAAGGAAAATCTACATAATTTTTTCCCAGCCTTGTCGATTATCTCGTTCCTTATTCGTCGTGTTGGTAAAGGAATAGTTGAGCAGTCTATTTTGCTCCCCATTCCTTCCAACTAATACGAGGAGGGAAAAGCAATGAGATTTTTATTGATTGTCAAAGCCACAGAGTACTCGGAGGCAGGAGTAGCCGACGGAAAGGATTATCTTGAAGCAATGACTTCGTATAAGAAGTCACTGGCTCAAAAAGGTATATTTCTTGCCGATGAAGAGCTTCAGCCAAGTTCAACTGGATTAAGAATAACATATCCAAAGAAAGGTAGAAAACCAGAGATATTGGCTGGCCCGTTTCCAGTAAACCAAGGGCTTATCATGGAATATATGCTGATTAATGTGAGTACGGAGGACGAGGCGCTAAACTGGGCGCTGAAAATGCCGGTTCCAAAGGTGAGAGGTAAGTACGAGATAGAATTGCGAAGATTAAAAGAGGAAATAGAGTCTATACATGACCCCGGAATTATGGCGATGGAAGCCTCTTTACAAGATCATCTTCATATGTTGAAAAAAATTTAATAAAAGTTTTTTTCTTTGTCGATTTCACAAGTGATTGGTCGTCGTATTTATAGATGGATAAATTAAATTTGAAAGGTTGTTGAAAAAATGGGAGCACAATTAAACGCTTATCTCATGTCGGAGGATGCAAGAAGTCAGGCGAATTTTTACGTAGAATCACTCGGTGGGGAAATTCTATCAGTTAAAACATTCAGTGAGGCACCAGGAACTCCTGAAGCGGTAAAGGATAAAGTTATGCATCTGTCTTTGATGGTAGCGGGAAGGAATATGTTAATGATCTCCGATTCATTTGAACCGGTATCTAGTAGCCGTAGTATCAGTCTTGCTTTAACCTATGACAACGAGTCCGAAGCGAAAGAGGCATTTGCCAAGCTTGGGGAAGGTGGAGAAAACAAGTATCCCTTTGCTTTGCAGCCGTGGGGCGCCTACTATGGAGAAGTGATAGATAAATTCGGTGTGACATGGATGATTACCAAACCGTAAACCATTTCAATTTCAAAAAAATTCACTATGCACGAAAAGGAGAGTATGTGTAAATGAATCAGGAAGTTACAGAATTTATAGATGCAATAAACGAACCATGGCAGAAAGACCTTGCTACTAATCTGAGGGGGATTGTCCATAAGTCCATACCAGATGTACATGAACGCATTCAATACAAAAAGCCACATTTTTTAAAAAACGGAAAGTACGCTGCTGTAATCTCGACATCTAAAGCAGCAGTTAGCTTTACCATTTTTAATGCCGACACTCTGGATCTTCCGGAAGGCATGTTCGATGGACCTCCGGAAAGAAAGACATTGAAGCTCCATAAAGGGGATACGGTTGATCACGAACAGCTTATCTCATTCGTTAGTCAAGCATCTGCAGTGCTTTAATTTCATTCAATTATACAAATGATTAGATGTAAATTGTAAGAAACCCGGTTACCCTTCTCATGCGGAGAGTAACCGGGTTTTTAGTGTTGGATGTGCAAACCTACTATTCAATGAAATAAAGCCGAGGATTCCTTAGTGGGAAAATGGGCTTTTTTTTATGGGGAATATTGCTAAGCGAATGTTTACCGTGTTTTTTTTGTGGGTCGCGAGTGAATGGTACACCATTCTTGCCTTTGTGAAGCTGATTATTGCTAATTTTTTTACTTAAATTCGAATAGTTGACAAAATGTTCACAAGTTTTTGGAAGGAAGGGTGCCTTTTTTCTCCACAAATTTATATTTCTACTATGAAGGCAATTTTAAGAGAAAGGGCAGGGATGAAGATGGCAAAGTATAGAATGGTGCGTACAGAATTTTGGAAGAATCCGATTGTTTTAGAAGAGATGACTCCGGAGGATAAGTATTTTTACCTTTATCTGCTTACGAATCCGCATACAACACAAATTGGAATCTATCGAATAACGAAGAAAGAAATGGCGTTTGATTTGGGCTATTCGATTGAGAGTGTGCATTCGTTAATGGAGCGTTTCGAGAAGCACCATCAATTGATTCGTTATAATCCTAAAACTAGGGAACTAGCGATTAAGAACTGGGGAAGAGAGAACTTGCATAAAGGTGGAAAACCGGTCATGGATTGTATTGTTTCCGAACTGAAAGAGGTTGAGGATTACTCGCTAATACAATATGTTTCGGAATTCATACATAAGGAAGAGATTCGTAGCTTATATGAAGCTTTTTATCGACAAAAAGAGATGCCCGTGGAGATGGAAGAAAAAGAGGATGATGAAAACGAATTCTGTGAAGAATTTGACGATACGTTGCCGACTCGTTTTACGACACGTGGGCAAAAAGAAAAAGAAAAACAAAAAGAAAAACAAAAACAACAAAAAGATCTCTATCCAAGTATAGATAATAATACACACATAGCGAATCCGTCACTGAGTAATGATGATGTGAAAGAAATTATAGAGTTCTGGGATACAAATGGATTTGGTTTTACGAACGTAAATGCAAAAGAGCAGTTGTTGTCGTGGTTGGATGATTCAAGTTTTTTACAACCGAAGGACATGATTGTAAAAGCCATGAAAATTGCATGTGCCAATAACAAGCGAAAGCTGAATTATATCATCGGTATTCTGAAAAACTGGGAAAATGAAGCTTTGCTAACTGTGGAAGAAGTGGATTCGTATGATGAGAAACAAAAGCAATATAGACCATTAACCGAATCAATTCCTGCTGGAAGAGCAATTCCTAGGGAATTTGAACTCGACCTATCGGCAGGTGAAGATGGATGAGTGTGGTGGAAAAAACGTTTCTAGGAAGCTTGATGAAGGCAGAATACTTACTTCACGATACCATTATCCAACCAGATCATTTGGAAAGCAAACAGCACGAAGAATTAATGAGAAGAATGATGCAGTTAAAACAGGCAGGTAAAAATATTGATTTGCTTACGTTTACGACCTTACCCAATCTCGAATCATACGGTGGAATGTCTTATCTTTCAGAGATTTTATCGTATGCAAATCTTGAGAAATTTAATGAAACAGAGAAGCTTATTCTTGACATGTGGAAAGAACGAGAAAAGAGAAACATCTTAACGCTGGCAGCGATGAATGATTGGGAGATAGCGAAAGTCATTGCCGAATTGGATAAAATTAACCAATCGAAGATGGAGGATCACACCTCTTTACACCAAGCATTAGTGAGAATCTATGAAGCACCTTGGGAAGATCAATATCATTCAAAAGGCGTGACATCGGGGATCAAAAAGCTTGATCTTGTGACCGGAGGCTTTCAGAGCGGGGAAGTGACAATTGTAGCGGGAAGGCCATCAATGGGGAAAACCGATGTGATGCTTCATTTTGCAAAAATAGCGGGTTGGGCAGGATTTCTGCCACTCGTCTTTTCCCTGGAAATGCCTGAAAAGCTCATCACCTCGCGATTAATGGCTTCGACCGGAGGATATAACCGTGTCAAAATGCGGGATCCGAAACGAATGCTTAGTCAAAGTCAAAAGCAGAAATGGTCGGATGTCATTGGTGATCTTGATGAAACCAATATGCAAATCTTTGATGGGGCAGGGCAAACCGTTGCTGAAATGAGAGCGAAAACAAGAAAACTCATGCACGAATACCCATCTAAGAAACCAATCGTTTTTATCGATTACTTAACACTGATTCACCCAAGTGAATTTTACGGGGGAAATCCCCATCTACAGGTAACAGAAATATCTAAATCGCTCAAAACGATGGCGAAGGATTTTGACTGCCCTGTCATTTGTTTGGCACAGCTCAATCGATCTGTCGAAACGAGAGCCAATAAACGGCCGATGATGTCTGATATTCGTGAATCCGGTAGTGTCGAACAGGATGCCGATGTCATTTTATTTCTATATCGCGAAGCCTATTATAACAAGGATTCTGAAGATCATTCCCTTGAAATGATTATCTCGAAAAACCGGAATGGTCCTGTTGGAACAATCAAGGTGAATTACAACGAGCATACAGGGGCAATTGGGGAAAAATATGAACAGAGTCCGCATTTTGGTGGCTGATAAATTTCTGAAATCGGGGTGTTATCATATGTTGGTGAGAGAGATGTATGAGTATAGTTTGCTTTATGAAGATTCTACACTGGCTCATTCCCTATATCATTTATTAGCAGAGAAGAAAATTTCATTGGATGATGATCTATCCAAAATAGACATGAAGCAAGCAAATCATGAAAAAATAGCAGAATTAGTGCAAAAGAATGTATTGGGGATTCGTAAAATTGGCATCTATTCCTTGAAGATGGACAAGAAGAACTTTGTCTTTATCTATGCCGGTAGTGAGGAAGAGGCTATAGAGTTCTATCGTAAATCATTTCATAAGTACCCACTGAATTGTCATGAATATTTGCTAGATTTTGAGCTTACTAGAGGGAATGATGTGATCTCGTTCCGGGAGATGAGGAGGGAGTTTGAGCGGTTTCCGGCGGTGGCGGGGTATTTTGTGAAGGGGGAATCAACTCGATTGGCATAATTAGGTAAGTTTTTTTGAATGTCCGCTTTCCCATCATTTTACCTTTTTACACACACTGAATTCTATGTGCATGCTATAATTATAAGTAGAATATAGAAAGCGAGAATTAGATCTTATGCTAGTAAATGTCCAATCAGGGGATTATGTAGATGTTTGCTTTCAAGCATTGGAGAAAAGTGATGTGAAAAAGTATGGACTAACCAAACGTAATGGTTGGTTCGACTGGGAAAAGGAATTTAAAATCAAGAATAACTTGGTGTTTGGTTTATTTGTCAAAGGGAATACTGTAGAGATACAGGGAGTAATTGCGATTCAGGAATGGCACCACAGTCAAATGATTTATGTAAAGTTGATGGAATCAGCTCCCCAAAACAAGCGGGATTTTCCTAAACGAAAATATGCGTATTCTGGGAATCATTTATTATGTTTTGCAATGGATTATAGTTTTACCCTAGAATTTGAAGGATATGTTGGTTTGTTCGCGAAAAAGAATTATAATGAAGAATATTACAGAGACAAGCTAGGTGCAACATTAGCAAGTTATCAAGAAGGAAGACCCTTTTACTTCTTTGACACCGATAAATCAGAAGGATTACTAAGGTCACATTTTGTAGGAGGTGTTACAATATGCCCGAATTGAAATCATTTGTTGTTAAGCCTACCGAAAGGGGGTATAAAGCGACGAGAGAGGAGTATGAAAATCCAGTGCACCATACGAACTTTGAAGATGACATGGACAATTTCATACCTAGTGGGAAATACGTACTTCCAGGCGACAAACCTCCAAGAATTCGAATTCGAGACATGCACAAGTATTGTAAAGCTGTTGGAAAACAACCAATAGAATTAACCAAAGAAGAAATGGACCAATTTCGATACTAATAAAAAGAGTACAAAACCCACTACTAAGATGAAAAAGCCGGTGAATTTTTACGACGAGTAAAATTTCACCGGCTTTGATTATTTTTTGAATAAAAATAAGGACTACTTCTGATAAATTAAAGTTACCACGACAAATAAAATCAGAGAGGTTGATAAGAAAGTACTTGTTATCCTTAAGGCGCTTGACAATCAGAAAGCCGATTGTTAATTTAAAGTTAACAGAACCCACAACGCCTCTTAACAATGCGGACCAATGTGGGTCATTTTTTTTACCAAGGAATGATGCCGATGAGTTCGGAAGAAGAGAAGGTAAAAATTAAAGTTCCAACTATATTTCAAGAACAAGTAGTACTCTTTAAAAAGATAAGATTTTGTATAATTAATTTAAATCAATTTATTACTTAATGAGGTGGTTATAAATGACTGCTGATGAGATTATGGAAGCAATTGTAGAAATGGATAATAAGGCACGGATAAAATTACTCAATATGTTATTTGATAATTATTTTGATAGTAGGCCTCCTAAAGAACAAATTATAAATGAGAAAGAAGAAATGTTTTGGGGTGAAGAAGATGAGTAGAGTGTTGGCCACAATAAGAGACTATTTTTAATTTATATTATGTAATGGAAACGGGAAAGCAGTAATTGGCTTTCCCGTTTTTTGCATTTTTTGAAACCTACATTCAAATTTTCTAAAAACGAACAATGCCTTTTTACAAAATTTGTTATTAGCTGTAAACGAAAGTTGCTCCTTGCTCTATGATAAAATAAAAGTACTAGAGGGGGACCAAAGTTTGATAAATAATGTATGGAAAGATTATTTGTATGAATATATATTATTAAAAAATGAAGAACTTAATTTACTAGATATTAGAGAAAATAATGGGCTTATCGATATTCCTGTTGAAAAAAAGACTGCCCGGACTAGAAGGACGGTTGCGATGTTTACCCTGGGGATTAATAATCAAAATGTCCCACCAAGTATTCTCCTAAAAGATTTTACAAGTCCAAAGTCAAAGAAGCAATTCGAACTCACAAATGAAACATATGAGTGGATTCGTAACGGTTGGATCATTCGAGAGTATCGCTTGGCTAAAGACGAGAGAACGGTGAAAAGCGTACAGTTTCGAATGGGTTTCTCTTTATTTCTGTATAAAAAGCAAATAGAGGATGAACATGAAACAAAGAAGACTCAATCCATCACTGAATGGAAAGAACAATGGATTAAAATAAAGAACTCTTCTTTACCTAACCTTACACGGAAAGAACAACTCTATAGATTAAAAGATATATTAGATGAAGTTGTAACTGAGGGGAAAATTAATCACAATAGTTCTACTTGGAGGTTTCAAAAGCAACTGTTATTTTTACACTTTCTAACAGCTTTTTATCAAATTTCAATGGTCGAACATCATTTTGATTGGAAACAGATTGGAGCACGGTATTACCGGAAAATTGGGGGATCAAAGGAATTCGATTCCTATAAAAAGGAATTTATCGAAGGTGCTGAAGAGTTGCTTGAGTATCCGCTGCATTTACTCGGACTAAGCAGTTTAGGTACGATTACCCCGATTTATTTTACGGGACCGATGCGGGGTGTAAGTGTTTCATATGACTATGGTCCAATTCATGCCACAACAGATTTAGCGGTTTTTACTGAAGATTTTCAAACGGATGCGCAAGTTTTGTGGTTAGTTGAAAACCGAGGAATTTTAACACGAATGGCTTATGATAAGAATTTTTTGTTAGATTCAAAGAGTCTCGTATTAGGAATTGATGGCCAGTTAAGATCGGCGCACCGACGATTGATTGAACAGCTTGTTTCAAATGTAAAACAGGTGATTATTTGGACGGATGTTGATGAAGCTGGACTCATCATTGCGAAAGATATAGGAGAAACCGTGCAAAAATATCGGTCAATAACGAAATGGGTTGTTCCACCATTAGAAGTCGTTTTAAATGTTGAGGAGTTTCAATCACGATATGAAAAAGCCATTCAAGTTCAAAAAGTGGAACAGGAGCAGGAGATAGGGGGAGTAGAACGGTGGAAAAAATGGATCAGTCCTTAATTTCTATTTTTAACATGGATGCGGACAAGCCAGAACTTCTCCAAACGATGCGGGACATGGCTGCATTAGCGGGTGTTTTAAATGATTTAAGTGATAAGGAATCATTTCAGGCACCAAAAAATGTACTGCGCTTTATACGTGTACTGAATCTTATTAATCAAGAAGCACTTGGTATGACGGATCGAATTGAAAACGAAGACACACTCTTTTATCGGTATCGTCACACATATGGCTATGACGAAGAAATGACGATTGAATATATGAAACACTTAACCTATGTATTAGGGAAATTTAATTGGATAACGAAGACCGCAAAGCGAATTAAGATGCGCGATTTAGGAAAAAGAATGATGGATGTTTTAATTCGATTGGCAAATGATTCGCTTGCTTATTATATGAATGACGATGTTGCCAGATCCTTGTTTCAAGCAAAAAGGGATGCAGAAATTAGTGAAGCCTATGATGACAAGGGCATTTCCGGTGGAAATAAATTGGCTAGCATGATTAAAAATGTAGAGGAAGCTATTTTGCTGCTTACTGAAAGGGAGTTAGAGTATTTAGCGGATCGAAATGCATTGTCCCAAGTAGAAGTCATTCATCAATTGATGAAAGAATTAGAATCGAAAATGATCGAACGTCTGGCTAAATTTGAAACATTTGATCAGGAACTAGTCTTTGCTTCTATTAAACAGAGAGGCATGACAGCTATAAGTGAAGGAACAAAGATTAGCCTAGGCACCATTAACAAAATTCTCAAGTTCGCACATTTACAAGAGACGGATTTCATTGAAACGATACAACCGGATTTACTGAGAAACTTTATCGTGCAATCATTTGATCCACCAATTGGTTCGGATATTCCAAATGCATTGCAAATCCTCAGTTTTATGGAACAAGGTCAGTACGAGGAGGAAGAGTTGGATGGACTTTGGGTACCCGTTAAATTCGCTAGCCCTTTATCTCCGAACGCGATTGATGAAGGTATAAACTATATCGAGAATTATGAACCTGTTACGGATGAAATTGAGGAAGAGGTGGAGGAGGATTTTCGAGAAACCGATGAAATAATGGAAGATAAGTTAGACGAAATAATGGGTGATTCAAAATGGCAAATGACTAAGCAAATGATCCATACCGAGCATATTGAAAAATACCTTGACGAGGTAGAAGAAGCGGGATTAGATGAGTTAGTTATTCAAGCTGGGTCTGACAAGTGGAGTGATGTGTTAAACGGTTTAATCGGAGTTTCTGCACTTGTTGCAAATAAAAAGGCAGATATTGATGAAAAAGCAAACCGAAAATTACAAGGCAATATGGAAGAAAGAGATTGGAGGTGGGAAGATGATGAACAAGGAAGCTATGGAATTAGAAAACGAAGAAAATGAAAATATTAACGATAATCCTTTGAGTGCTTTACAGTCGATTCAGGGATTTTTAACGAAGGAAGAAGAGCTTACATTTATGCAAATATTATTTTCCTCCTCTGCAACGATCCGAATGGGGAATTTCGGGCTTTCCCGCAAAGAAGTGGAAAAATTACTTGGAGTAAATGGTGATGAGGCGTTTTTTTCCTTTTTAAAGCGAGTGAATCAAGCTGTTAGCCGTTATTTCAAGGTAATTTATGATGAACGAAAGAATCAAGTAGTATCACTAATGCGTGTTCCTGCAAAACAAGCTAGAAATGTATTAAATAAGGAGAGCTTGGCCATTCTTATGTTTATTTTTTATCATCAAGAAGTGCTGCAAAATGAGTATACATTGTTCTCACAATTAATTAATAGTTTTGGTCATGAATCCCTGCAGGTAACAAGGAAAATTCAAGCGAATGTAGATCCCTTGAAAAAAATAGGTGCAATCGAAATCTATGACACCAACTCGGATGAAGAGGCATATCAGCTAACAACGATTGGTGCCCATCTTTTTTCCGATTCATTTCTACGGAGATATGCCGAGTTCAGTCAATCGAATCAGCTCCATATGGAGGATGTTCTCCGTTTCTTCAAACGCTACAACATGAATGGAGGTGTACCGGATGATACCTTGGAGGCTTAGATTTTCTGGGATTCGGGATTATATTCCGACCGTGTTGGATTTGTCTGGCGAGCATGATCATGTTCTTATTTCCGGGCCTAACGGAGCGGGTAAATCAACGGTAACCTTTTGTATGGGTGGGGTTCTTTATTCAAGTAAAGTGGATGTGGAAGGATTAAAGTCTAATAATCTACCGTCAGATCAGACATGGCGAGCAAAAATCGATCTTCTCTTTAAAAATGCCGGGAAAATGAAGGTAGATGCACCCCTTTATGTACAATTCCGCTTGGAAATTGAACAAAAACCCGGTGATCCCATTAAAAGAGAGTTTTATATAGAAGAGGGGGACGAAATTGACAAATGGGAGCGTATCACGAAATTTACTAGTGGTGGCAACTTGAATTTTAAGGAATATAAAAATCAAGTGCTGTATAAATATGCTGTCGATCCCGATGCCTTTTATTTGATTTGGTACCAAAAGGAAGTTAATCAATTTGCCATCATGCATCCAGAAGAACGTTTCCGAATTTTTAGTGAGATGAACGGAATCGATAGGATCCAGAAAAATTGGGAAGAAAGTAAAGAGCTTGTTAAGGAGACGGAGCAAAGCTTGCAAGAAGCGGAAGGTAAACAAGGTCTTAATAAATTGCAATTAAAGCAAAAGAAAATGGAACTTGATCGGTACTATGACCGCAATCGTCGACGTGAGGAAGGCTTTAACCAATATTATCGAGGAATAAAATGGTTGGAAACCTACTACCTAAATCAAATAGACTCCCTGAAAGTACAAATTGAAGAATTGTTAGCAAATAAAAAGGAAAAGATGAATGCCAAACGGGAATCGGAAATTCATTTCGTTGAGAAAAAAGAAGAGCTTGAACAGTTCAGGATACTACTTAGCGAACTTCAAAATCAAGAAGGTGTATTGGACCTAGAAGTACAGAAAATAAATAAACAGCTAAAAGATACCAACGAAAAAATAGATGCAATATCTGAACAAATTGCCGAGATCACCAAACAGGTCGATCGTATTGGTTTGTCAGAGGATGAAGTGAAGGTAAGGTTAAATGAAGCGGAAAAGAAATATAAAGAGATAGATACATTTATAAATACAATGGTTACAAAGGCTAATAGTCTATCGAATCAGTTAAATGATCTAATTTTGAAAAGGGCGGAATTATCTGTAAAAATTGACCAGGATAAAGCTCAGGAAAGAAAATATAATGAATTGATAGACGCTTATCACGGTAGTAATGCTATTCAATCTGAGATGGATAAAAATAATCTTGAAATAGAGAACAATAAAGATAGATTCCGTGTTTTGAATGAAAAGGAACAGAAGATTGAAAAAGAAGTGACACTACTAAAAAATAATAAAGTCTACAACTCCCGTCAGGAACAATCCATCCGATTTTTTAAAGCGAATCAAATCGAAGTTTATCCGTTACGTGAGCTTGTGGAATTAGATGAGACAGCGGGTCAGCAGGATGAATATGTATTCGATACGATCAAATATACATTATTTGTTAATAAAAAAGTATTTCGAGCGCCTAATGACCTTTATCACGTTTCATTACCTAACCTAATTCCGGACAAAACAATTATGCAGTTGCCGGACAAGCATCTAAAGGTTAAAGATAATCTAGATGAACGCCTATACCCATATGCAATAAAAGCCCTTTGGTGGGTGGAGTCATTTTTTAAAGAAGAAAAGCCTTTAATTGTTAATGGTCAGCTCGTTGATGAAAAAGGGGTTCGGGGACCACAAGAGGAAAAGAGAATCATATTAAGTGAAAAAGTACTCCAAATCAAGCAGGTGAAATTGGAAAAAGAGCTAACACAAATAGAGGAAGAAAAGCTTCAACTCAATAAGGATATTCTAGAACGCAACAATCGAAATTCGATCCTCTTTAGCAGGAAAGAGTTACTTAAAGAAGCGGAAGCGTTTTTAACGAAAGAAAATGAACGAGAATGGCGGCAAAGCCAGTATGACAAAGTAAGGAAAGAGATAGAGGCTATTGAAAATGAAAACCGTTTGATTCAAGAGGGGTTAAACGAGCAAAGAACATCATTAGTAAGGTGGGAACAATCCTTATTAACGTATCGAGACTATCTAAAAATCTACCAACAATTTCGTAAAGAACAAGCAAAAATAGAGGAAGTTCAGAGATTAAAGAGCATTCTAGTGGGGCTTAATCAAAATAAAAAGGAAAAAAACAATCAATTAGAGGAAATTTCCACTACATTAGATGCCAAAAGACATGAAGAAAGACGACTATCAAGAGAGCTAGAAGATGAAGAAAATGATCTTATTGGTCGGGATCGAGAAATCGAACAAATGGAACGACAAATAAAAACAAGGTCAGAAGAGCGATTATCAAACGAAGAGGGATATTCTCGTACAAGAAAAGAAGGACAAAAACTTCAAGAAACCGCGAAAGACTTAGTTTCTAAATGGAACGATCAGATGGAGCGTTTTTCCGAGCTGACAAAACCGCAAGCGGAGGAGTTACGTAATCATGGAAAAACTTCTTTTGAATTTGCGATAAGCGAGACGGGTATCGATGAAGCAGCACCTGAAAACTACGCAAAAATGAAAGAAGAATATGATCGGTCAGAAAATGAAGTGAAAAAATCAAAAATCTTATTGGAAGAATATATAGAGCGAATGGAACGATTTAAAGAAGATCTGGAAGAGACTATCAACATGAAAATCATCGGTGTGAACCAGAAGTTTGTGAACTATATGTCTTTATTCGGCTTTGAAGGAAAAATTGAATGGGATATGAACACCGACCGACGAGGACAAATCCGGTATACACTATTTATTAAGGCAAGAAAAGAAGGCCACCGTGGAAAATTAGAAGATGTTAGTGTGAAAGCGCGAGGTGGGAAAGTAGGAAAAGGTGTATCAGGCGGCGAGGAATCACTTAGTTCTTTATTGTTTGCTCTGGCGTTACTACAAACAATCGCGGCATCACCAGGATACATTGTCCTAGATGAATTTGATAGTGCCCTTGATGAAGGTCGAAAAGAAAAAGTGTTCGGATTGTATGAGCAAGAATTGAAACGAAAAATGATTATTCTTACTCCCAAATCTCATGAAGAAGAATACCTGTATCGTTTTTCTAAAGCATTCGTCGTACACCACAATCCAAATATACCAAAAAGTACGGTGTTTAAAGTGAAGCGTGTGTAGGGACGAAGGACAAAACCCTATGAGGTGAGGTAGAATGTTTGAAAAAATTGATCAGAAAAAGGCTCGTCTTGATGCAAATCAACCTTTACCAAAGTATACATTAAGTAGTTTACGCGAAAAATTATTGCTTGAATGGACATATAACACAAATGCTATCGAAGGGAACGCCTTAACAATAAATGAAAAGAAAATAGTTCTTGAAGGGATCACAGTTGGTGGGAAAACGATGCGTGAACATTTAGAAGTTATTAATCATCGTGATGCGATTTCGTATGTAGAAGAAATTGTCCAAAATAAAGAACTCTTTTCGGAATGGCAAATTAAAAATTTGCATCGCCTTATATTACAAGGCATTGATGATGAATATGCGGGTGTATATCGGGATCAACAAGTTTTTACTTCAGGTGCAATGCATAGGCCGCCTGCTCCATTTCTTATAAAAGACCAAATGGAGCAGCTTTTAAATTGGTATGAACAAGAAGCAAAACAAATGCATCCCGTTATTCGTGGTGCAATGTTACACGCTATTTTTGTCGGAAACATCCTTTTATCGATGGGAATGGTCTTACCTCTCGTTTATTATTAAATTTGGAACTCATGAAAGAGGGCTACCCACCTGTCGTTATCAAAGTAGAAAATCGTTTGAAATATTACGAAGCTTTAGATAAAGCACATACCCAAAAGGATTATGATGATTTTATTCAGTTGGTCGCAAATGAGGCGGAGGATTCGTTAGATTTATATTTAAGTGCAATATAAAAAATAGATTTAATAAATTACTAGAGGGATTGATGTGATTTCGTTTCGGGAGATGAGAAGGAGTTTGAGCGGTTTCCTGCGGCGGGGTATTTTGTGAAGGGGGAGTGATAGAGGGGGGCTCTCAACAATGTCATAGGATATATTTTACGGTAATAATATTCTTTGGATAAGATACTATTTTTTTCTTGAAAAGTTGGGACAGGGTGATAATAATTTCCTGTCTTTTTTTATATGTATTTCTAATGAATAATATACGTTCGAAACTACTAGTTTACAAAGACACAGCAGACGTGGAGAGGGTATGGACGGTAGAGTTAAATGGAAAGAAAAGACCTGTCGTTATAGTCGTTACCCGTAAGTTTAATCATGTGATGAATTTGCTTACATAATTGTGTCTTAAATATCCCCAAGATTTAACCAAGAAATCGGTATTTTCATCTCTCCAATTTCGGTTTTTCCAAAATTACCGTGACAATCAGAACCTGCTGTAATTAACAAGCCAAGTTCTTTGCAAATGGACAAGCAATCTTCTGTGACTTCATGAGAATGCGTTGGATAATAGCACTCAATGCCATCAATCCCTAAATTAATTAATCTAGTGATTTCTCTCTTAAAATCGTTCCTTTCGGTAACATTTATTACTCTTCCTGGATGAGCAAGAATTGCCTTCCCACCTGCACTGTGAATATGATTACATACCATGCTAACAGAGGGAAATTCAATACAGTCAAATGATAGTTCATACTTTGAATAGAATGCAAAACCTGCTGTTAAGCTACTGGCAATCCCCTTTTCCACAAAATAATGCAATGCCTTCCAACCACCGTTTTTTCGGTCATAATTATAATTTAAGTATTCCTCTAGAGATATGTTATCGTATTCCCTTTGCATCCTTTCTATGAGTCGCTCATCTAAAGACTCAAAAAGCAATCTGTTTTTTTTAGTAAATTCTCTAAACCTTTCATTATTTAAATCCATTCCATAACCCAATATATGCAGATTTTTGCCTCTATCTAATGCGTCCAGTTCTACACCAGATATTAACAATAGTTCTTTATTATCATTTAGCTTTTGTATTTCTCTTGAACCTTTTAGCACATTGTGGTCAGTAATCGCTATTAAACCTAACCCTTTCTCTACTGCTTTAGCTATAATTTCTTCGGGAGACATCGTTCCATCGGAAAATAAAGAGTGAATATGTAAGTCAGCAATTTTATGATTCATTTTCATATCAGCTCCGTAACAAATTTATATAAATCAACATTCGCCATTGAGGATAATATTCCCTTCCTATGAAAAAAGGGTGATGGTGTCGAAGCCTTAAGGATTTATTTTTCCAAGTAAATTGTAGACATACATTTTGGGTAATTTTTAGAGAGAATATCTCGTAATGTACTGAATGCTAGCTACAATTACAGGATATACTCGTAGAAATGGTGGGTGCCTTAAATATTCATTTTGAAGGAGTACCCATTATTAATGAAGAAATACATACTTAGCAAACCAAATTTTGATGAAAAATAGGAGGCTGTTATGGGCAGATTAGTTCATTTCGAAATTCATGTGGATGATATGGAACGGGCGAAAGAATTTTATGGAGAAGTTTTTGGCTGGAGGTTTGAGGATTGGAGTGAGTATGCGGGGATGCCTTATTTCGGGGCTGTGACAGGTGAAGATAGTGAACTTGGCATTAACGGAGCGTTGATGAAACGTCAAAGTCCTCCTCCTCCAGAAGCGAATCAGCCTTTAAATGGTTTTGCTTGTACAATGGGAGTGGAAGATTACGATTCTACTGAAGCAAAAATTATGAGTTCTGGTGGCAAAGTGGCCATGCCAAAGTATGCGCTACCTGGAATGGCATGGCAGGGGTACTATACTGATACGGAAGGAAATATCTTTGGCATCCATCAACCGGATGAGAATGCAAAGTAGAATTCTATAATTACAATTATAATGACAGACACCCGCAAATGTTGAACAATCAATCTTTGTGGGTGTTTTTTAATTCGATTCGGTTAAATCCAAAGTTATCGAGCGAAAAAAACGAATTCCATGGTAATAAATCACAAAACAATCTCCATAACCCTACCCTGATTCAAATCCGTCACTTTCATAGATCCGTATACACCTAAATAGAGTCTCGTTTGATCCATATTTGTTCCCAAACTAACATAATAGGCTGATTGCGAACCAAAGTGATCATCGGTTTCAATAACGCTAAAATCATTTCCTCTTGTATAGGCTAAAACCCCTCGGACAGGTGGCCGCGATTCTTCAACGCGGGCAAGATCGGTAAACACTACGCTTTCCGTTAAATGGGGGATGCCATCTCCCATATACGGCTGAACTCCTGTTAGGGCGGTTCCTCCAAACTTATCGGGGCGAGGATCTTTATGAAAATAACTAGTTAAAGGTTGAAGACGACTCACTGAAGTTTTTATTGCTTCATTATAATAGGCGATGGTTTTCTCTTTCAAAGTCGGGTCTGCTGAGCAATCTCTTATCGTCGAAGTAGGTAAAGAACCTTCCCATCCCCTCCACCCAAGGTTTATAAGCCCCTCATCGATAGGGTTCGTTTTCATTAAAGAAGCTTCAATGAGGTGAGTAACTGGTGTAGGTTTATAGTGGACGAATGAAAAAATCGACTCTACTAAATCTTGTCCGACATTTCCCACATATTTAATATACTGATGACCCAATCTTTGAAATGCTATGCCTGGTATATTGCGAACCCCTTTGGCGATTACCGTAAGTGTTTCTTGAATAGGTACTGGCAGCTCATTAAAACGTGTGACGACTGGGGGATTAAGGATTGACGTATTCTTGTCTACATCAATTTCGATGATTTTACCGAATATCTCCATATCATCCTGACTTAAATTAAATGGATCATAGCCCGCACCACCATCTCCTATTGTCAACACAAGTTTTCCTGTTTCAGGTGAAAAGTTTAAGCTGTTAACACCATTATGGTTAAAAAATGGTCTTCTTAAGTTCAATAACGTCCGCCTTTTTTGAGGTTGACCATTTGATTGTAAAATCCATTCTTCCACGGTATCAATATGATCATAGAATCTCTCTCTATTTTTCCACCTTAGATTTAGCGTACTCGAATCACACGGGTTTGGCTTAAAATGTTCAGAAAGTGCCCCCGGACCTTGTGATTCAGCTACCGAATAATGAAGATAAAACAACCCGTTAAAATAAAAATGTGGATGAAATGCCAGACCTAGCAATCCCCGTTCATCATATCCCCGACCGGAAACACCTGGTTCGGAGGAACCTAGTTTAATGATACGATGACGAATATCTAAAAAAGTTTTTATATCCCCGTTTCCTATGTAAAAAATCTCGCCTACCTGGGTCGCAATAAATAATCTTTCAATTGAATCACCCGGAAGTATAGTCGTTTTCATAACAGTAGGCAAATTAATCCTACTAACAATGGGTCGTAAACGAACCTTAACTTTGATCAACTCATTCCCATCCCTTCTTTTTTATAAGAATATGATGAGAACGGTTCAACTAGTCAATAAAAATTAGAAGCTGTTAAGATGGGTGTTGATGGCCAATAGTATGTTGTACCCTAAAAACCTTTCTTGATAAAGGTATATTATATTAGAAAAGTTCCGTAATAAAATTAGATTAAATGCAACCATACCCTTTTGGCACCGTCTAAAGTTTGAAAGGGTGTGGAGGATGTTAGAGAAAAAGAAGTGTGATGAAATGGAAGATAATTTTGTTGATAGAGAAGAAACGATTGAATGGCTAATGAATGAGTATGGAAAAAGTGTTGTTCGGTTAGCGTACACTTTTGTAAAAAAAGAACAATTAGCAGAGGATATTGCACAGGAAGTTTTCATTAAATGTTATAGGAATCTAGATACCTTTCGAAGTGAGTCTTCCTATAAAACATGGATTTACAGAATTACAGTTAATTTATGTAAGGATAAGTTACGAAGCTGGAGCTTTAAGAACATTATTTTAACAGAATTTATCTCAAAAAATAAAATCGACAATAATACTCCAGAATCGGAATTATTGAACATGGAGAAAAAAAAGGATTTATCAATAAAAGTATTGACACTGCCAATTAAGTATCGTGAAGTTATTATTTTGTATTACTATGAGGAGCTTTCTTATATCCAGATAGCAGACATGCTGGACATTAGTATACAAACGATAAAATCCAGGTTATACCGGGGGCGTCTTTTGTTAAAAAAAATGATGGAAAAAGGGGGCAGAACTGATGGATGAATTGTTGAAAAATTTAAAAGAAAATATGGATAATACGGTTTTAAAAAATTTAGATTTTCGGAATAAAAACAAGTCTGAAGTTAGAAAAGCAATCTATAATTCCAAAAAAACTAAAAGGATGAAAAATCTGTTTCCACGAATTTTGAGTGTTGGTATTACCTGTATTTTTTTAATTGGCATAAGTTATATTACATTGGAAAACTTTGGTCTCCTTCCAAAAGAAAAGAAAATATCCGGTCAAGCGTATAGGGAGAAACTTAAATCAAATAATGACCCTACTAATAATTCGATATATACATATTCTCAACAAGCTGAAAACTACAATGATATGACAAAAGAGGACGTATTAAATAAACTTTTCAATACGGTTGACTACTTTGAAAGTGCTTCTGGCAAATTCGAGGAATATGATAGATTTAAAGATAATTCCACTAGTCAAGTAGATGTGGAGTACAAAATTAGTTTAAAGAAATTAATTGGCGGTTATGAAAAAACCATAAACATCCCGGATGAGAAGGTAACAGGTGCAAAAATAACAACGAACGAAATGTTCTATAATAACCAATCAATCTGGAATATAGATAATGATAGAAAGACCTATTTTACTAATGATTATGAGATGAAAGGTAAAAGAGATGCAGTTAATCCAGACGATGTATTTTCACTACCGATTAGAAAATTATATGATTCGGAAGATAAATTTAGAGAAAGACCTCCAATTGGAACTTCAGGATTATCATTATTTCCATACGAGATGGCAGCAAAATATTTAAGATTTAATAATCTTTGGAATATTGAGAAGCAAAATGATGAGCTACTTAGTCATAATACTATTGTTTTACACGGAAATATTGATAAGAGTATTGTAAATCATATGCAACCAGAGGAAAAAAGCTTTCGGTTTTGGGTGGATAAAGATACTGGCATCTTATTAAAGTATGAAATTTACAATGAAAAAGGAGAGATTATAAGCTATCTTCATCCAGAAAGTTTATCAGTAAATGTTCCAATTGATTCCAAACAATTCATACCTAATTTGAGTAATTATAATCCGATGCAAATACAAGATAATAGTACTAAAGATTCTAGGGAGAAAGATATCAAGGTTATTGAACATGCCGATTCAATTGATATAGATGTTAAGGCAGTATTGGATATTCTACGTAGAAAAGTACCTTTTCTTTACGAATTTTCAAATCCAGAATTACAGATTTTCTCAGCTAGCATGGAAAGATATAAAGAATTTAATCAAGCGTATTTAACATATAGCTATAAAAAAGAAAGAAATGAAAGTGGTTCAGGTTCTCGTCTGATCTATGTAAGAATGTATCACAAAGATTCAGTTGTAGGTTCATTAGGTGACTTTAATACAACCAAAGGCAAAAAACTCGATTCCTTTACCCTAAATGGAATTAAGTGGAGCGTATTTGAAATCAAAAATACACCAAATGCTCATTTTATTGGTAATTCGGGAGACTACAAGTATGAAGTAGTTACACAAGAAGTTTCTATCAGTGATGCTAAACGCCTATTAAAATCATTTAAAAAGAGTACATCTAAACATTAGGAAAAGGAATGTTCAATAATCGAAAATTACAAAGAACTAAAAATATGCACTCTTTTATTCATAACTAGCGTATTTTTGGTTCTTTTTTACTTTCTACTATATTTCCGTAATCAGCATTTCTTAAATGCATTTGCAAACACCGTGCTTTTATTACCACATAAGTATTCAATTTCACTTGATTTTCCTCCTCCAGTTAATGGACCGATTGTTAAAGACAAGCTAATGAACATTGTTCAATTAATGCCCATTGTAGTATAAGTTAATTTCTTCACATTCTTTTCATTGTATATCTGTTTATTTCTGTAACAATTGGTACTTCATTTGAAATAATATCGATTATGTGGTTAAGACAAGGTATTTGATAATGTACAAGGTCAGGAAATATATCTACTGCAAAAGTTCGTAGTTTTATAAAATCTAAATACCTTGATTTTGAATATATTCTAAACAAACTACCTTCATAAACCTCATAATCCTGGAATGGAGCAAAACTCTCATTAATAACTGAATAGGAAACATAGGAGCTGAATTCCAGCTCGATGATTGGTAATTCACTATCCACTTCAATAGGATTCGCTTCAATTACTACATCATCAAACTCGATTACGGAAACAGTTTTATCACTAACTTTACATCGTTCAATCTTTATCTTAAGGGCACCTTCATCGAGAGCTACATCCTCTGCAATTTCCTTTAAGAGAATATTCCCCTGCCATTTCATTAAATCATGATATTTCATTAGAAAAAAACGCCTCCTTTTATTTTAAAAATTGTACTATACTGCCGCTTCGTGCAATAAGAAACTTCACCTGATCTTCAACTCTTGCCCCTGTTAATTGAATAAGGAATTTTATAGATAGTTAACAGGTTTACCAATTTCAACATATCCATAAACCCTAATTACATCGCCAAGTACCTCTCCAGGAACATGAATATTATTTAGAATTTTTAAAACTTCATGCCTTATTTCTACGGTTTCTGCCTTTATCCCTAACCATTCAATACACTTATAACCGCCACTCCTAAAATTATAAAACCATTCACCATCCCAGTGGCAGAGGTAGTCCGTTTCAATATCTTTTGTTCTCCATTGTCGATTGTTAGGAAACTCAAACATGGGTAACCTAATTTCATCCCATTTTGTATCATTCATTACTTCCTGATATTTCATCTTTTCCACCTCTATTCGTCATAAATAATTGTATTCTAAGGAGGTGCTTTATTTCACTAAACTTCCCCGATAGTAACACAAAAAACTGCAGTATTCTGCAGTCCTTTAGAAATATTTTTTATTGTAATTCTCGTCTGTATTGTACACTTAATTTCATCTTTGTTATTTTTTGGTAATTATAGGTGTGGGTTTATTCTTATTTTTACACCAATAGTACCTACTAGTTATCTATTAATATTACTACCTTTTGCAATAAATCTTGTTACTTTTTTAACCATATCCAAAGTTATCTTAGGGGTAACTCCTTGGAGGTTAAACTCATCATACTTTCCGACCCACTTAGGATCTGCATTACGGAACCAATCAAAATCAAAGATTCGTTCCCAAGTGTATTGAATATCCTTTCCACTTTCTTCTAATATGTTCTCTTCCTCTTCACTTCCAGTTACACTCCCATTATTTAAAACACAATGCCATAGATTGAAATCTGACCATAGGATTTGGTCATCTGGAATTTCTAAAGTTAAGATTACCCCTTTTGTTCCTCTAGGAAAAAGCCCCGAGCTATTCCTATCCACTCTTGTCCTCCAAAGCCAAATGGGATAATCAATCGCATTATATCCCTCGATACGTTTCTCCATTTGTTTCATCATCCAGTGATAGGGTTCTTTAAATTCTTCCCAAACATACTTTTCATCACCGACTAAGAAGCCTTGTTCTCTCATTTTACGATACGCTACTAAATGTTGAACTGTATATACTTTCATAAGTAAACACCAACTTTGCAATCAATTACTATAAAAGATTATAACATTTGATCTTATGTAAAGTTAAAATATACATTGGTTTTTGTAGAAAAGTACCATGAAGATAGATTTAATTGAAGTTACTATATTTTGGAGCATAGATTGCCTATGCTTTTTATTTTTTTTGATTTGGTTTACTAATTGGTATTAAATGCATCCTGAAAAAATATGATTTAGTTGGAGGAGATTATTTATGACATTTAGTAACGTTGAAAATACACGAGTATGGTTTATTACAGGTGCAAGCAGTGGACTAGGATACGAATTCGCGAAAAAAGCATTGGAGTTAGGAGACAAAGTTGTTGGTGTTGCTAGAAATATAGAAAAACTAAATGAGTTAAAACGTCAATTTGAAGGAAAGTTGCTTCCATTGAGGCTTGATGTTACGAATAGAAGTGATGTTTTTGCTACGGTGGAATCAGCAATTAAACATTTTGGGAAAATTGATATTGTCATAAACAATGCAGGAAATATGGTAATGGGAATGATTGAAGAGTTTAATGAAGATGAAGTAAGAAGTCAAATGGAAACGAATTTCTATGGGGCAGTTTGGGTTTGCCAAGCAGTAATGCCGTACTTGAGGGCGCAGGGTTCTGGCCATATTATTCAAATATCGAGTATCGGTGGACTGATTACCGGTCCTATGTCAGGAGTTTACAGTGCTAGTAAATTTGCGTTGGAGGGATTTAGCGAGGCTTTAGCACAAGAAGCTGCTCATTTTGGAATAAACGTATCAATTGTAGAACCCGGAGGTTATTGGACGAACCTTTATTTGAAAATGGGTTTCACTACTCAGAAACAAGAATATGATTCATTACGTGAGGAATTGGCAAAACAAAATTCAACCGAATCTGTTGATAGTGATCCTAAGTTGGCAGCCGAAGCGATCATGAAATTGGTTACTAGTGAAAATCCACCTCTTCGACTAATTCTAGGCAGCCTTGTCTACGATTTAGCTGTTGAAAATACCGAAAAACGTATATCCATATGGAAGGAATGGGAATCAGTCAGTCGTTCTGCGGAAAATGCTATTCCTGCACCGGAAGGGTATGGGGTAATCGAGTAGAAATTCAAGTAAATAAATTCTAAGATCTTGGTAAAGTGCCCATATAGGAAAAACTAAAACCGCCGGTTCTACCGGCGGATACTTACCTCTGTTAAACTGCCCATTTGCGGCATCCTAAAATTCAATTTTCATATGTACACCTCAAAGTATTATGATTTTATCTTAATACTTCTTTAAACAAAATAAATTCCCTTTAAATTAACAAGAATTGCTTAAAAGAAAATGTTCATTTGCTCGGTTAGGGTTAGCATCAGAAATTGCTCATTTCATTTTTACTTATTATAGGAACACTGCCATAATAGGCGATGAAAAGAAGTACCTTTTTTTGTGCTAATTTATTATTATTAATAGATAGTATAAAAATAATTAAGAACGTTCCTTTCAAAAAACAAGGAGGTTTTTCATGGATAACAATCTGAATCAATCGTTTGAAATTGCAATTACGCGTGTATTCGATGCCCCTCGCGAACTCGTTTTTAAAGCATGGACAGAGCTCGGGCATTTCGCGAAATGGTGGGGACCAAAGGGAGTCACCCTCGAAATCGTTAAAATGGACGCTCGATCAGGTGGCGAGTTTTTAGGTATTCAGACGTCTCTTGACGGAAATCAGATTATGTGGGGAAAGTTTGCATACCAAGAGGTTGTCGAACCTGAGAAAGTGGCTTTTATCCGATCCTTTTCCGATGAGCAAGGCAATACGGTCCGAGCGCCTTTTAACGTGAGCTGGCCTCTTGAAATTATGAATATCATAACGCTAGAAGATGACGAAGGTAAAACTGTTTTAAAACTGAAAGGTTACCCTGTGAACGCTTCAGTTGAGGAACAAGAAACCTACAAAGGTATGGCTCGAAAGCTTCAACAAGATCTTGAGGGTTCTTTCGATAAACTTGCTGAATATCTTGTCTCCCTGAATTAGAATACGATAAAAAAGTTAATCGGCCAAAAAAACCTTAATCACTTTGAATATTACGTTTCAGCTGGGAATGTTTGTTCAATAAAACAGCAACAGTCTAGGAATTTATTTTCTTGTCCAGTATTTCTAGGTGTAAGAGTGGGGGGTGGCACTTGGTGACAGCTTCGCAGGTACTAATCCCGAATAAGTCGTACGGTTGAAAAAAAGATATAGTGAGAAGTTATTAATAAATACCGTCAGTTGAAGAACGAATTCAGTTTGTCTCCTCGTTTATCCTATTTGCAAGACGCTTAAAAGCTGTATCTATGGAATTCTCTTCTAATTTTTTTCGAATCAAATTTGCACATTCTTCAGGACTTAGAACCGATGTATCAATCTCCAGATCATAGATACCTGGCAAATGAACGGACTTTTGCCACAACATAATGGGTTTTGGTACAGACCCATCTTCAGCGTAGCTGTTATTCCAAGTCGCAATTCGTCGCTCCATTACAACATTTAGGGGACATCGGATACCCACAAATAACACGGGAAATTCTTTCAAAATACGAACACACTTATAAAGAATCCCCCTCCTAATTGAATAGTTATCGTGATGTCCCACATCAACTACAACGTTCAATCCTAATCGACTATGTGCTGCAATAGATTCGTACATAGCTTGATACAAGGTAACGATTAATGGCTCTAAATCTGGGCGTTCGCCTCCAGGTCTTAATCCTATTCCAGGTTGGTAACGTTGAGGAGTCATTCGAATAAAATTATCAACACCTAAATTCATCCAAACTCCTTCAAACGTATTTTGGACAATAGTTGCTATACTTGATTTTCCAGACCGAGGAGTTCCGTTAAGAATTACAATTTTACCTAATGAATTAGTTTTTAGCACTCTGTTTCCTCCTCTAACCTGATTGATGGCAAACATCGACCTCGACAATACCCTCATATTGTTTTACTCTGAAAAAATTTCAATGGTAAATCCACCCGGAGCTTGAACATAGAAGGTATAGGCATGAGATTCGGTAGGAGGATTAACTTCATAACCATCATTTTTTAAACGTTTGTTAATTTGATCAACTTTTTCTCTACTCTCTTGCGGGAATCCAATATGAAAGGTCTTAGGATAGCGGACATCCTTTCCTTTCATCAAAGATAGTACAAATTGATCATCATCAAACATAGCAGAAAATCCCTTTCCTCGGCTGCCAATACATGTCATGCCAAAATAATTTTCTAAGAACTCCCGTGTAATTTCTACATCCTCGACAGTTAAATTTAAATGGTTTAGTTTCATACATCCACCTCTTTAGATAATCATATTCAATGGGGAAAAACGGTGCAACTTTTTTATAAACTGTTAATCTTTAGTTCAATTCAACAGTAAACAATTTATTCACACTAAATTATGTTTGTCATTCCTACTGGTAGTACATGACAATTTTTTTGTAATCTTTTGTTCATCACCTGTTCATATTCAGAAGGTACATTATAGTTTAAGACGGTTTAAAAATAATGGTGATAAAAGGAGGAGGAAATTAAAGTGAATAACAATAGTAAAGTATTGTTACGATTTGCTGGGATTTTTGGGGTGATTGGAGCTGTTTTAGGCGCACACATGGCTGGATCAGGTTCATATGCCTTTCGTCCGGTTCATGCACATATCCTTGTCGTTGGTTGGTTAACTCTTTTTGGGTGGGCAGTTTTCTATAAGGTGTTCCAAACAAAAGAGACGATTTTGACTAAGATACATGTTTGGACGGCCATTATAGGGTCAACAGGGCTAACGATTGGTATGTGGTTATATATGGTTAAGCCATTTGACTTACCAGAAGGTGTCACGTTAGTGATCTATATTGGCGGCGGAGTTGCTTTACTTTTAAGCTTCATCATGTTTTTCTTATTGACACTATTTTATAAAGAAGAAAAATAAAATACGAACTTTAGGTTGATACATTCAAAAAACAGTACGGAAGGCAGTGTAAAAGAAAACGCTGCTTCCCAGTACAAAGCCATTTCTTTAGCCGATACCGTTTTGGTATACGGAGAATGGCACAAAACACCCGTCACTTTTCATTAATCAGCAACAAGGACATCCATCGCATAACGACTGTTCGGTAAATAGAAAACTTCCAGTCTTTTCCCTTTCATATTTTTTTCAAAATAATCTTGGCGTATCCATAGATGTGTAGCTTGAACTACTACATCTTCAAACGTGATTTCATACACCATTCTCGGTCCGGACTCCGGGTTATCATACTCCACCTCTTTCGGGATGCCAACGATCCTTTCAAATTGTTTGTTTTCATAAGCGACCTTATCTTTATAGATCATTTTCACATCTACCATAAGTTGAGTGGCAGCATAGAAAAAAATGACCGTTATAAAAACACCTAATAGTTTCCAAATCCAATTACGAGTCATAAAAATTAATGTGATAAAGACCGAGCAGAAAACAAATGTGAAACAAACACCACTAATCAGCTGAATAATCTCATGAACAATCCAATTTTTTTTGAAGAAAAATGAAATACCAAATATGATTATTGTCAAAATGAAAAATAGAAGGCATATGATCATAAAATAATTGCCAATACGTTCCCCTAAGGTTTTTCCCTTATTTTTGGTGAACAATCGATTGATAGACTTTGATATCATCGCTTTCACCCTTTCTTAAAAAACTAGATAATAAGTATACGTTACATAAGCAAAAAGGTTTTAAAAATTCACGATGAAATCTATGGAAAGGCGACCTCCAAGCCAGTCCATAGATAGTACAGCCCAAAGCTTTTTTTAATCCTCAGTGATTTGGAAAATTTTCCATCTACAAACTAAGATGGTGATGTAAGATTAAACTATACCTATAATATACTTATAGTAATATCCTATATCAAAGGAGGCATCGTATGAAGCAATTTTATATAAAACAAAAGGTATTCAGTCTAAGTGGGAAATTTACAGTGAAGGATGAGCAGGGGAAGGACGTTTATTTCGTGGAAGGGAGCTTTATGAAAGTTCCAAAGACTTTTTCCATTTTAAATACTACCAGGGATGAAATTGCGCTCATTACGAAAAAGGCGTTCAGCTTTTTGCCAAAGTTTTTTGTTGAGGTGAATGGTCAAGAGTTGTTAACGATTAAGAAGGAGTTTTCTTTCTTAAAAGCACGCTATACAATTGATTCAGCGGGTATTGAAGTGCAGGGAAATTGGTGGGATATGGATTTTCATGTATTACAGCACGGTGAACTGGTCGGTAAAGTGAGCAAGGAGTGGTTCACTTGGGGCGATAGCTACAAGGTACAAATATTGAATGAGGAGATGGAGGCGATCATGATTGCGCTTGTTGTCGCAATTGATTGTGTGAAGGCTGACCATGCTGCAGCTTCCTCAGCAGCAACGACTTAATGCAGTGTGGACTAAATAAAATGGTGATGACTTTTCTTTTAACTTCAGTTATTAAATAGTTCAGTTTAGGTGGAGAAACATACCAAATAGTATCTCCTTTTTGAGCAACTAAAGATCATCAATATAAGCGGAGATTTTCCGGTTAACCGGCAGACTCGGGCTCGGTTCGGGGGATATAAGCGGAGGATTTCCGATTAAGCAAAGCAAAATCACCCATTTTCACGTTTTTCGAGTTAATAGCCGGAATCTTTCCGCCTATTTAAGGTATTTTCAGTTCTATTTCTTAATTAAGGGAAAATTCTCCGCTTATTCAAACTCGATTTTGCGCCTAATGAACTTGTAATTAGCACACAAAAGCTAAGGAAATATCCCAAGCTTTTGTGTGCTAATTATGTTATTTATGCTTTTATTTACAGACTTTATACCCATCCCTCTTTCAGATTTATTTGCTAGAATATACAAGGAGTTTGCTCTTTAATCAACTAAAGAAAAATTGCATAGAATAATGAAGGTGAAAACATGGATATTCAAACATTAAAAAATTGGCTTCACGCTTTTAATTATATGAGCTTAATCATCATTGCAGCTGTTGTTATTGGAATGTCGATATTGCGATGGATTCTTCTTTCGATTCTCAAAAAGCTTCCCAAACGTCATGCTGCGTTGAGAAGCATCGTAAATTGGTTTACTTTTTATGGAACACTGATCTTTTTGCTTCTATATTTTTCAAAAGCTAAATGGATGTTTGCCAAGATTTTTAAATTCGGCAAAGTGGATATAACGCTATTCCTAATTATTGTGGCTGTTTTAATTATTTCTTTAGCCAGTCGATTTTCAAAAATTTCAACCAATGTTTTATTGCCTGGGATTTACAATCGATACCACTTAGATAAAGGCACGAGATATACATTTGACCGAGTTGTACATTATTCTATTATGATTATTGCGATTATTGTCAGTCTAACGACAGTGGGGATCAATCTAAGTGCATTAACGATGTTTGCTAGCATCATCAGTGTCGGAATTGGGTTTGGACTGCAAAACATTGCATCCAACTTTATCTCCGGAGTGATTATTCTGTTTGAACGTCCAATAAAAGTTGGGGATCGCGTTCTTATCGATGATATTATTGGAGACGTTGAAAAAATTAATATGCGGGCGACGATTATTAAAACAGTTAATAACGAACACATTATTGTTCCGAATTCCTATTTTTTAGGAGAAAAGGTCGTTAACCGTTCGTTTAGTGATCCTAGACTTCGAATATCGATTCCTTTTACTGTTGATATTGGAACCGATGCAGAAAAAGTAAAAGAATTGCTTATGGAGATTGCAAGAGAGGAAAGCTTGGTCTCACCGGCAGTCTTATTGGATCCGGAACCATTTGTGAACTTTGTTGGATTTGGGGCTACCAACCTTCAATTTGAACTATCAATCATGATAGCTGATCCTAATCAGCTTGCAAGTATAAAAAGTAACATTAACTTTAGAATAAATAAGCAATTTTATGAAAATAAATTGGAAATGGCGAGCAAATAATCTAAAGAGGTAAAGAACGATTACATGGTTTAATAGACAAGACGATTACAGGTTCATTGAAGAGTTTCTTGCCTGTAATCACTTGTCACAAAAAATAATTTCCTCAAAATATTTTTTTCTTTAAGTAAGTTTCAAAGTTTAGAGTGACAAAAAAAGTTATAAAAGGTTTCCCCGATTCCCCTCTACCACTAGTATTATTCCTATTTTGTTTTATTTCCTCTGAAAAAATCCTTTGTCAAGTGTATTTCTTTCTAATTTTGCAAAAAAATAATTAGCAGCTTAATGGGATGAAATTCTCGTCATAAATTGCTATAATCAGATATTAATAGACGAAAATATTGTAGATAGGCGGTAATAAAATGTCGAAAGTAACAGTGTATACGAAAAATGGATGTCCTCAATGTGATATGACAAAAGTAGTTCTAAATGGGGAAGGAATTGAGTTTGAAACGTTCAATGTAGAAGAAGATGAGAATGCTTTTGATTACGTTGTAAATACACTGAATTTGCGTCAGATGCCGGTAGTGATTGTTGAGGGGCAGGAACCATTTACTGGTTTTCAGCCAGATAAATTGAAAGCATTAGCTGTTAAATGTTAGTTGTTTATCTTTCCTTAACTGGAAATGTTAGAAGCTTCGTAAAGAGGACCGAGCTGGAATCTGTTGAAATCAACTACTCGGATCCTCTTTTTGAGGTCCATGAATCCTTTATTATGATTGCCCCATCCTATGATGACGATATTACAGATATCATTAGTTCATTTCTTAACTATAAAAATAACCTCGACTATTTAGTTGGCTTTGTTGGCAGCGGTAATTTGAATTTTGATCATAATTATTGCTTTAATGCACGGGATTTAGCCCAAAAATATCAGAAACCATTACTCTTTACATTTGAATTTAGCGGGACAGATGAAGACGTTATTTATTTTAAGAAGGAAGTGAATCAACTTGCTAGCACCGGAATTAAGTAAAAAGGTCAAAGAGGATACGTATTTTACCCTTAACAATCTATTAAATCTACCTAAAGATGGAAAGATCCAATTAGATAAAGACAAGGCAGCTGTTAAAGCTTACTTTTTAGAATATGTTAATCCTAATACAGTATTTTTTCACTCATTAGACGAAAAGTTGGATTATTTAATTGAAAATGATTATATTAAAGTCGATTTTCTAGATAAATACGATCGCAAGTTTGTCAAAAAAGTATTTAAAAGTATTTATAATAAAAAATTCCGTTTCCGTTCATTTATGGGGGCGTATAAGTTTTATTCCCAATATGCAATGAAAACCGATGATGGGAATCGATTTTTAGAAAGATATGAAGATCGCCTGGCCTTTAATGCACTTGCGATAGCTGATGGGAATGAACAATTGGCACTCGACTTAGCGGAAGAATTAATCAACCAGCGTTATCAACCGGCAACCCCTACATTTTTAAATATTGGTAAAAAGAGAGCAGGGGAAATGGTTTCGTGTTTCCTTTTAACAGTTTCCGATGATATGAATTCGATTGGCAGAAGTATCAACTCTGCTTTGCAATTATCCAAATTAGGCGGAGGAGTTGGAATCAGTTTATCGAATCTGCGTGCGAATAATGATCCGATTAGAGGCGTATATGGACTTGCTGATGGGGTAGTTCCCGTGATGAAAATGTTTGAGGATGCCTTTTCTTATGCCAACCAAGGTGGAGCGAGAGATGGTGCAGGTGTCGTGTATTTAAATATTTTCCATCCTGACATCGTTGACTTCTTATCTGTTCGAAAAGAAAATGCTGATGAGAAAGTGCGGATTAAAACATTATCACTTGGCCTCATCGTACCGGATAAATTCTATGAATTAATTAAAAACAATGATTATATGTATTTATTTTCTCCGCATGATGTTGAAAAAATTTACGGAAAACCATTTGCATATATAGACATCACGAAAGAATATGACAGGATGGTTGAAAATCCTCATATTCGTAAATCAAAAATTAAAGCGAGAGATTTAGAAACAGAAATAAGCAATCTTCAAAATGAAAGCGGCTATCCATATATCATTAATATTGATAATGTGAATCGCGCGAATCCGATTGATGGAACGATTATCATGTCTAATCTATGTACGGAAATTTTTCAAGTACAAAAGGATTCCATGATCAATAATGACCAAACCTTTGAGCAATTAGGGAATGATGTCAGCTGTAATTTAGGTTCAACCAATGTTACCAATCTAATGGGTTCACCTGACTTTGGAAAATCAGTGCGTACGATGCTGCGTGCTTTAACATACGTAACCGATCATTCGAGTATCGATGTCGTTCCTTCGGTGAAAAACGGGAATGACATGTATCATTCGGTTGGTCTAGGAGCTATGAATTTACATGGATTTTTAGCGAAAAATCAAATGTATTACGGCTCACCTGAAAGCTTGGAATTTACGGATATTTATTTCATGCTATTAAACTATTGGACCCTCGTTGAAAGTAATAAAATTTCAATCGAAACGGGTAAAACGTTCTATGAGTTTGAAAAGTCAAAATACGCAACAGGCGAATATTTTGATAAATATTTAAACGAACCGGATTTTGAATTTAAACATGAAAAAGTGAAAGAACTATTTAAAGATATTTTTATTCCACATCATAAAGACTGGCAACAATTAAAAGAATCCGTCATGCAATACGGAATATACAATGCCTACCGGCTTGCGACTGCACCGACGGGATCGATTTCATATGTGAACGAGGCAACAGCCTCCATTCATCCGATTACTCAACGAATTGAGGAACGTACCGAAGGAAAACGTGGGAAAGTGTATTATCCTGCACCATATTTAACGACCGAAACACTACCATACTATGAGTCTGCCTATGATATCGATCAACGAAAAGTGATTGATACGTATGCAACGGCACAAAAGCATGTCGATCAAGGTTTAAGTATGACGTTGTTTATGAGATCTGAATTACCAGATGGGATGTATGAATGGAAAATAAACAGCGAATATCCTACGAAGAAAACAACAAGAGATTTGAATATCTTGAGAAATTATGCATGGAAAAAAGGCATTAAATCAGTTTATTACATTAGAACGTATACGGATGATGGAACTGAAGTTGGTGCGAACTATTGTGAATCTTGCAGTATTTAAGGGGGGGTAGACTCTAGATGGAATGGAATTATTATGATGCAATAAATTGGAATAATATTGAAGATATAATGGATAAAATGACGTATGAGAAATTGACAGAACAATTCTGGCTATCGACACGTATGCCTGTGTCTAAAGATAAATCCGACTGGACGAAACTTCCTGATCCTGAGAAACGTTTGGTAGAAAAGGTATTTGGCGGACTAACGATGCTCGATACACTCCAATCGGAGAACGGGATTGATGCATTGCGGAAGGACGCAAAAACACAGCATGAAATTGCAGTATTAAATAATATTCAATTTATGGAATCCGAGCATGCGCGAAGCTATTCATCGATTTTCAGCACGCTCAATACGAAAAAAGAAATTGAAGATATTTTTAGATGGGCGAGAGAAGATGATTTTCTTCAAACGAAGGCGCGTATCATTGATGAAATATATCAAAACGGTACTCCGTTAGAGAAGAAAGTAGCCAGTGTCTTTTTGGAATCATTTTTATTTTATTCCGGCTTTTACACACCATTATATTATTTAGGTAGAGCAAAATTAATTAACGTGGCAGAAGTCATCAAGTTAATTATTAGAGACGAATCGGCACATGGGGCCTATATTGGATATAAGTTTAAAATTGGCTTCGAGCAATTGACAGACTCGGAAAAAGAAGCGATCAAATCTTGGACATACTCTTTGCTTTATAAATTATATGAAAATGAAGTGAAGTACACAGAATCCTTATATGACCAAGTAGGCTGGACGGAAGATGTGAAAGTTTTCCTTCGCTATAATGCCAATAAAGCATTAATGAATCTTGGTTTATCACCACTATTCCCTGATACAGCAGATGATGTGAATCCGATTGTTATTAATGGATTATCTACCGGAACAACGAATCACGATTTCTTCTCAACGGTGGGAAATGGTTATTTACTTTCAGTCGTTGAGGATATGAAAGAAACAGATTATGACTATTAAACAGCTTAGCGATGGGGGCTTTTTGGGCAACCCGTCGCTATTCTTTAGAAGTAGAGGAGAAAAACATGTCAACACAACAAATTAAGATTAAATATTTTGATGAAAACTTAGTAAAAATCGATAAAATTGTCCAAGGTGACTGGTTAGATTTACGTGCAGCAAAAACCATCGAATTAAAAAAAGATGAATTCAAACTAATTCCACTTGGCGTTGCAATGGAGCTTCCGGAAGGATATGAAGCACATGTCGTACCCCGTTCAAGTACGTTCAAGAATTTTGGAATCATCCAAACGAATTCCATGGGAGTCATTGACGAATCGTATAAAGGCGACCAAGATCAATGGTTTTTCCCCGCGTACGCATTAAGAGATACCGTAATTGAAATGAACGACCGCATCTGTCAGTTCCGAATCATGAAAAAAATGCCGACGGTAGAGCTAGTTGAGGTTGTATCGCTTGGAAATGAAAACCGAGGCGGGCATGGCTCTACTGGAACGAAGTAATACATCTTCTTTTAATTTTGCTGATCAAGTACCTTTTGAACGGTCTATGAGGTACTTCTTCTTTTAAATAAGTTAATCAAGTACCTCCTAAACGCTTAATGAGGTACTTCTTCTTTTAATCCTGTTGATTAAGTACCTCCTAAACGCTTTATGAAGTACTTCTTCTTTTAATCCTGTTGATCAAGTACCTCCTAAACGCTTAATGAGGTACTTCTTCTTTTAATCCTGTTGATCAAGTACCTCCTAAACGCTTTATGAGGTACTTCTTCATTTAAATAAGTTAATCAAGTACCTCCTAAATGCTCTATGAAGTACTTTTTCTTTTAATCCTGTTACTCAAGTACCTCCTAAACGCTTTATGAGGTACTTCTTCTTTTAATCCTGTTGATCAAGTACCTCCTAAACGCTTTATGAGGTACTTCATCTTTTAAATAAGTTAATGAAGTACCTCATAAACGCTCTATGAAGTACTTTTTCTTTTAATCCTGTTACTCAAGTACCTCCTAAACGCTCTATGAAGTACTTCTTCTTTTAATCCTGTTACTCAAGTACCTCCTAAACGCTCTATGAGGTACTTTTTCTTTTAAATAAGTTAATCAAGTACCTCCTATACACTTTATGAAGTACTTCTTCTTTTAATTATGTTGATCAAGTTCCTCTTAAACAATATTCAAAAACTCTACGACAAAAAAACAGTCATAGAACCAGTAATCATACTTGTTCAAGGCTGCTTTTCCTTCGTTTTCAGCAGGCTTATTCTATTTAAATGTTAATCTTTCTAAGCATGCCATATCAAATACTTTATCCATTCATGTTGACAAATCCATTTCCAAATTGTATAGTAAATTCCATAACTTAATATTTCGAATTTTTCTTATCCAGAGAGGTGGAGGGACTGGCCCTTTGATGCCTCGGCAGCGGACTTTTTTAAGTACTGTGCCAATTCCAGTAGCGTAGGGCTAGAAGATAAGAGGAGCAGGTAATGTATTCGTTTATTCACCCCTCTTCTGTTTTCTAGAAGAGGGGTTTTTAGTATATTTAAAAATTATATATGAGGTGATTTAATGTCAACAGTAAAAACAGACAATGAGCTTTTGAAAGCATTTGAGGTGTTGCAAAAGAAAGAATGGGTCGATCTCACACATACGTTTGGACCCGCTTCTCCACATTTTTCAGCTTTTGACGATGCGGAATTCAAATCACTTTTCACCCACGATGATGGCTTTTTTGCGCAAAGTTTCCAGTTCCCAGGTCAATACGGAACACATATTGATGCCCCGATCCATTTCGTTCGCAACAAACGTTACCTTGAGGAGCTTGAGTTAAAAGAACTCGTTTTGCCCCTTATCGTGATTGATAAATCGCGGGAAGTAGCAGATGATCATGACTTTATCTTATCCGTTGAAGATATCTTAGCGTTTGAAGAGGAACATGGAAAAATTGAAGCAGGAACATTTGTGGCTTTACGCACTGACTGGGGCAAGCGTTGGCCTGATAAGGAGGCATTTGAAAATAAAGATGAGGAGGGAAATAGTCACACACCTGGATGGGGAATTGAAGCCTTAACATTTTTATTTGAAGAAAGAAAGATTAAAGCTGTCGGACACGAAACATTTGATACAGATGCTTCTGTTGATTATCGCAAAAATGGTTCCCTCGTTGGTGAATACTATGTGCTTGAGCAAGATACATTTCAAGTTGAATTGTTAACGAACCTAGATAAGCTGCCGGCCAAAGGAGCGGTTATTTTCAATATTAGTCCAAAGCCTGAGAAGGCAACTGGTTTTCCTGTCCGTTCTTTTGCTATTTTGCCATAATGCTAGATTAAAAAAATACTTAAAGGAGAGAGATTAAAATGACAAAAACATTAATTAAAGCTCCATTCAGAGCGGATCATGTAGGAAGTTTATTACGACCAGAGAGAATTCATCAGGCGAGGAAGGATTTCCAAGAAGGGAATATTACGGCCCTGGAACTACACGAAATTGAAACAGACGAGATTAAAAAGGTTGTTGATAAACAAATCGAAGTCGGACTGAAAGCTGTCACAGACGGTGAATTCCGTAGAAGATTTTGGCATACAGATTTTCTAGAGCATTTAAATGGTGTCGAGGGCTATATCCCAGAGCATGGCTTTAAATTTAAGGGGGAGGAAACTGAACGATATGATATTCGGGTAGTTGGAAAAATCTCCTTTAACCCCCATCACCCGCATGTAAAAGACTTTATTGAATTTAAAGAAATTGTTGGTGACCGTGCCATTGCAAAACAAACGATTCCGAGTCCCAATCAATTATTTAACGCTGGTATCCGTAACTTGGAAGTTTATCCAGACATTGAAGAATATGCAAATGACATAATTCAAGCCTACCGTGAGGCAATCAACGCCTTTTATGACGCCGGCTGCCGTTATCTTCAACTAGATGATGTCTACATTGCAGGTCTTAATGCACCGGAAATTCCATTTAATGATAGCGGTTATTCTCGTGAAGAATTAATCGAATTAGCCTTACGGGTTGCAAATAGCGTACTAGAAGATAAACCGGAAGATCTAATTGTAACGACACATCTTTGCCGTGGTAACTACCGATCGAAATGAGCTTTTGAAGGCAGTTATGCAAAAATCGCGCCAACTTTATTTGCAAAAGAAAAAGTGAACGGATTTTTCTTAGAATACGATGACGACCGTTCAGGGGATTTCCAACCCTTGGAATACATTCCAAATGGCGGCCCCCAAGTCGTGCTAGGAGTCTTCACATCGAAGCATGGTACATTAGAAGAGAAGGAGACGATTAAAGCACGCGTAAAAGAAGCAACAAAATACGTACCATTAGAGCAATTATGTATCAGCCCACAATGCGGTTTTGCCTCAACGCATCACGGAAATATTTTAACGGAAGAAGAGCAATGGGCGAAGTTGAAATATATTGTAGATATTTCTAAAGAAATATGGGGATAGGAAATTCCTGTAATTTTAAGGTATCTGGAGGAACTAAGCTACTTTAACTAGTGAGGAAGGAACTTACTGACTTAGAGGATAGTAAAATGGACTATCCTCTAAGTCTATGACTTTGAATGTTCTTTTCAATTGAAAACTAAACTTAAAAAACATATCTTTTCAGTGATCACAATCCGTTACCACGCCTTCCCGCTCTCTTTTCTCAGTTTCCACATTCTATCTGCCTATAAAATTATTAATACAAACTAACCTTCCGGTGAACCGAAAAAGGCCATTCCTTTAGGAATGGTCTTCTGCCCAAAGGACAAACTGTTTTTGAGAACTTACTTCAAAAGTTAAGAATTCTTAAGGAATTTCACTCCTTTTTCTTTAGATTTAGATTTTAAAGTATAATTATAAATTCAAATCAATGGAGTGATTAGTAATGAGAAGATTGTTATTCTTATTTCAATATATTGTTAATCCAAGAACAGTAGGTGCAATACTTCCTAGTTCAAAATTTCTTGCAGATAAAATGGTAGAAAAAATCAACTTTAGGAATGCTCAATACATTGTGGAGTACGGACCAGGTACAGGTGTATTTACAGAAAAGTTGCTTGAAAAACGAAATCCAAAGACCGTTGTTTTATTAGTGGAAAACAATAAAGAATTTTATATATTATTAAAAGAAAAATTCAAAAGGGAAAAGAATGTATTCATTGTAAATGGATCTGCGGAGAACATTGTGAATTATTTAAAGGAATATCATATACCTTATGCAGACTATGTTATTTCTGGACTTCCTTTTGCAAGCTTGCCAAAAACCGTTTCATTAAAAATTTTACTAAATACCACTAAGATTTTAAAAAAGGAGGGGCAATTCATTACTTTCCAATACACTAAATTTAAAAAGACATTTATTGAACAATTTTTTACTAAAATTGATGTAAAACGGGAAATTAGAAATTTGCCTCCGGCCTATGTCTTTAACTGTTCTATGTCGCAAAATATGGAGGAATATTATGGAGTCTAAAATTCTTATCGTTGATGACGACAAAGATATAAGAAATCTCATTTCTGTTTATTTAGAGAATGAAGGTCTGTACACTCATAAGGTTGAAGATGCTATTGAAGCGTTAAAACTATTGGAAGAAAGAGAGTTTGACCTCATTATATTGGATATTATGATGCCCAACATGGACGGAATTGAAGCATGTATGAAGATTAGGCAGGAACGAAATATGCCTATCATTATGCTTTCTGCAAAATCGGAGGATATCGATAAAATACAGGGTCTGACTTCAGGTGCCGATGATTATTTATCAAAGCCGTTTAACCCATTAGAATTAATCGCAAGAGTAAAATCCCAATTAAGAAGATATAAAAAATACAATGCAGATACAAAGAATACTAAGAACATTATTGAAATTGGTGATTTGACGGTAAATACCGATACTCGACAAGTGTGGGTTCGGGGGAAGGAAGTAAGGCTTACTCCAAAAGAATTTGACATACTTGAGCTTCTTTCCAGAAATAAAGGCATTGTTCTTAGTGTCGAAAAAATATATGAAACAGTATGGAAGGAAGACTTTTTTAAATCGGATAATACAGTAATGGTACACATTACAAAAATCAGAGACAAAATAGAAGAGGATTCTAAACATCCCATTTATATCAAAACCGTATGGGGAACAGGGTATAAAATATGAGGAGGTTTGGAAATAAGCTAATAGTAAGACTCCTTGTTGCGATAGCAATCAGTTTTTTTGTGTCATTAGGAATGATGATCCTTATTACCTTATTTTACGTGTATCTATATAATAAAATGTACGTGACAGAACATAGCCCTCTTATTAGTTATTTGTCATTGTTATTTCAGTATTCTGTTGGTATCGGTACCTTTGTTGTCGTTTTTTTGTTATTGGTGCGAAAAAAAATATTATATTTGAAACTCATTTCTGAAAGTATTCATCATATTGCCAATGGTAAACTTGGCTTGACAATTAAAATCAAGAGTAGTGATGAATTGACTCAACTTGCACAAAATATTAATCATATGTCTAGAGAATTAGAGAATAAATTTGAAAATGAAAGACAATTAGAACGGGCGAAAACCGAACTTATTTCAAACATTTCACATGATTTAAGGACACCATTAACATCGATTATCGGATATTTGGATTTACTAAAAAAAGAACAATACGTGAGTAAAGAACAATATTTGGAATACCTTGAAACGATAGATTCAAAATCAAAAAGGCTGAAATATCTAATTGATGAACTATTTGAATATACTCATTTATCGAGCCCGGATGTTTTGCTGAATCTAAATGAAGTAGAATTGTCAGGATTATTGGAACAAATAGTTGGAGAATACATTCCTATTTTTGAAAAGGAACAATTAAGTGTTCAAAAATCAATCACGGAAGAAAATGTACCGATTTTAATGGATATAGACAAAATGGTTCGTGTCTATGATAATCTCTTTATGAATGCGATAAAGTACAGTATGAAACCTTCTGAAATACATGTAAGTTTTGAGCTACATGACAATAAGGCAATTTTGAAAGTGTCAAACAGAGCCAAGACGCCTCCTGTAGAGGAAGTAAATAAATTGTTTGAACGGTTTTTCAGAGGGGATAAAGCGAGAAAAGATAATCAAGGTTCTGGACTTGGACTTGCTATCTCCAAAAAAATTGTTGAACTTCACAACGGTCATATTCATGCGGAATATAAAAAAGGTTGGATGAGCTTTATTATAGAACATCCAATACATATGTAATGGCTTACGGATTAAAAATTTCTGTAAGCATTTTTTTTATAAATAAACTTAAGAATCCTTAAGAATTTTACGGAGTGTTTCTTAATTCTCATTGCTTATCATGAATGTATTGAAAGCGAGGAGAGTGTAGAAAATGAAAAAGATAATTTTCATCGTATCTCTATGGATTGCAATTATCTATCTTTTAAAGCAATTTCATTTACTGTCACTCGATATGGGTGTGTTAAAGGAATTTATATCGGGAAATACAAAATATACAATATTACTATTTCTTGCTTTGTGGATAATTAGGCTGCTTCTGTTGATCCCGGGTGCAACTCTAATGTTATTAGGGGGAATTTGTTTTAATCCAATACTTGGTATTATCCTCTCAATGGTCGGGATAGTATTGAGTGAAACATTAGTTTATATAATCTCAAGAATTTTTTCTAGTAAAAAGATTAAACAGAACCTAGAGAGTAAATATCCAAAATTAAAAACTTTATTGGAGAATTACAATTATAAGTTTTTAGCATTAGGAATCATTTGTCCTATCGCACCATCAGATGCAATATGTTTTTTAGCTGCAGCAGTTGGGATAAAATATTCCACTTACATGTTAACTATAATCATTTCGAATATCCCTTTAATGATCGTATATAGCTTGATAGGAATCAGTCTTAGTGATTCCTTAATGGGTACCGTTATAGTTATCCTATCGTTTGCTTTGATTGCTTTTGTATCTATAAAAATATGGAACAATCTTAAGCAGATGCAAAAAATATAGCTGCAACAGAGTAAATAACCATTTTTTAGCTAATACCTACCAAATTATTTGAAATGAATAACATATGGTCAATACTATTACCTTCCTTTGAATTAAGGAATATTGAAAAAGGTATCGAAAAAAAGACTAGTGAACATGTCCTGTCTTAGTTGTTGCTCTTAAAACCAAACAAAAATCAAGTATTACTATTTTCTCATCCTACCAGTATAATCTAGGATAGGAGATGAGATATATGAATAAAAAAGACATCGCAAGTATCCGAAATCAATTTAAATTAAATAGTAGATATATGAAAATACGAGAAATATTTAACGTATATGTAAAAAAAGAATCGGGAGAGATTTATCATCAGGTTACCCAGCCGTTTGAACTGTTGGAGCAGGAAGCACAGGAGTTGTTTTTAACCAACTTTAAGAAGGTTTTGACAGGGGGGCTAGATGCCAAGCTGTTTGAACTGAAATTTCGAAGTGATGTAGAAGAAAGCACACAAATGATTCTTTTCAATGGATTGCATGCAGATTCAACGGAAGCTTGGAACGACAAAATGCTTCAAATCGTTGAGAAAATGTTCGCCCATACAAAGTATGAATTTGATACGGTCGTAACCTTTATCCGTGGAGAATACCAAAAGGCAACAAGGAAGCGGGATATGGAATCGGAAGAAGGTGGAGATGATGAGGTATACTCCAGTGAGTTTGTCCTTTGCAGTCTCAATAAAACTGATCAACCGAAAAAAGCGTTGCTTTTTGATTATATTGAGAAAGAATTTAAATCGAATAATGCCGTGGATCCGATTATTAATTTAACGGCTCCATTGGCCGGTTTTCTGTTTCCTGCTTTTAATGATAATTCAGCTGATGTGAATCATATTCTTTACAACGGTGGAAAAGTGAATCAGCCAAATGAAATGTTTATTGTGGATGTCCTCCAGTGTGAAGAGATCATAACAGCTTTAGAAGAAAAGGACACCTTCGATCAAATTTTGAAAATAGTGGTAGGAGACGAAGTGGATTCCAAGGTCATTTCGAATGTCTATGAAGAAGTTGATAAAATGGTCCAAGAGAATCAAGAAAATGAAGAAAGTGAACCTCCTAAGCTGGATTCAAAAGACATCGAACGAATTTTAGAGGCGAGTGGAGTTGAAGATGTCAGTTCAGACAAAGTGGAGCATGCCTTCAAAAGTGTTGTATATGATGAAAAACACGAAATTAAAGCAAGCAGTGTCATTCCGAAATCGATAAAAATCGAAACGAAGATCGCCAATGTAACCATTAACCCAAAAGACCTCAAAAATGTTAAGTATATTACTTATAATGGAAAGAAGTGCCTTTTATTAGAGGTTGATGAAGAAGTAGTAGTTGAAGGGTTTCGATTGGAAACGGGAGAGCTGTAGCAGATTCTTTTAAATAATTCCTCCATCAAATGGGGGAATTATTTTTTTGGTTTTTCCCAATCTGTAAAAAATGACGGCTCAAAATAATGATAAAAAGTAATAACCGGAAATAGCGAAAGGTGTATACGTCCGACGAGGAATGGACGCGTGAGTGTATGGGACCGGAAAGAAGCGAAGCGGTCCGATAAGGAATGGACGCGTGGGTGTATGGGTCCGGAAGGAGGCAAAGCGGTCCGATAAGGAATGGACGGTGGGTGTATGGGACCGGAAAGAAACGAAGCGGTCCGATGAGGAAAGGACGCGTGGGTGTATGGGACCGGAAAGAAGCGAAGCGGTCCGATGAGAAAGCGACATGTGGGTGTATGGGACCGGAAAGAAGCGAAGCGGTCCGATGAGGAAAGGACGCGTGGGTGTATGGGACCGGAAAGAAGCGAAGCGGTCCGATGAGGAAGGGACGCGTGAGTCAATGGGACCGGAAAGAAGCGAAGCGGTTCGATGAGGAAAGGACGCGTGGGTGTATGGGACCGGAAAGAAACGAAGCGGTCCGATGAGGAAAGGACGCGTGGGTGTATGGGACCGGAAAGAAGCGAAGCGGTCCGATGAGAAAGCGACGTGTGGGTGTATGGGACCGGAAAGAAGCGAAGCGGTCCGATGAGAAAGCGACGTGTGAGTCAATGGGCCCTCTGAAATAAGGGAGAAAGCTATTAAAGTTACAATTCCAACATTGCGTCACTGATAAACCCGAAAAACAAAGGACATACTAACACTATATTAATAGTGGGAGGATTTTAAGGTGAGTACAAACGAAAATATCTTATCAATCTTCGCGTTAGGTGGCTTGAATGAAATTGGGAAAAATATGTATGCCATTGAATATGCAGACGATATCGTGATTGTTGATTGTGGCAACAAATTCCCAGACGAAAGTTTATTAGGAATTGATTTGATTATTCCGGATATTACTTACTTAATAGAGAATAAAGACAGGGTAAAAGCTTTACTTGTCACACATGGTCATGAAGATCATATCGGAGGGATTCCATTCCTTTTGAAAAAATTAAACGTCCCCGTTTATGCGACCCGTTTCACACTTGGATTAATTGAAATCAAATTAAAAGAACATAAACTTTTAAGAGAAAGTGAACTCGTTGAAATCAATGCAAGCTCAAAATTGGAATTTGGAAACATAGGTGTAGGCTTTTTCAAAGTAACACATAGTATTCCTGATTGCTTGGGAATTGTTTTTCGCACATCGGAGGGGAATATTGTACATACGGGAGACTTCAAATTCGACTTAACTCCTGAGAAAAATGATGAGCGTTCGGATATTCATAAAATGGCTGAAATCGGCAATGAAGGGGTCCTGCTTCTGTTGTCCGAGAGTACGAATGCCGAACGTCCAGGCTTGACTCCATCGGAACAAATGGTAGCGGATCATGTAGAAGCAGCTTTTATGAAAGCGGAACGTAAGATTATTATTTCTACCTTTGCTTCGAATGTTAGTCGGGTTCAGCAGGTTGTGAATGCTGCATATAAAACAAATCGAAAACTCGCCTTGCTTGGAAGAAGTATGATCAATGTGGTAGATGTTGCAATCGAACGGGGTTACTTAACAGTTCCGGATGGAATGTTCATCGATCAAAATGAAATCAATGAACTGCCTCCTGAAAAGGTCGCCATTTTATGTACGGGAAGCCAAGGAGAACCATTGGCTGCCCTTGCTCGGCTGTCAACTGGAAACTTTCGCGGAGTCGAAGTTTTACCGAAAGATACGGTTATACTTGCAGCGGGTCCAATACCTGGGAATGAAAAAAGTGTCACAAGCATAGTAGACAATTTTTATGCTATAGGGGCAAAGGTCATTTATGGATCAGGAAGTTCATCCGGCATGCATGTTTCCGGACACGGGTACCAAGAAGATTTAAAACTAATGCTTACCTTAATGAAACCAAAATATTTTGTCCCCATTCACGGTGAACTTAGAATGCTGCACCATCATCGTTTATTAGCTGAGTCGGTTGGAGTTGAACAAGGAAACACGTTCATAATCAATAATGGCGATGTGGTTGATATTGAAAATAGAATTGCGCGCCAGACCCGCCATATCCCTGTTGGGAACACTTATGTGGATGGTGGAGATGTAGGGAATGTAGGGGAATTTGTGTTACGGGACCGTAAACAATTTTCAGAGGATGGGATGCTCATCATTGTTGTAACGATAAGCAAAGCTGAAGGAAAACTGCTTTTGGAGCCTGAAACGATGTCCCGCGGATTTACGGATAGTGATTTCTCGAAACTCCGAAAAAATGTGAATCAACTTACTACCCAAACGATTAATGAACTGCAAGAGGAAAATCGAAACGAACGGAAAGTAATGAAACGGAAATAAAAAAATTCATTCAGCAACATGTGTTTAACCAAATGAAGAAAAAGCCAATGGTTGTTCCTATAATTATTGAAATATAAATTAAATAAAAATATAACACTCACAAACGTTGAAATTATAATGTTTATGAGTGTTTTTATTTTGCGAAGCGGCCATTGGAGAAATGAATAATGTTTTGGTTTTAATACCATCCTAAATATAGCAATAGCGATATTTAAAAGGAAGTGTGTTAAAATGGCGAATCCAAATAATGATGAAAAAGAAATGACCGAACATAATATTCCGCTTACTGCTTCGGAAATGGGTTTTCTTTGGACTCAATATATGAATGATAGTTTAGCTATTTGTGTAATGAAATATTTTAAAAATATTTGTGAGGACAAAGAAATCCTTCCTCTCATCGAGAACTCCCTAAGTATAGCAGAAAATGACATCACCATTATTACGGAGATTTTTTCAAAAGAAGATTGCGCAATACCCGTAGGTTTTACAGATAAGGATGTAAATGTAAATGCTCCAAGATTGTTTTCCGACGTATTTATTCTTATGTACATACAAAAATTAGAGATTATTGCAATGGCGAGTATTGGTATAGCCATAGGTGTATCGGCACGTTCAGATGTCAGTGAATTTTTTAGGAATTTACTTATTTCTGTTTCCAAACTGCATGATAAGGCAAGAAAAGTGATGTTATCAAAAGGTGTTTATGTCCGACCGCCGCAAATACCAATTCCCAATAAGGTTGATTATGTGGACAAACAGGGTTTTCTGTTTGATTTCTTAGGTTCGCATAAACGGGCATTAACTGCTATTGAAATTACCCATCTTTATATCAACATTCAAACCAATGCAATGGGAAAAGCATTGATGACAGGGTTTGCCCAAGTGTGTAAAGCTGAGGACATCAAACAATTTTTTATGGAAGGAAAGAAAATTTCCAACAAGCATATTAATAAGTTTAGTTCGACATTAACGGCAGGTGATCTTCCCGCCCCTATGTCTTGGGATGCCCACATTTTAGACAGTACGGTTGCACCATTCTCCGATAAATTGATGATGTTTCATACAACCACTTTGATCGCTGCAGGGATAGGAAATTACGGAACCGCCGCGGGAACATGTGAACGAATGGATCTCAACGCCTTGTATACGCGTCTTTCAGCGGAAATTGCATTATACGCGGAAGATGGTGCAAACCTTATGATTAAACATGCTTTATTAGAAGAACCACCAAAAGCGGCTGATCACCAAGCGCTTGTCAACAAGAATAAGTAACAAAGCATGAACATGTGTTGTTTTGGGTCTGTAAAGAAAGGAAGCGGTCCGATGAGAAAGGGAAACGTGAGTCCATGGGTCCGGAAAGAAGAAAAGCGGTCCCATGAGGAAGGGAAGCGTGAGCCTATGGGTCCGGAAAGAAGAAAAGCGGTCCGATGAGGAAGGGAAGCGTGAGCCTATGGGTCCGGAAAGAAGAAAAGCGGTCCGATGAGGAAGGGAAGCGTGAGCCTATGGGTCCGGAAAGAAAGGAAGCGGTCCGATGAGAAAGGGAAACGTGAGTCCATGGGTCCGAAAAGAAGAAAAGCGGTCCGATGAAGAAGCGGGGCGTGAGTCCATGGGTCCGGAAAGAAGAAAAGCGGTCCGATAAGGAAGGGAAGCGAGAGTCCATGGGTCCGGAAAGAAGAAAAGCGGTCCGATAAGGAAGGGAAGCGAGAGTCCATGGGTCCGGAAAGAAGAAAAGCGGTCCGATGAGGAAGGGAAGCGAGAGTCCATGGGTCTGAAAAGAAAGGAAGCGGTCCGATGAGAAAGGGAAGCGAGAGTCCATGGGTCCGGAAAGAAAGGAAGCGGTCCGATGAGGAAGGGAAGCGAGAGTCCATGGGACCGGAAAGAAGAAAGCAGTCCGATGAGGAAGCAAGGTGTGAGTCCATGGGCTAGAGGAAGCTATTAAAGTTACAATTCCACCATTCAGTAACATGTGTTTAACAAAATGAAGAAAAAGACAAGGGTAGTTCCTATCATTATCGAAATTGAAAAAAAAGAATTTATGCTGAGGTGGTTTGTAAATATAGTGGAAATGGACGAACCTTTTGGTAATATTAAGTTTAGGTGATTATTCATGACACAAACATTACGCAAAAATTCATGGTTGCTCGTTCTTACGATAGGTTTAGGTATATTATTAAATCCGTTAAATTCTTCGATGATTTCGATCGCATTAACACGAATGCAGCATGATTTTGGATTAACCTTTGCAGATGCCTCATGGCTTATTTCTGTGTTCTATTTAGCAAGTGCAGCTGCACAGCCAGTTATGGGGAAACTAAGTGATATGTTCGGGCCGAAAAGGTTATTTTTATCTGGTTTGATTGTTGTCGCTATTGTTTCAATACTTGCTCCATTTTCACCAAACTATCCTTTTTTATTAGGCTGTCGGGCGCTTCAAGCGATTGGTACTTCAACCTTATTTCCGAGTGGAATGAGTATCGTCCGTACAAGTATTACAAAGGGACAAGCAAAGGCATTGGCGACATTGTCCATTTTTTCTTCCACTTCCGCAGCATTTGGACCTTCTATTGGAGGATTTTTAATTGAAGCGTGGGACTGGCCATCGATCTTTTTTGTAAACTTTCCATTTATTGTTCTTTCATTTATTATGGCAATTTTTATTTTGCCTAATACGAGTCAAGGGAAGGTTGAACTAGGACGTATTGACTTCGGTGGAATCATTCTTTTTATCATTACAATGGTTGGATTAATCTTATTCCTGTTGTCTTTGGAAAAATCGATTCATTGGTGGGCTTTGCTCATCTTTATTATAGCGTCATTCCTATTTTATAAATACGAGAATAAACGGAGTGAGCCATTTATTGATTTTGATTCATTGAAAAGCAATAGAATAGTATCGTATATTTACTTACAATTTATTAGCATTAATCTTGTTTTCTATTGTTACTTCTTTGGTTTTCCAATCTTTTTACAGCAAGTACATCATTATAGCGAGAAGCAATCTGGATTAATTATGCTTGCTTTGGCAGGATTTGGAGTCATTATTGCACCAATTACTGGACGTTTAATTGATAAATATAAATCAAAGCTTCCACTTGTCATCGGTGCAATATTTCTATTAGTAGGAACAGCCTTATTGTTAAGCTTGCATGAAACTTCATCTTTATTATGGCTGCTTGTTATCATGGCCGTTCTTGGAATTAGCAACGGCTTTAACAATATATCCATGCAAACGGCACTGTTTGAACATATTAAACCAAATGAAACAGGCACGGCATCAGGACTTTTTCAAACGAGTAGATATATTGGGTCGATTCTTTCTTCCAGTTTATTAGGAATTGTATTCACTGCCCATTTGGATGTCCAACATCTTCATAAGGTTGCCATTGTCTGCCTTATTTTCTGTGCTTTAGTCCTTGTCTTGGCACTTCGACTCCCCGGAAAACTGCGATTAAAAAATCAATAAAATATGGGATGTCTGAATGGGTAATTAACTATATAAATCCAAACCTTATAAATATCTTAGTTTTTTATGCTTGAGCAGTAATCGGGTGTTTAAATTGAGTAGGCAAGACCACATCATTCTTTTTCTTAACAAATAATACAGTCTCATCGTGAAAAAGTTTTATTTCAAATTCGAATCCTTCGTAATCGGGTGTATAATGAAAAACAACTTTTTGTGCATTATTGGTTGCAAGATAATCTATAATTTTTTCAAAGCGAATTTTTTCTTTACTTATCAAATCATATAGATGGATGTCATCGTTTTGAATCTCGTAGATAATGATGACATCTTCATCTTCAAGATAGTATATGTTATTCGGAAAAATGTTTATGCAATAATACATGAGAAGTTCTTGCGTATGCCTCGTTGCAAAGTTTGATGAGACGGGGATGCGATTCGAAGCAAATTTATAAATGAAATGTAAATCTTCTTTTCGATTCCCATCCAATTTTTGAATTCTACTTTTTCCATTTGACTTAACATTAGTGCGACCAATTGTATATTGGTACTCTTCAACGGGGTGGAATCCGAACTTTGGATAAAAATCCAATACAGATTGGTTAGCAAAGAGATACATGACATCATATTTATTTTCATAAGTTTCTAAGACCTCGTTCATAAGTTTTCTAGAAAGTCCTCGATTCCGATAAATAGGATTTGTCATAACCGTACCTATTTGGACCGCTCTTTTCGATTCTCCAAAAATGATTAAATCAAGTTCATTCACAGAAACATTGGCAATCACTCTGTTACCGTCTACGAATGAAAAAGGTTGATATCTCTCTTGCCAAAAATTGTTTAAATACCATGACTCAAAGCTAATTCCAAATGTGTTATAGGCAAGCTCATTAAAGCTCTTTCTTAATTCGCTGTTATCTTTATAATTCTTTACTAATTTGTATGAACTCATGGATGGTGTTTTCCTTTCTCATTCTGAGTTTATTACCCTTTCTTATATTCGCCAGATATCAGAATTTTCCTTTAATGAAAAGAAAATGATTCTATAAACTTCACGAACGTGCAGCTTAGTGGAAGAGGCATTTGTTAGTTAATACTAGAATATACATATAACATTCTAAAACTAAGTTTATGAATGGACAAAAAATACTAAAGCAAAAGAAGGTAATACTTTAACATTGGAAGATTTAAGAGAGATAGGACAAAATGAGAAAAATGCTGTAATGGAATCGGATTTTGTTGTAGTTTTATTACCAGGTGGAAAAGGAGCCCATATTGTATTGGGGATAGCAATTGGTCAAGGAAAGAGAACATTTCTTTTCTCACGAGACGGAGCAACAGATAACATCGAAACTACAAGTACATTTTATCATTTACCTGAAGTAGAAAAATGTTATGGAACACTAGATGACCTGTTGAAGAAGATTAAAAGCTAAGCACAGTTCAATGAAACAAAGAGGGATAATAGTAAAAAGTAGCATAATAGAGGAAGCATTGAGACTTCTTTTGTTGAAATTATATACTATACCAACAGACAGTTAGGTGAAAAAGTGAACAAATTCCCTAACGGAAAAACCGATGTTTGGTGGGCGAGTTCGTTAAACTTAGAAAATGATGATTCAAACAGAAGCGGAAGTTTCTTGTTAAGCTAATGAAACAGTTTATGAAGGAACTATTCCTTTTTCTAATGAATAACAATAATACTCAAAATAAGGGAGATGAATATATTGTGGGGAATGATGAGATTTGATTGACCATTTAATTCCATATGTAATCTTATTTGGATCTATTGGCACAGGCTTGGTTGCTGGGGTGTTCTTCGCATTTTCTTCATTTGTTATGAAAGCACTTGCTAGCTTGCTAAATGGACGTTATGGAACAACATTCGAACATTAGCAAGTTTTGCAGCGATGGTATTATTTATTAGCGCTGAAATAGACTAATGAGTAGCATTAATACAATAATGATTAATGCTTATTTTTGTTGAAGCTAATTGTACTATCAAGCTATTTAATGAAATAAGGCTTATGAGCTAACTGCAGCTAACTGTAGAAGGATTTTTTGTAATATAAACAGAATAATTATATTTACATCTAGAATTTGTAGTCGGGCTATTTATCATTAGTATCAATTATTAAGGAGGTGACCAACAATGGTCATGACATTAGAGCAATTTCGAGAAATTTTGGATGGGAATCGTCGTTTAACCATTCGAACAATTGAGGCTTTCCCAGAAGACAAGTTATTCACCTTTGCACCGGTCGAACCGCTGCGTCCATTTTCAAAAATGATTTTAGAGATACTAGATATTGAACGCGCATATATACGCGGTATCGCTCTCAGTGAATGGGAATATAGACAATCTTTTGCTGGTGTTTCGACCAAAGCGAAACTTTTAGACTGTTGTCATGAAACAAAGGAGGATGTGCAACAATGGTGGCTAAAAATCACCGAGGAACGGTTGCACACCGTAGAAAAAGATCCCTTTTTCGGTGGCGAAATGAGTCATTTCGAACGTTTACATTATGCGTTGGAAAATGAAATCCATCATCGGGGTCAAGGTTTTATTTACTTACGGTTACTTGGGATTGAACCGCCAGCGTTTTGGGAGCGACAATAAAAAGATACAACATATCCATTTAATCCGGATTTTGTTCCGGTTTTTTTATCGGGATGTAATAGCGCAGCTGTCATTAGGCCTATTAAGATACATTTTATTTTCGCTTGATTGAACAGGTGTTAAATGATCACACATAATAAAGACTCCTAAATGAAGTGCACTCCACAAGTTAGAATTGGTTGGTCTAACTTTTGGGGTGCACTTCACATATAAAGGTTTTCCATTTTTGTAACTCCTTTTTGCTTTCATTAAAGTTGTAGTAATCTAGAGGTAAATTCGTAGGTGATTTACTACTAATAATGGAGTGAAACAGAGATGAAAATAGAACATGTCGCTATTTGGGTCAATGATTTGGAAGTCATAAGAACGTTTTATGAAACGTATTTTAATGGTATGTCAAACAATAAGTAACATAATGCAGAAAAGAAATTTGAAACATATTTTCTCACTTTTAATTCTGGAACACGATTAGAGATTATGCGTAAATTAGGTATTGATAAGAAAAAACAGGATGATATGATAGGCTAGGCTGATATTGCCATTTCTTTAGGAAGCAGGGAGTCAGTTAATCAAATGACAGACAGATTAAAGAATGATTGGTATCGCCTTACTAATGGTCCTCGAGTCACTGGAGATGGATATTATGAAAGTGTTATTGAGGATCCTGAAGGAAATCTAATTGAGTTGACTGTATAAAACAAAACCATAACCATACATATAATGAAATTTTCACAAAAAAAGAGGTTGTGAATTAATTACACTTAACCTAAGCGAGAAAAGGCAAATCAACGATTGTTAATCTGCCTTTTCTTTTTGTGCGGAAAAAACAGGTTAATATGGTATTTCCAATTAAGGGGTTATTTGTTATGATTAGTGTAAAATTACACTAAAGGTAGATGTGTTACCTTGCTAAGGGGAAATGGGAATTGAAAAAGGTGCATTTTTTTATATGGATGTTAATGATAATTGCAACTATATTAGGCGTATTTGGACAATCTTTAGCCTATTTTGTGGATGAACATATCGCTAATACTAATCCTCCGATATACTACTTAACCATCTTTACGGTTATTAGTCTCCTCATATACTTAATTACCCCTTTATTAGCATATTTGCTGATGAAGGTAAAAAAAATTGATAAAAGTTTTACTCCTATTTACATCTTTGGCTTTGGAATAATCGGTATATGCGTATCCTTATGGTCAGTATTTGTTTGTGCGATGTGGTGGGGCTAAATAATTTTATTACAGAATTGTTTTAATGCTGGCAGATCAGTAAGTTTAATTACAACAATATGGTATAAAAGGATTACTAGGGTTTTATTTAAATTTTAAAGATAGATGGGAGGGAATTGAAATAGCATCAACTCTTGTAAATGTAGGAATAAGTCTATTGATTGGTATCATATTCATATTGTGTGCACTAATATTAAATAAATTTCCCCAACAGATATTAATGCAGTATTTGGCTATCGAACACGTCGATCGATGAAAAATATAGATTTATGGCATGCAAAATAATTTAAAACAAGATTTGATGTTATAGTGTATTTATGAATTAGAGGAGAGAAGTTATTTGTTAATAATAATGAGGGTTATTTTTGCGTCGATTGCATTTAGTTTAGCATTGTATGTACTGATAACTGGTAACAACGAATTACTCCCTTATACGTTATTTTTTCTAAGTGCAATGCTATTAGTTTCGGGAATTTCCGAAATTAAATTAAATCGAAAATCAAGTGCAATCATGTGTTTCCTTGCATCTGCTTTTGGGCTTTTTGTTTCCATTTATACTTTTCAAGTTGAGATGGCGTTAATCGAAAAAAGATTAGCGCTTTTTTTGTTGGAATTATTTACTAAGGATGCAAGAGGGGGATACATACTGTTGGTCTTAAATCAGGTGGCAGAGTGGCAGCAGTGGGCAAAAATAATGAAGGTGATTACAATGTAAGCGAAAGAGGTAGCATCCAACCACCCTTCTATTAATTTTTAATAACAGTTATTTAAAAATGTACGTTCTGTTATTCAACCATCGTGCCATTACCTAGAAACCACTTTATAAATTATCTGAAATTATCAATCCTTTTAATTGAGAATAGTTATCACTTGCTGTATATTAGATAGTAACGATATAAATAATTGATTAAGGAGATTATATAATGCAAATATACTGGACTAAAATAAATAAGATTATTGAGGAAACGCCTGAGGTTAAAACGTACTTGCTCGACTGTCCGGAAGGTTTTACATGGGAAGAAGGTTCCCATACCCACTTCGCACTGGAAGGTTTCAATGCTGGAGATAAACCAAACCGTAGCCTGATTCGCCATATGTCAATCTCTACTTTACCGCACGAAAATGCAATCGGTATTACAACACGCATCAGAGAGCAGTGCTCTGAGTTTAAAACGATTTTAAGAAATCTTAAAGTCGGCGATGAAGTGGCAATATTTAAAACTCATTCGAATGTACCGCTAAAAAGAGAAGGCAAAAATGTTTACTTGCTGTCATCAGGTGTCGGCCTAGCAACTTTCAGACCGCTTGTACTTGAATATTTTGAACGCGCTGACAACGTCAATCGAATTCACTCCCTGAACATCGATTCATCAAACGATTTCTTATTTACTAATATTTTTAAATCAGCAACCGATAAGAAATTCACGTCACAGTTCGTCGATACTCGTAAAGACTACTATGAAGCAGTAAAAAATCTTGCTGCCGACAAGGATGGACTCTTTTATGTTGTTGGCAGCGACGACTTCCTTATGCAGAACATTGAAGTACTGCGTGAGCAGGGCATCCAACCGGAACAGATAATGCTCGATAAGCGTGAAAATGAACTGCCTAAGTTTTTCTCATTTGATTTGTCAATGTAAGCGAGATAAAAGTTTTTCTTGATAATTACTAAATAGATTTCCATAAAGGAGCAATAACCTCTATAAAATTCTTAGAGCTCATTGGATAGAGCAGCTCGAGTGAGATAGGGAGTTGTGGCTCCTTTTTCTTGTTCGATTAAGGAGGCAATTCAATAAGAATTAATAAACAAAACATATAAAAAAATGATATTCTTATAGAGTGTTTAAAAGCATTTATAAGGAAAAGAGTGAAAATAGTGAGAATTGGTTTTTTTGATTCGGGAATAGGTGGCATGACTGTTCTTCATCAAGCATTGCGACTTTTACCGAATGAAGATTATATATTTTATGCAGATACCTTACACGTTCCATATGGTGAAAAAACAAAAGAAGAGGTAAGGGAATATATTTTTGATGCAGTTGACTTTATGGCTAATCAAGGAATCAAAGCATTAGTCATTGCTTGTAATACTGCAACAAGCATCGCTGTAGATGACCTTCGCCAAAAGTATGATTTCCCTATATTGGGAATTGAACCAGCAGTGAAACCTGCTGTTCAAAGTTGTGAGGAAAAAAGAAAAAAAGTATTAGTATTTGCTACTAATTTGACTCTCAGGGAAGAAAAGTTCCATACCCTTGTGAAAAGTATAGACCATCACGATATTGTTGATTGTTTACCTCTTCCTGGTCTTGTTCAATTTGCTGAGGATTTCGAATTTAGAGAAGAGAAAGTTGTGCCATATTTAATTGAAAAACTATCTTCGTTTGACTTAAAGCAGTACGGGACAGTCGTACTTGGATGCACCCATTTCCCATACTTTGAAAAAATCATAAAGGGAATATTTCCTAAAGAGGTAGATATAATTTCAGGAAGTATCGGAACGGCTAAAAACCTAAAACGCATTCTCGAAGCAAGGAATCAAATGAACGATGGAACAGGAGATATTATGTTTTTTAAATCTGGTTTTAAAGTAGAGGATAAAGAAACATTATCTAATTACAAAAAGTTATTGGAAATGCTAGACAGGATAAGTTTACCAATTGGCGTGTGAATGTTAATGAAAATCTGTTTCTATATCCTATCGAAAATAAATTTAAATCCCTTCAGTCGAAGGGATTATTTAATACTGTTATGTCTCGAGTTTTAGAGTGAGTAGTAGCAATTGAACAATTTAACATGAAAAGCAAAAAAGGACCTTATTGTTTCCTTTTGATAATTTGAAATAATAACAATATTATTCAACATATCGTGGCTAGTTATGTCCCAGCATCATCCACTATTTCAAAGAGATATGTTCTGCTATTTAACTTTTGCTTTTTTGAAGTACAGTTTTTGTAACACTTTTTTCTAAAGCTGATTTTTTCGGCATAAAGAATGCAACAATCAACGCCACTATAGATAAAACTAACATGAATACATAGGCATCACTTGAACCAAAGATAGAAGTTAATTCCGCAAGTTGCCTAGCTGAAATGTTTTCATTTTCCATAGATAGCTTTGAAGCATGTGAGGTTGCTTGAATTGTATAAACAGTGATGACAACTGCTGTTCCAATCGCTCCTGCTAATTGACGAACAGTATTATTTACCGCTGAACCATGTGAACCCAGTTCTCTTGGTAAAGCGTTCAACCCTGCTGTATTTAAAGGCATCGTAATAAAGCTTAATCCTATTCTTAAAATACATGTTCGAACCATTAAATACATAAATGTTGTGGAAGCACTTAAATTAATAACTCCACACATGGAAATAATGATAAATAATAAACCTGTAATAAAGAGTGGTCGAGCTCCGTATTTATCATACATTTTACCTGTAATAGGTGATAATAAGGCATTTAACACAGCCCCTGGTAATAATAGTAATCCTGCTTCAAAAGCTGAGAAACCTCTTCCGTTCTGTAAGTAAATGGGTAAAAGGATTAAATCCGCATACATAATCATCGTAATTAAGATATTGATGAACGACGTTAAAGTGAAAATTTTATACTTAAATACGGATAAATTTAATAATGGATCGTTGGATTTTATTTGACGTAAACAGAATAGAGTCGTAACGATTATTCCGACGATAATTGTTGTGATAACAATGGGATCATCCCAACCTTTGCTTCCTGCACTACTAAATCCAAATAAAATACATCCAAAACCTATAGATGATAAAATGACACTTGCTATGTCTAATTTCGATTTTGATGTTTCTGCAACATTCATTAAATATTTAAAGGCAAGAACAATGACGATTAATATAAATGGGGCTAACACAATAAATAGCCATCTCCATGATACATATTCAATGATAAAACCAGATAATGTAGGTGCAATTGCTGGTGCAAAAATCATTGCAAAGCCAATTGTACCCATAATACTTCCACGCTTTTCGCTAGGATACAAATATAAAATAACTGTCATCAATAGAGGTATAATAATGCCTGCACCAATGGCTTGAATCATTCTGCCTGTTAACAGCATACCAAAATTCATCGCACTGGCACCAAGTACGGCCCCGATTAATAAAAAGAACATCGAGCTAATAAAGAGCTGCCTTGTTGTAAATCGTTTCATTAAAAACGCCGTAATGGGTACTAAAACACCGTTAACTAGCATAAAACCAGTTGATAACCATTGTACGGTAGCTGCTGTTACATGAAATACGTCCATGAAACTACTCAAAGCAACATTTAATAAAGTTTGATTTAAGGTTGATAAAAAACATCCCGCAATTAGAACAATTAATAAGATTTTTTTATTTTTTTCCGTGATTTCCTTATTCATTCATTTCTTCCTTTCCTAGACTTGAATCATCTACATAGTGTCGATAAAATACATGGTAACAGGAAAATTAGTTCCTGACCATGAACAGTTTTATTCAAAATGTTTACTAATCTACATAGATAAATTATGTGTCGATAATTTCAAGGTAAAATCGATAAAGGAGTTAAAAAATGTCTATTTCTAAAAAAGAAGACCCTCGTACCATTCGTTCAAGAGAGATGTTTAAAAATGCTGTCTTTACTCTTATAAGTGAGGACAATGCAATATCAAATTTAACGGTCCAGAAAATTTCAGACAAAGCTGGATTAAACAGAACAACTTTTTACTTACATTATCAGGATATTCAAGATTTGCTAACACAAATAACTGATGAGATTTTAAAAGAGTTATCTGATAAAATTCTAGCTTTAATCGATGCTAAAGATTTATCAGAAAAACAACAGCTAACTCAATTACTTGATTATTTATATGTTCATCGAAACTATTTACTTAGTTTATTTAGTATGAATCAGTTTGAGGAGCAATTGTTTTTACTATTAAAGCAATTAGTAGGAGCAAGAAGGAAGAACAGTTTAGAGGAATTACCTGCTGATTATGTTGCAATTGATATTAGAACATCCTCTCTAGTAGGAATCATCATGTGGTGGATAAAGAAGGGGCTTCATTTTAGTTCAGATTACATTGCAAACCAAATTTATTTAATGTACAGAATGCAATGAATCTAAAGGAGGAGATAATCGTTCCCATCACGTTCATATTTATGAAGTATGTAGTTATGAAACAAACCGACACTTGGCTTTTAGAGATTACTTGAAAATATATCCATAGGCAAAGACGAAATATTTTGAGTTAAAAGAAAGGTTGGCACAACAATTTTCCTATGATATTGAATCATACATAAATGGTAAGGAACGTCTTGTCAAAGAAACAGAAAAAAAGCGTTGGACTGGTATAAAAAGATCGGGAAAAGCTAATAAATGAGCATTCCCGTTACTATTTCTTATATGAATTTTACTGGACCTTTATTATTATGATGATGGTTCGAAATCAAATGAAAAAATAGAGATAGGATAGGCGGAAGGGTTTTGAGTACTTCTGATCCAAACAGACATTAATTGTGAGGGTTTTCACTTAAACTAAATGGTGCATTAACACAATAAGGAATAAAATGTTAAACTTTTTGAATTTGACAAAGAACTTCATCAAAGATATAGTTGATATGTCAATGTTGTTTAGTCAACAAACTAAAGGAGGTTCCTGTCCTTTTGAACTTAGATGATAATGTTGGGGTTTTAATACGTAATGCGGATTTGACCATTACTAGTTACGTTAGAAAACATTTGGAGCCTTACAATCTTGCTCCGGAGCAAAATCTAATTATGAGGATGCTTTGGAATCAAGACGGAATTTCGTCGACGGAGCTTGTGTCACACCTAAATAAGGATAAGGCCAACATCGCACGAATGATCGCAAGCTTGGAGGGGAAGGGCTTTATCAAAAAGGTCGATGATCCTTCAGATAAACGGACCTTTAAAGTTCATCTAACGGAAGAAGGCAAGCGGCTTGCTCATTTAGTTGAACCCGTTCAACAAAAAATGCGCGACACTTTAATTAAAGGGATGACTGAAGAAGAGGTCAACGAACTGCAAAAACTTATTACAAAAATTATTAATAATATAAAAGGAGATTATCAATCATGAATATTGTTACAATCGTGGGAAGTATCCGAAAAGAATCTTATAACATGCAACTTGCAAAAACGATGCAAGTACGTTACAAAGAAAAATTGAACATAGAAATTGCTGATATCCGTTCACTGCCTCATTATGACCAAGACGAAGAAAACAACCCACCAAAGTCTGTAAAAGAATTCAAAGAGTCAATTGCAAATGCAGATGGGGTTATCATCATCACTCCAGAATACAATTGGTCAATTCCAGGTGTATTAAAGAATGCAATCGATTGGGCTTCTAGGGTAGAGAAAGTATTCATCGGCAAACCAGTTATGGCTGCTGGTGTTAGTATTGGTATGGCCGGAACACTTCGCGCCCAATTACACTTGCGCGAAATCCTAACAGGGATCCAAGCTAAATTACTTCCACCAAGCGGCAACGAAGTACTAATTAACTTCGCCTCTCAAAAATTCGATGAACAGTCAGGTCAGCTTGTTGACGACATGACACTTGGATTTTTAGATGGTGTCGTGGATAAGTTTGTTGATCATATAAAATCATCTAATTAAGAATGTATTTTTGTTGAAGACGGTTGAGGAATGACACACCTAGCCGTCTTTGTTTTTGTTAAAATTTGATAAAGTAGATTTCTATAAATCTGCAATATATGGAACAAAACCTATGCTTTACTGGGGTATGCTTCTATTCTTGTTCTTTCCTTGAGTAATCCCTTTTATCTTACCTTTTCTTCTAAAATAACAAATTATCCAAAAGAATATTAAAGGAATAATCCAGTATTCAGGTTTTTCATTAGGAGTTAAGTAGATTATAAGAAATGTAACTACGTACAAAATTATCAAACCTATCTTTCAAGTAATTCAATCCAGTCAAAGTTAAACATTCTTGCGTGTTTTACTTAGCAAAGGTGCCTATATTGACTCGGCGATAGAGTGGCACCTCCTAGTATGAGAAACCTATCCATTCAAGGAGATGCCTTTCATACATTGGAGCCAAGAAACACAGGTTGAAATATAAATATATATTTTAGGAGGCCGCTATGCTTACTATTGGTTATATTGGAAATGGGAAAAGCACAAACAGATATCATCTTCCGTTCGTATTGCAACGAGAGAATATAAAGGTGAAAACAATTTATCAAAGAAATCCTAAGCATGAAAGTTGGGATAGGATTGCAGGAGTAAAATATACTTCTGATTTAGATGAACTATTAAATGACAAAGAAATTCAGCTCATTGTGATTTGCACCAGAACGGACAGTCATTATGAATATGCAAAATTAGTATTAGACCATAATAAAAACTGTTTGGTTGAAAAGCCTTTTATGGAAACTTCAGCTCAGGCAAAAGAAATATTTGCAATGGCAAGAGAGAAAGGATTAATAGTTCAGGCGTATCAAAACAGACGTTTCGATAGTGATTTTTTAACATTTCAAAAGGTAATTGAAGAAGGGAAAATAGGAGATTTGCTAGAAGTGGAATTGCACTATGACTATTATCGTCCTGAAGTACCAGAATCCGTTCATTCTTTTGATCCTGTTTCGTCATTTTTATATGGACATGGCTGTCATACACTAGATCAGGTAATCAGCTATTTTGGCAAGCCAGATCATATACATTATGATGTAAGGCAATTATTAGGACAAGGAAGAATGAATGATTATTTTGATTTAGATTTATATTATGGCAAGTTAAAGGTTTCCGTAAAATCCAGTTATTTTAGACTTAAAGAAAGATCTAGCTTCGTCGTCCATGGCAAAAAGGGATGCTTTGTAAAAGAAACCAAAGATCGTCAGGAAGAACATTTAAAATTATTTTACATGCCCGATAACAAAGATTTTGGAATAGATACAATAAATCATTATGGTGTACTAACCTATATTGATGAAGAAGGTACAATCCACGAAGAAACAGTGAAATCCGTAAATGGTGATTATGGAAGAGTTTATGATGATTTATATGAAGCCATCATAAATGGAAAAGATAAAACCATTACAGACGAACAGACAATGCTGCAAATGGAAATGTTAGAAACTGGCGTTAAGAACTTGAAGTAAATGTGAAAAAAAGCTAGTTATCAAAAAAACAACTATTCAAATAAAATTAACGGGTTCTGTTCTCGAGTACAAAAAGTTAAATAACACATTAATTAGCAGTCGAATTCGCATATGAATTTGACTGCTTCTTTTTATTGTCTTAATGGGATAATTAAGGAGATTATGAGTAACTAAAGAAGGCATTAAGTTGAATAACCAAATATATTGAAAAATGCTCAAAGTTTACGCCCTGAGCATTTTATTTGTCAATTATTATGCCAATTAGCTTGTTAATTCAATTGCTAATTTGACTGTGATTTAACTAACAATTTCATATTTTGTACTTTAAAACAGCATCCGCTAAAATAAATGAAGTTTATAAGTGTTTTTTTTTAGGGGAAATTCATTTTTGCATATTTGGTTTACTACTTTTACGAAGTAAATCAATTCCCTTCTTTTTGATTACTTCTTCAATATATATACCTAGATCTTGGAGAAATTCTTCATCCGTGAATCCTTTATTGAACTTGTCGACTATTTCTAGAGGGTCGTAAATTTTGACTTTCTTCTTTGTTAATTGTCTAATTACACCTGGGATTACATTTATACTTTCACAATCAAAGTGAAATACATTACCGTCCTTTAAAATAAACACAAATTCTGGGAAAAGTACTTTACCTACAGCAAAGCTAACAAAATTGCTTAATTTATGAACTGCAGAAACTTTTACGCTTTGAATGTCTTTATATTTTATTTCTCCTACTAATTTTTTCTTTGTAATCAGCAAAAAAGATGAATTTTCTTTGATTTTTATTGAAAGATCGTCTAGATAAAGGTAGCATAGAGGCGGATATTTTATTGGAGAAAGTGGGAATTTTTTACCTTCTACTGTTATTACTGCCTGTAAAATCCTGTCTTTTGCAAACTCATTAAATTCAATTAGGTTCATAATATTCCTCCTTTTTAAAAAATTATGCCAATATGAAAATTTTAAGATAAAAACCTCCTATTTTCAATACTATGAACTGAAGATCGTCTAACTTACAAATAGACGGTAAGGAGATTTCTTTTTTTAGATTGCGTAAATTTGAATTCGCCATTTACATTTAGGTACTTGATAACGATAGATTATTGAAATGAACCGGCGTTTGACATTTGGTATTTATTTTTAAAGACAAAATTAAGCCTTCCCTATTACTATGATAATGCCTTAAGGATTTGATAGTGAATGTGGGGAATAAAGAAATGAAAAAGAACTATATAAAAATTGTACTAGATTTATTGATGGCAGTTACATTTGTGTTGCTGATGAATCCTAGAGTATTAGATGGTTTACCGTTTCATGAAATTGCAGGTCTACTATTCGGAGTGGCTATTTTAACACATATTGGTTTGAACTTTCGTTGGGTAATCAATGTTACGAAGAAAATTTTTGATCGCAGCCTTCCTAAAAAAACTCGATTTAGTTATCTATTAAATATACTTTTATTAGTTTCGATGCCTACTGTGATTATTACAGGGATATTAATTTCGAAGGTAGTTTTTCCTAGTATTGCGATTGAAAATGGGCACTCGGTTCGTGGGATTCACAGTTTTTTTGCAGATGCAACACTTGGTTTAGTTGGCCTTCATATAGGGGTACATTGGCAATGGGTAATGAGTATTTGTAAAAAAGCGTTTAAAGCAAGAGGAGGAAAGCTGAGAAAGGGAGTCATTGCATCAGTGATCTTATCAATTGCCATTTTAGCGGGAGGGATTCAATGGTTTTCCACAACAGCCGCCTCGAATCCAAGTGATTTTAAACAGAAACAAATGCAAGTACAGTAAAGTGGAGATGGAAAATTATTCGCTTCTATCGGACAAACAGATCAGTCCTCGGACGTACCACAAGGTCCTCCTAACAAGGAGTTTCGTGATGGGAAATTTCATGGGAAAGATGGACATGGTGGGGGCGCGAGCAATCCATTTCTAGATATGCTTACCTATTTTGCGATTTGGTCAGCAATCATCATTCCAACCTATTACTTGTGGAAACGTATTTTTAGGAAAAAATGAATGGCGTGAACTACCCAGAATTGATGATGAATATGAAGGATTTTCTCGTCTTGAATAGAAAATAAACTATGTTCTATTTAGTTTTTTTTGCTGAGAGGAGAAATTAATTTGGGTGAATGGCAGGAGCTAATACAAGATTCACAATCGAAATGGGAAGAAAATGCCGAGTATTGGGATGACTATATGGGTGAAGAAAGCAATCGATTTCACCGGGAGTTAATTAGACCAAGTACAGAACAATTATTGAATGTTAAGGAAAATCAATTAATATTAGATATAGCTTGTGGGAATGGGAACTTCTCTAGAAGATTAGCCGAGCTAGGTGCACAAGTTATTGGATTTGATTACAGTTCTAAAATGATTGAAAGGGCAAAGCAGAGGACTAAAGGGTATGTACATCAAGTTGATTATAGAGTCATCGATGCGACAAACTATAATTCCCTTATAAATCTAGGTTTAGCAAGATTTGATGCTGCTGTGGCTAATATGGCTTTAATGGATATAGCAGATATAACTCCATTAATAAGAGCCCTTCATGGACTATTAAAGGAAAATGGTACGTTTGTCTTTTCAATTACACACCCTTGTTTTCAAATGCCTGGAATGAAAAAAGTACATGAAACAGAGGACGTAGATGGTGAGATAGTGGCCAGAAATAGTATTCAAATTTCAAAGTACTTAAATCCGGAACCGTATAAAGCTTTAGGAATTCAAGGTCAGCCTGTTCCTCATCTTATGTTTCATAGGAGCTTATCTTATTATATTAATTTATTTTGCAAAATAGGGTTTGTCCTCGATGCAATGGAAGAGCCTAGTTTCAATTATGAATACGAAAAAAATCAATTTGATTGGTATGAGATTCCACCAGTAATTATTTTTCGTTTTCGAAAATGTCCTCAAACATGAGGAATTGATCTATTTTTTCATAGATAACGGAACTGGTGTCCTCCTAGTTTAGAAGTTTCAGCATCCGTGTAATAAATCCGGACAAACAAAGACGCTTGGACCTACCATCCAAGCGTCATTCGTAATATTAACTTAACTCCCAGCTTGCCTATGATAATTTCTGACAATCATTCCATTCGTTTTCATCATGCTAAAACTTTCATAATAAGGGACTAAGTCATCATCACAGCATAAATCAATCATGTAGATGTCAGATAGTTCTTTCATCATTCGATTCACCAATTCTTTTCCAATACCTTGATTTTTGTATTCCGGTAAAACCTCAAGAAATGGAATGTAGGCTGATAAAACCCCATCACTTATCGCGGTTATAAATCCGACGACATGATTTGCCATATCATCAATCGCAATAATTACGTTGCTGCTATTTTTTAATAATTTTAAGTGGGTTTGTGTATTTGGTGGATCTGGCCAATCGACGAAAAAGCCGTTTAACATATCAGTAGTTATACCGTCTAGTGAGTTTGTGTAAATCATTCTATATCAGCTCCTAATTTATTTTTCTAAGAGTTGATACAGATCAAAAGTAAAGTAACAAGAGATGACTTCCAAGTATTTAAGTACTACTGAATTAAATTCTACATAAAAATTAAAATTCCTTTTTTCTACTGCCACTTATCAAGAGTTATTCTTTTTCTTAATAATGTCTCGCCAATTAGGAGGGAGTTCATAAGACTCTAAATGTTTGAATTTTGTCAGCGTCACTACGCCAGGAGCAATATAAAACGTTAAATGGTCTTTACCAACTGCAATATGAGGACCGACGACTGGAGTAACCTCAATCGTCATTGAAAATTCAAAAGAACGGTACTGTCCGATTCTTTTCATATTTAAAATCGAAATTTGATAAGGATAAACCATGGGACTTTCAGTTAATAAATTTGAATAAAAATCACTAACAGCATGGTCAATATGCGGAGAAAGTAATGATAGAAATAGGTCCATAAGTACTTCTTCTTTGGAATATTCAGAAGGGTGATAGTAACGTTCATCCGCATAACTGGGGATGGAGTATATGAAAAGGAGTAATGAACAAGTAGTTATAAGAAGGATTTTTTTCATGAATGTATGCACCTACTAGTAGTTTGTTTAGTAAGTATTTTTTCTGAAAGAAACGATTTCATGTATTCGGAGTGATTTTAAATGGCAACTATTTTTATAAAGGTTGATCATTAAAAATGAGAATTAATCATCTACATGAATTTCATCAGACTCCATCTCTTCCTCAATCTCTAAATCACTGTCTGCCATGGCCTCCGCCAGTTGTGCAATATGTTGTGGAACAGCTTGATCTTCTTCCGGGTCATAGTGAAAAACATCTTTAATGTCTTTCTCCTCCAAAGTAGCTAAGATGTCATGAATGTCTGTATGGTCACCGGAAATCGATCCAAACCCTTGGTTTTGCTTCTTATAATTAACAAATCCGCTCGGAAGATTATTTCCGAGGTTTACGCATGATGCACCTTCGACCGTTCCTATGGAAATAGTACCGACAAAAAAAGAAGGAGAAAATCTATTCACTATCATCTTCCTTTCCGTTTTTAATCGAATAGGGAGTGGGTTTTCCATTTATTTTAATTTCAATGTCTTTTTCTTTCTTTTGTTGCTTTGAAGTGGATTTTTTTGTTTTCATTTTCGCATGAACAGTAGGTGAAAACGTGTTTCCGAGGTTTAACATGCCACTTAGGTCTTGAATATCAAGTTTGTCAAGATGAAAGGCAAGTTCCTCAAGGTTCAATTCTTTTAAGTGTAAGTCTTGAATATCTATTTGAACATGGATGGATGCCGTGCTTTTTTCTTGTAATATTTTTTCGAATGCATATATTTTTTTGGACAATTCCTCAATTTGTTTAATAATATTCATTTTATCCATATGTTCAAATCCTTTTAAGAAAAAGCATTTTAATCGTTGGTTTTTTCACTTTCAACGATTCCAACATTCCCTCTCACTTTCGCTTTCTTTCCGTTTATATGGCCAAAACCTTCATTTTGAATCGTGCTATTCACTCTGCCCTTTTGTATATTTGTCCCGATAAAAAATCCTGAAGAAGCTGCTATTTTATTAATTTTTAAAGAACTGTATTTAAGTAAGGTCATGGTCTCCCTCCTCGTTAAAAAACAATCTCTTCTTCTGGACCATTATAATCAACTAAAGGAATTTGGATGACCAAAATCCCATTTTCTAGGGTTGCTTGTAATTGATGTAGAAGACAGTCTTTAGGAAGAGGTATTTTTTTTTTGGAAATGTCCGTAATACCGTTCCTGCGAAAAAACCCGTACCGTCTCGCTATGAAACTGATCCGGAATGGCTCCCGCTATGATTAACGTTTTATCCTGCAATTTTACGGAGAGGTTTTCTTTCTTGATACCAGCAACATCCGCAGTAATAAAAAATGTATCATTCGTTTCATATATGTCTAGACGAGGGCCGATAAAAGGAGCTATTTCTGATAAAAGTTCAGAAAAATTCGATCCTAACTTTTGCTTTACATCGGAATGATACCGTTTTTTGCGCCCCATTTTGAACTCCTTTAAAGATGTTATCTTTCTATGTATATGTAAACAAAGTGATAGCCATGCGAAAAAGCTTGTAATGAAGCGAATAAAAAAGGCATCCTTTACGTTTGCCAATTTCGTAAAGGATGCCAATAAGTATTATATTGTTTGACCTTGTGCACTTGGAGATATATTCGCATTATTCATTTGACCATCCAAAACATCGGTATCAATAACAACTGTGCCGTTCGCCATATTGAAAAAGATACCTGCCTGAAAGCCTAACCCATTATTTATCTTTCTATGGGCGGCCCATCCGGGTAATTGGTTCTGACCAACAGAAATGGTTGAATTTGTGTTTTGGGAATTTACATTGATTGCACCTATTGCAAAGGGTATCGCCAAATAGCTCCCCTCCTTTAAAATTCCGATACAGTAAAAGGTTTTCTTAGGTTGGAATCCCGATATTGGAATTAGAAATTGTCGTGTCGACGAGATCACTGTCAGTAACGGAGTTTTTATTATCAGTATTATTTATTGCGCCAATTAATTTTCCTTGCCCTGCATTTCGCTTGCTATGCGAACTCCAACCATTTAAGGAATTATCGCCAATGGTTAATGCTGCATTAGAATCTAATACATTAATATTAATCTCTCCGATATCGAGCTGATTATTATTGTTCCCACTCATCTGTTGATCCATTAAGAGATAGGATTGGCTATTAATAGGGGTATCCACTAAATCATTATCAATGACTTGGCTGTAGTTATTGGATGCTTGAGAATGACTTAAAGAGCCAAAACCGTAGTTGCTTTTCCGGTGGGAAGACCAATTATTCGCATAATTTGTCCCGACAAAAATTCCGGAAGCCGTATCGATTGAATTGACACTTATTTGATTGACCATTACTCGCGTTTTCATTCGTTTACGTACCATATCTATCAATCCCTTAGGAATTCGCTCATCACTAAAGGATATGAATATCTTCGATAAAGAGTTCCTAACATTATCACTAGTTGTACGAAAAATGTGCATTCAAGAACATTTTTAAGTTAACTTCCTTTTTAAATCAATAATATACTGAATCCCATACAATATAAATGATTTGTAAAAGATATAAAGAAAAAATTGCAAATGATTAATCCGATGTAATTTAACAATTTTTAACTTTTTAAATACGATCATGAGTGGGAAGGTAAAAAAACCGTCAATAATGGCATTAACTAAAATAAACCGTTTAAATTTACCGAATGTAAACTTTAAGATCCACATGGAGCCGACTAAAAAAGGACCAATATTAAATGGAAATTCTCCTGTAAGAAACGAATGGGGTTTATTATAGAAAATCCACCATTTTCGCTTTTTTCCTCTGTAAGCACTTATCGATTCAAATATAACGATTAAAATAGAGGCAAGAAAAAATCTTTTTATATTGCGTTTACCTAGAAAAGGAACGGTTAGCCATGAAAAGATGATCATCGCTCCATTAAGTATCCACTGGCTTTTAAGTGACATGGATTTCCCTTCTTTCTATATATGAATGCTCCTTTATATACTTTTGTATCTAAAATATTTTTCATAAATCACTTGGAAACCATACATAAAAAAAGTTTTCACTAAAAATAACAATGAAAGACGGAATTTAGACATTTTCATAAGTGACACATAGCCAATTTTTTCAAGAATGTTTAAAAGCCCATAAATAAAAATGTAGTCTATAAGGAGATTGATTACTTGATAAATCTTAAATTTCCCAAAGGTGAATTTGAAAATCCAAAGGGATCCAATGAAAAATGGACCTATAATTAATGGGAATTCCCCAATTACATTTGGCTTAACAGGGTAATGGAATCGCCACCATTTCTTCTTTTCTGCAATAAGTCCTTCAATAATAAGGTAAACAGACATGAATAATGTTCCAGGAAGAAAACGTTTGACTACTTTTCTGCCTATTAAGGGCAAAGTGAGCCATGGAAGTATTGTCATTAAGAGAATATATATATTTTTTCTTCTCATAAAAAAACATCCTTTTTGTTCTTGGTAAGTATATTCTTCCTATTCACATCTAATTTATGTGTAGCTTGTACACTTGCGAAATAGAAGTTATAAAACTTTTGAATGGACACATTTCTTTTAAAAAACAATCGTATGTATTGGTAATAGGATGAATGAATAGTGGAAAGGGGAGAATGAAGTGGATAATATCATTACAGAGTGGGAAGAACATTTTTTCTGGTTGGAAATATTGCAGGACCATGCATATTTTGTAAGAGACCATCTATCGGTGAGTGAAGGGGAGTATGTTCATACAGCCCAACAGTATATCCATTTATTTGATGACTTATTGAATCGTTTACGGAATCTTCCGAAGTCACTAAACCATTCCGATGAGGAAATGATTTCTTTTTCAAAGCTAGCCTTTCCTGTTGCAAAAGGATATTTCGAATTTGAAGGGAAACTACAGGCGTTAAGAATCGATAATAAAGTGAATTTGAATTTATCTCCTACTTATTTAAATGGCACATTATCAGAAAATCAGGAATACTTACGTCTTTTAACACAGTGGGTTCAAGGTAAAGAGCCACATCCTCTTTCCATTGTCGATCTAATGGATTTATGGCTAGAGGACCAATTAGGCCATGCCGTTTTATTTCAAGGTATTATTGATCCGATTGAAATGGTGGCTACAAGACAAACAGAGACCTATATCAGCCTATTCCAATTATATATCGTGCAAAATCATCATTTAAAAAATTACATGCGTTTTAAAGAGCCTGGGTTTGCTCGGCAACGTGAATTTGCTTACGAAGTAGGAAAAACAACATTAGAAATGAATAATTATATTTATCACATGGTAATGAAATATAAAGAGAATAAATTGTTAAACAAAACGACATTGCGTTTTTTAGAACATCACTTTCCAGAAACATGCTATTTTATTAAAAAATTAAGCTATTACGCGCCTGAATTCCAAGAAGAAGCAAGGAAATGTTCATTAAAAAAACCGTCGTATAGGAATTAACAGGAATATAGAATTATTGGGGAAAAATGGTGGAAATAAATCCTTTGACAGATGAAAACAGTCTGTGATATATTTATCTCGAATTCGAGATAATTAATAAAAAATAACATTTCAAATAAAATACGTACTAATGGAGGAAGAAAAATGAACCAATTAAAAGGTATTCACCATGTTACAGCAATAACGAGCAGTGCAGAAAAGAATTATGAATTTTTCACCTATGTATTAGGAATGCGTTTAGTGAAGAAAACGGTCAATCAAGATGATATTCAAACGTATCATTTATTTTTTGCTGATGACAAAGGCAGTGCTGGGACTGATATGACATTCTTTGATTTTCCAGGCATTCCAAAAGGAATTCACGGTACAAATGAGATTGCAAAAACCTCTTTCCGTGTTCCAAGTGATGCGGCATTGGATTATTGGGTTGAACGTTTTGAGCGTTTAGAAGTAAAGCATACCGGAATTGAAGAACAATTTGGCAAAAAGACATTATCATTTGTCGATTTTGATGATCAACAGTATCAACTGATTTCTGATGAAAATAATGAAGGTGTCAAATCTGGAACGCCTTGGCAAAAAGGACCGATTCCATTAGAATATGCAATTACCGGTCTAGGTCCGATTTTCGTTCGGATTGCAGAATTTGATTATTTTAAAGAAGTGCTGGAAAAAGTTCTTCTTTTCAAAGAAATTGCTAAAGAAGGTTCGTTCCATCTTTTTGAAGTAGGAGAGGGAGGAAACGGCGCCCAAGTAATTGTTGAGCATAATGTGATATTGCCTAGAGGTCAACAAGGGTATGGGACAGTTCACCATGCTGCGTTCCGCGTAGAGGATCGATCCGTATTAGAAGAATGGATTAAGCGCATGGAATCCTTTAGATTCCCAATTTCAGGATATGTGAATCGTCACTTTTTCGAATCATTATATGCGAATGTAGCCCCACAAATATTGTTTGAATTTGCGACAGATGGACCTGGATTTATGGGGGATGAGCCGTACGAAACGCTTGGTGAAAAACTATCGCTGCCACCATTCTTAGAACCGAAACGCGAAGAAATAGAAAAACTAGTTCGACCAATTGATACGGTAAGAAGTACAAAAGATTTTAAAAAGGAATAATAATGGAAAAGAGAAGCGGTTTTTGTCGGACAAAATGTGTTGACAATGAACCGTTTTTCTTAATCCAAAAATTAGGTATTTACAAGTTGAATTCAAAGGTGTTATGGTATGCATGTTGAATGAATTTCATTAATAAATGAAATAAAGGTGGAATTTATTATGGCATATCTTGATGGCAGTAACGTATTAACTGAATCAAATATGGAATATTTATGGAAGAAAAATAAAATTACAATTGATAACGGCTATTTAATGAGCAGTGGCGTAATCAATAATATCCGCGTTCCTCTTAGAGCAATAGAAACAGTAGTATGGGCGATTAATCCGGCAAAACCGACATTATCCCCTGCACTTAAGATTATTGGTAAAGGAATTGTACTAGCAGAAATTCAAATTGGAATTGATATTATTAATGATGTTCAAGACTGGATCTTAGAAAAACTTGAAATAGCTTAATACTTTTTGAGATTTCATTAGTGAAAAAAACTCGTCAAATTGAATGACGAGTTTTTTTAATAGTAACTTCACGAAACGAGCGCATTCGTGCAGGAGAGCAGAAGAATGATAGCATTATCTACCTGAATCAAGCAGATTCATGCAGGAAAGCAGAAGAATGATAGCATTATCTACCTGAATCAAGCGGATTCATGCAGGAGAGCAGAAGAATGATAGCATTATCTACCTGAATCAAGCAGATTCATGCAGGAAAGCAGAAGAATGATAGCATTATCTACCTGAATCAAGCGGATTCATGCAGGAGAGCAGAAGAATGATAGCATTATCTACCTGAATCAAGCGGATTCATGCAGGAAAGCAGAAGAATGATAGCATTATCTACCTGAATCAAGCGGAATCATGCAGGAGAGCAGAAGAATGATAGCATTATCTACCTGAATCAAGCGGATTCATGCAGGAAAGCAGAAGAATGATAGCATTATCTACCTGAATCAAGCGGATTCATGCAGGAGAGCAGAAGAATGATAGCATTATCTACCTGAATCAAGCGGAATCATGCAGGAAAGCAGAAGAATGATAGCATTATCTACTCGAATCAGGCGGATGCGTGCAGGAGAGCCAAAGAAAGCCAAAGAAAGCCAGCATTATCTTCCCGAAACAAACGTTTTCATGCACATACTTGCAATTTTTCTCATCTACCCACCGCATCAAGCCACCGAAAAACCTGCAAACCAAAATTTTAAATTCTTTATTTATCAATCGAACTATTATCCGATTTCTTTTTCATCTTTCTCCAAATCAGTGAAATAGCGACCGCAATTAAACCAAGGATGACAATGACAGGTAAATAGCCAATAATAAATACAAATAATCCGGAAATGAAGGAAACGATGAAATTAATGCTGTTCATAAATTGTTTCTTTGTTTTATCCCATGTATTTAATTGATCTTTTTCCAGACCGGGAACGACCACTTTATTTTCAATAAGTGTAATCGTTACTGTAGATAAACTTGTTTGATTCTCTAAATATTTCATTTGACCTTGGATGGTTTCGATTTCTTCTTGAACCTTCGAAAGTTCATTTGAAATTTCTAATAACGTCTTTGTATCCTTTGCCTCATTCATAAATTGAGTAAGCCGCTTTTCTGCGACCTGCTTTGACTTTACCCTCGATTTTAAATCGACATATTCTTCCGTAACATCTTGACCCGAAATGGATTGATTTTCCGTGCGTACCCCAAGTTTTTTCACCTTATCTAAAAAAGGTTGGAAGTGATCTTGAGGAATCCTCACCGTTAATGAGCTCTCTTGACGTTCTTCACTATTTTGATTCATCGTTTGTTGAATCGTATAGCCTCCCATTTCAACGACTGTTTTATTAATTTGGTCCTGCACTTGTGCAATTTTCTTTACTTCCATGTAGAGACTCGCATTATAAATAACCATGCGGGATTGAGGCTGTTTGCTTTGCTCCGCTTTTTTATCCTGGCTCGCTTCAACTTGGTTCTCTTCTGAAGAAGCATCATTGGCATAATCCGCTTTCTGCACCATCTTCCCGTTCTCCGCAGATTTACTGCTGCTATTTCCGCTGCTGCACGCCATTAGGAAAGTAATCGTCATACAAAGTACAAAAAATAATTTCAACCACTTACTCAAATCATCACATCCTTATTTTCCTCTTATACTATAGGACGAAAAAATAGCAAAATAGTTACGTAATAAATGTATAATCGCTTCCTTTATTTATATCCAATTTGAAGTTATTAAATGAATTATTATGAATCAACCCCATAATTTGCTATTCTGTAATTACAAAAAATAACGGCTATTTATAAATAGAAAGGATTGTCCTAATGAATAAAGCGTTCATTAAAATCATTTCATTTGTTTCAGTTATTTCAGCCCTCATTTGTCTTTTCGGACTTGGTTGGGTACTGAAGGATCAATGGACAGAAGCAAAAACAATCAGCCCACAAAAACAGACTGCAAAAACTACCAAAATAACAACAAATCATCAATTACAAATCGCCGCACTAGGAGATTCACTTACCCGTGGAACAGGCGATCCAGAAGGAAAAGGCTATGTAGGTTATTTAATCGATGGACTGGAAAAGAAGGCACACAAGAAATTTCTTCTCACCAATAGCGCGATAAAAGGACAAACATCCAAGCAGCTCCTCTCACAAATAAAACAAACTGAAATACAGCGTCAAATTAAACAGGCAGATTTAATCCTTTTGACGATTGGCGGCAATGACCTTTTCCAAGGCGGAGAAGCATTGATGAACCTTGACTTAAATAATCAGAAAAAAGCGGAACAATCATATTTAAAAAACATAAATAGCATTTACTCGACTTTACGCTCAATCAATAAAAAAGCGACAATCTTCCATGTCGGTTTATACAACCCATTTATGAAAATGGAACAATCAAAGCTCACTTCTAAGATTGTAAGGCAATGGAATTTCGATACTGCTGAACTTGCCGCAAATTACAAAGAAATTGTTTATGTACCAACATTCGATCTGTTCGAATTAAATACGAATGATTATTTATTTAACGACAAATTCCATCCAAATGCAGCCGGATATCAATTAATAGCTGAAAGGGTCGCTTCCCTTATTACGTTTAGCGAGGAGAAGTCAAAATGAGCCAAGTTCCTGCACTACAAGTAAAAGAGTTAAGAAAAACAATTGGAAAGAAAGAGATTATAAAAGGATTGAATTTCGACGTGTTTCAAGGGGAAGTATTTGGTTTTCTTGGACCAAATGGAGCGGGAAAAACGACGACAATCCGCATGCTGGTAGGCTTAATAAAACCCACCTCAGGTTCAATTTATATTGCCGGGAAAAACGTTGAAACAGAGTTTAAAGAAGCGATGAAAAATCTCGGCTGTATTGTTGAAAATCCCGAATTATATCCTTATCTATCAGGGTGGGAAAACCTTGAGTATTTTGCCAGAATGGATCCGTCAATATCGAATGAGCGTCTACACCATGTAACTGAATTAGTCGGATTAACGAATCGGATCCATGACCGTGTCAAAACGTATTCTCTCGGCATGCGGCAACGTCTTGGAATCGCCCAAGCATTACTCGGTAATCCTCATCTTCTCATTCTAGATGAGCCGACGAATGGTCTTGACCCGGCAGGAATCAGAGAAATGAGGGAATTCATCCGCTACCTAGCAACGGAAGAAGGATTAAGCGTTCTTGTATCCTCCCATTTACTTAGTGAAATACAATTATTATGTGACCGGGTGTCCATCATTACAAATGGTGAAATTATCCGAACGGATACGGTATCCTCCCTTTTTACCGACAAGGAAAGAGTAATTTGGAAGGTTACTCCAATAGAAAAGGCAAAACAGCTTTTAGCGCAAGTAACGACTGTTAAAGAAGGGGAAGACGAAAGCTTAATAACACCTTTCAATTCAAATGAAATCGCCGGTTGGAATAAAAGATTAGTTGAAGCGGATGTAGAAGTAAAGGAAATGAAAACCGTTTTCCCAACGCTCGAAGAGTTATTTTTAGAAATAACAGGGGGGAACGCCATTGATTAATTTAATTTATAATGAGCAGCTAAAGCTTTTTCGGAAGAAACGCCTATTTGTCATTATTTTAATCGTAGCTTTTCTCGTCCCTATTTTTACATATGCCCAGTACAAGCAAGTAAAAACGACACAGGAAAAGATGGGAACGACGGATTGGCGCATTCAGCTCCAACAAGAGATTGTTGATATTCAAAATCGGTTATCATCCAGTCGGCTTCCAGAGGACTATGAAAAATATTTCAAAATTAGATTAGGACAACAACAATACTATCTTGATCACAATATAAATCCGAATGCACCTGGTGCGCCGACATTTATGCGTGTATTTATTGAAAATGCCATCGGCCTCCTCATGCCACTGCTAGTGATGGTTATCGCAGCAGACCTCGTTTCTTCCGAGGCAAGCGGTGGAACGATTAAGCTATTATTAACAAGGCCTGTGAAAAGGTGGAAAATATTATTAAGTAAATATATCGCTTTACTGTACTCTATTTCGTTTATTGTGCTATGTGTGGCGATTCTAGCTTATCTCATATCAGGTATTGTATTCGGTTATAATGGTTGGGACATGCCGATGCTAACGGGTTTTCAAACGAATAATGAGGAATTGCTGACTGCCAATGTTCACCTCATCCCGCAATGGACGTACATATTAATGGAATTTGGACTTGCTTGGTTTGTGTGTGTCGTTGTCGGCAGCTTGACGTTTATGCTTTCTGTGCTGTTACGAAGTACGGCTGCTGTGATGGGAATTATGCTTTCGGCATTAATTGCAGGGGCTATTTTAGTGAATATGGTTTCTTCATGGGAAAGTGCGAAATATTTATTTATGGTGAATTTACAATTGACAAATTATATTAATGGATCAAGTCCTCCAATTGAAGGAATGACACTAACCTTTTCCTTGCTCGTTCTTTTCGTTTGGTTACTCGTCTCTTTATTCATCTCATTTGTTGTTTTTACAAAAAGGGATGTATATTAATAGATAGAAGTCTTAAAATAGATTGGATGAAAAAATGAAAAACGAAGTACGTGTAAAAGTAAAAACGAAATTTGTAAATAAATTCAAAAGTGGATATCCGCTTATTTCTAAAGATATGATTATGAATCCGAATGTTTTAACTGATGAAGGGACGCTCATTCGTCTCATCGATGAACAGAATCGCTTTATCGCCAAAGGTTATTACGGAAAGCAAAATAAAGGGTTAGGATGGGTCCTTAGCCGAAATGAACATGAACAGCTAGATCAACCATTTTTCGAAAACAAACTAAAAAAAGCTTTCACTAAAAGGGAGCATTACTTTAATAGTTCCGAAACAACTGCTTTTCGCGTGTTTAATGGCGAAGGAGATGGAATTGGCGGGATAACGATTGAATATTTTGATGGTTATTATTTAATACACTGGTATAGTAAAGGAATTTACCATTTTCGCGAACAAATCATTTCCTCATTAAAAAATATCACAAAGTATAAAGCGATTTATCAAAAAAAGCGATTTGATACAAAAGGAATGTATATCGAAGAAGATGATTTTGTGACAGGAGAAAGGGGACAATTCCCGATCATCGTCAAAGAAAATGGTGTGAATTTCGCCGTTTACTTAAATGAAAGTGCAATGGTCGGCGTCTTTTTAGATCAACGGGACGTAAGAAGAACAATCAGGGATAAATATGCAAAAGGCCAAACGGTATTAAACACATTTTCCTATACGGGTGCCTTTTCCGTGGCTGCCGCACTTGGCGGGGCAACCAAAACGACTAGTGTGGACTTAGCAAATCGTAGCAGGAGTAAGACAATTGAACAATTTAGTATTAATGAAATTGATTATGAATCCCAACAAATTATTGTGGAGGATGTTTTCAATTACTTTAAATATGCCGTGAGAAAACAGCTGAAGTTCGACATGGTCATCCTTGACCCACCAAGCTTTGCACGTTCGAAAAAATACGTATTCAGTGCAGAAAAAGATTATAAAAACTTATTAAAAGAAGCAATCGCCATAACCGAAAACGATGGAATCATCATCGCTTCAACGAACTGCAGCTCCTTTGGAATGGGAAAATTCAAAGGTTTTATTGAATCCGCCTTTAAGGAAACAGGAGAAAACTATAAAATTTTAGAAGAATTCTCACTACCAGACGATTTTCGCACGGTTAAAGAATTTCCAGAAGGGAATTATTTGAAGGTAGTTTTTATAAAAAAATGTTAGGTGGATAGTGAGTTTGTTATTTCTTTTTTCTATTCTCTGAAAGATTGTTGCTTTTAACAATATTGGAAGCACAGAGTGGATTGGAGCGGAAGGAGTTTGACTCCTGCGGGATTCAGAGGAAAAGTCGAGACTCCGCAAGCGCAGAGCGCTGAGGAGGCTCGACTTCCTCCCCGCGGAAAGCAAGCTCCTGCAGCGGAAAGGAACGGTCCATTGTTTATCTCTGTCGCATTTTTACAAAATAATGGAAATGATATCCGCTACACTCATTGGTAATCTTATTTCCTTGACCCGCCCTTCATCTTATAATAAACTTGCTTTACATTATAAAGATTCTAATGTAAAAGAGGAGAACATAATGATTTCAACAGATGTTAAACATCTTCTTATAGATAAAATGACGATGATTTCAGAGCCAGACAAAAAGGATATTTGCCTAGTTGGCCCTATAAATTTGCCGGTTAAACTTGAGGATCAAATTGTCCATTTTCATTGGTACACATGGATAACATTAAACAATAATGAAACGAAAGAAGAAATTCTAGATTCATTAACCACATATGATTTTGCTTCATTACAGCAATCATCCGTACTTGTATATGGAGATATGAAAGAAGCGGACAATCCTTTAGTAAGAATGCATAGCATTTGCCATACCGGTGACATCTTTGGCAGTCAGCGTTGCGATTGCGGCTATCAACTTAAACAATCGATGAAAATGATTGTTGAAAATAAAAGCGGTGCTCTTTTTTACCTTGCGAATCATGAAGGAAGAGGAATTGGGTTATTTTCAAAATCATTAGCCTATCTTCTTCAACAAGAAGGATTTGATACAGTCGAAGCCAATCTTGCCCTAGGATTTAGTGATGACAGCCGATCTTATGAAGAAGCCATTCGTGTGCTACAAACATTACGTTCAAAGCCTGTCACACTCATTACAAATAATCCGAAAAAACTGGCTGCATTAAAGGAATGGGGATTACTAGCTGATCGTCATATCCCATTATGGGGAGGCAAATCTGACTATAATCAATTTTATTTAGAAACAAAAGTGAATAAGTCGGGCCATATTGCTGAATCCATTGTATCAGTGAACAACTAGCAAGAGGATAGGAAAGTGGTATTCTTTCTAGAATGCCACTATCTTCTCAAAAAAAATAAAAAAATACTTGCAAAATGTTGTAGAACTTTGTATAATAAAAAAGTCGAGTTAAGGACAAGAATTATTTTGAAATAGTAATTATGCGGGTGTAGTTTAGTGGTAAAACTACAGCCTTCCAAGCTGTTGTCGTGGGTTCGATTCCCATCACCCGCTCCATACATAACTTTATCAATAACGCAGTGTTTCGTTTCCATGAAGAACGGGGTATTGCGTTTTTTTATTGTCTTGGAATTTCTCTATTACTGTTCGATTGAATGGTCGTATAAACATTGAGAAGTTAGGTATGGAGAACATAAGAAGTGTAATAAACATTGGTTTTACAATCAAATATCAATACCAAATCCAACGTATGACATAGATAAATCGAGAAAAAGATCATATATCTATATTAAACCCACCGTATGATATTGTTAAAGCAAGTGAATAATCAAAAATCAATACCAAAGGCGTCGTATGACATAGATAAATCGAATAAAAAGTCAAATATCAATACCAAAGGCGTCGTATGACATAGATAATCGAATAAAAAGTCAAATATCAATACCAAAAGCGTCGTATGACATAGATAAATCGAATAAAAAGTCAAAAATCAATACCAAAGGCGTCGTATGACATAGATAATCGAATAAAAAGTCAAATATCAATACCAAAGGCGTCGTATGATATAGATAATCGAATAAAAAGTCAAATATCAATACCAGAGGCGTCGTATGACATAGATAAATCGAATAAAAATTCAAATATCAATACCAAAGGCGTCGTATGACATAGATAAATCGAGTAGAAAGACAAATATCAATACCAAATCCACTCTATGACATACATAAATCGTGTGAGAGGGCAATTATCAATGTCAATCACTCCTTCGACATAGTCGGTTCTCGATAATAAATATCCTAAGAATGGCTATAGATTTTTATTTATGCGTAAAAAGAAAGGAGGGATCAAGATGAATGTAAAACAATTAAAAGACGAAATTATAACTTATAGTAAAGAAATTGGAATAGACAAAATTGGTTTTACAACGGCAGACCCATTTACCGAAATGAAAAATCGCTTAATTCGCCAACAAGAACTTGGGTATCAATCAGGTTTTGAAGAAAAAGATATTGAAAAACGAGTAGATCCCTCACTTATTTTCGAAGAGCCAAAATCAATTATTGCGATTGCACTTGCTTATCCTTCAAGAATGATTGATGCACCTAAAGGGAAGAAAGGTGAACGGCGGGGGATATTCTGCCGTGCCTCTTGGGGGATTGATTATCATACAATTCTTCGGGAAAAATTAAGACTGCTAGAACAATTTATTATGGAAAAAGCGCCAGAAGCTAAATTCAAATCAATGGTTGATACAGGGGAATTAGTCGATCGGGCTGTTGCTGAACGAGCAGGAATTGGGTGGAGCGGAAAAAATTGTTCAATTATCACTCCAGAGTTTGGTTCATATGTTTATTTAGGAGAAATGATTACAAATCTTCCTTTTGAACCTGATGAACCAATTGAGGACCAATGCGGTTCATGTACGAAATGTCTTGATGCATGCCCGACGGGAGCTTTAGTGCAGGGCGGGCAATTAAATGCCCAGCGTTGCATTGCCTTTTTAACGCAAACGAAAGGGTTCCTAGAAGAGGAATTTCGTGTAGAATTAGGAAATCGCCTTTATGGCTGTGATACTTGCCAAACAAGCTGCCCGAAAAATAAAGGAATGAATTTTCATTTCCATGAGGAAATGGAGCCTAATCCCGAAATTGCAAAGCCGAAGCTTACTCCATTACTGACTATTAGTAACCGTGAATTTAAAGAAGATTTCGGTCCGGTATCAGGTTCATGGAGAGGGAAAAAGCCTATTCAACGAAATGCAATTATTGCTCTGGCACATTTTAAAGAAGAATCAGCAGTTCCGGACTTAATTAAAGTGCTGACAGATGATCCAAGACCTGTATTACGTGGTACCGCAGCATGGGCACTAGGTAAAATTGGAGGAATGGATGCTAAAGAATCACTTCTGCAAGCTGAAAAGAAAGAAACAGATCCAGAAGTATTAAAGGAAATAGAAATGGGAATATCCCATTGCAGTACTGAGACAAAGTGAGTGAGCTTTGTCTTTTTTTGATAATGTGATTGGAAATACGCCAGTAAATGTTTAAAAATTCGCTAACCATTCACTGGCCAAGAGTAAATTTACTTTTTAATCAATTTCATAATCAAACTGATGATAATGGATAATATTGTATAGACTACCACCCAAATAAAGAAAGATTCATTGAAAATAGTAAAAGTTAAAATGATAAACACAACAAATGTTAATAATGGGGTAACAAACCACTTCCTAAATAAAAAGATTCCGAGAATTGAAGCCACAATGACAATAATCGGACAAATGAATAACACCAAAAGAAACTCCACTTTTTTCATCCCCACTTTACATAATTAGCAATACCTTTGATTCCTTAAAGACCTTGGATATCTTTAATAATAAATAGACCATTTTAACATAAATTATACAGGTTATTTATCTTAATATCTTTTTCTAAAATTAAAAATAAAATTGTCGTACTTTGACGATGCCTACATAAATCTTCCAGTAGTATTCTCAAAATTGGCTACAATAGAATCGATTTTGATAAAAATTGATTAAGAATGAGTAACTTTTATAGAATCATTAAAAGAAAAAAGCGGAAATTGAGATATATTTTCGCATAATAACTATTTGATTTTTAATATTATTTTCCCTTTCGCCCTTCCAGTCTCCGCATATTCCATCGCTTTTTGAGCATCTTCAAAAGGATAAACTTTATCAATTATAGGTTTAATTTTACCGGACTCAATAAAGTTTGCGATTATACTTAATTGCTCTCCGCTTGGTTTCATAAACAAAAATGTATATTGAACATTATGTTTTTTTTCAAGCGCAGTAAGTTTATGGCTTGCTGCTGAAAACAGCATGGTTTTAAAAAATCCGGAACCATATTCTTTACCAAAACGAGCATTCGGTAACCCCGAAACGGAAACAATTTTTCCTCCGCTTTTTATCACTTCGAATGATTTTTCGAGTGTCTCGCCCCCAAGTGTATCAAATACGGCATCATAGTTTTTCAGTATCTCTTCAAATTTTTCCGTCTTGTAATTGATAATTTCATCTGCACCAAGAGATTTTACTAAATTCTCGCCAGCAACACTTGCAGTCGTTGCGACAGTGGCACCCATTAATTTGGCCAGTTGAATAGCAAAGGTACCGACACCACCAGCCCCCGCTTGAATTAAAATCTTTTGCCCTTTCTGTATTTTCAATACGTCATGTAAAGCTTGATAGGAAGTTAACCCAACCAGCGGGATTGCTGCTGCTTCTTCAAAGCTCAAATTTTTAGGTTTTAAGGCGATGTCATCTTCATGAATAGCGATGTATTCTGCAAAGGTACCGATTTTACTTTTACGTGGACGTGCATAGATTTCGTCACCAACTTTAAAACGAGTCACTTTTGCGCCAACCTTTGCAACGACACCAGAAAAGTCATTCCCTAAGATAAGAGGCATTTTATATTTAACTAACAATTTCACTTTCCCATCTCGTATCTTAAAATCAATTGGATTTATACTAGCTGCATGTATTTCTGCAAGCACCTCATATTCACCGATTTCAGGTGTAGGCATTTCTGCCAAACGCATTGGAACTTTCCCATACCTATCAATAACCATTGCTCTCATAGCCTATGCCTCCAAATTTAAATTTCATCATTTCTATAAAAGTTCTCCATGAACGTATCAATATCCGATACAAGCGTTCTTAACAATCCTAATTCTGTACGTACATTAATATAATAAAAGTTTTTTGTCCCTTCTTTACGCATTAAAATAACCCCAGCATCTCGTAAAACCTTAAGATGATGGGACACTGCAGGTCGTGAAAGATGTGTTCGTTCAGTGATTTCACCCACTCGTAATCCTGTTTGACAATCCGTCCCCATTAGAACTAACAAGATCGATTGACGTGTCTCATCACCAATTGCCAACAGTACTTTTTGACAATTAATAAAATCCTTTTTGATCATATTTAGTTGGTCCTGTTTATTCATTCAGTAAAATACCTCCGCTAATTAGTTCAATGGTTTAAGTTGATAAACCATATTTCTGCAAACAACAATATACTATTGTTAGGTGAGGCGCAATATTGGGAAAGAAAATCGAGACGAAACCATCTTAGTGGGAGGGATTATTATCTTTTAAAGTTGGAGTTACTATGTTTAAATAAGTAGTTCCTATAACGAAGAGGAAATCTAAAATCGCAGAACAAATAACATAAGATTTCGTAGCACTGAATAACGATATAGTTAGCACACAAAATCTTGGGATTTCTAAGCTTCTTTAATATGTATTTTATTTAATTAATGGAGAAGTTGTACAAGTTCATTAGATGCTAAATCGTGTTTGAAAAATAAGGGGAGAAATTTCTCTTAATTAGGAAATAGAACTGAAAATACTTTTAATAGACGGAAGGATTCCGGCTATTTACTCAAAAAACGTGAAAATAAATAATTTTGCTTTGCATAATCGGAAAACCTTCGCTTATTTACCCCAAGCTAATCACTTTTCTGCTGTCTAACCGGAAATATCCGCTTATTTTGATTATCTTTGGCTGCGCATTTCTAAATCCAATCATTCCTTTCATTTTCAAAAATAAAGACGAGGGGGGACACTTCACTAAAAGCATCTCGACTGTCTTGTGGCAATCCAAACATTTTCTTGGCCAGATATGCATGGCTAAATCGAGGCTGGCTTTGCACGCTCTATGAAAGTTAAAAATGGTGGAATCTTGTTTTGTAAATGCTCAGGAATTTCCGTGTTAATTAAAAATAACAAAGTCTATTTCTAAAAATGAATCATCTTCTTGGGTTGTTTGTTTGGAGTAGCTATCAACCTTGCAACTTTTTTGCCATTTTTAAATCTTACATTGTTCAGCCAAAAAATAAAAGCTTCTGCATCAAAACAAACACCATAAAATTTATTTCCATCCTCATCTTTCCAATAAGAATGATCGTTATTTTTGTTATATAACCACCTGTCAAAATCCTTTTGTAATTTACAAACCTTCCTGCCTATTTTAGTAGGGCAACGAAAATATTGAGTCTTAGAGCAAAGTTCTACTTTTACAATCACTTCATTCTCTCCTTCATACTTTGTTCATATTCCCCTATCACTAATGTAATGGTTGTTCAACAAACTTTCCCATACATATGCAATTTCTTTCTATTTTACCATTGCTCTAAAAACTTGGTTTTACATGTTCATCAACTAGTGGGAACGAAACAATATAAAAAAGTAGGATGATAGAATTATTTTCTATTAACCTTTCTGTTTCTCGTCTTTTTTATGTGTGAGAAAAAGACTTGGAATGAAG